>NZ_FNSW01000001.1:1966500-2294250 GCF_900104695.1 Paenibacillus sp. GP183
GGTTCATTCCTATGAATACTCCAATGGGAAGCGTCCATAGAGCGGCCAACAGCGTAGACAAAAACACTCGTAATGCCGTGAGTAGACCTAGTATAACCACATGAAAAACTTCATACCAGCTTAATTTAGCGATCTCTAAAATACCTTCGTAAACGAGTTTCGAGACGAATATACTTCCAATGATCCCTACTGTCCATTTCATCATTCTCTTGAGGAGTAATGGTGTTGGCGGTAATTGAACACTTGTGCCTGTTTCAATCAGCCTGATCATGGAATCATGAACAATAGTCGTTACTTTGCGATTCACCCATTGAACAAAACGAGCTCGTTTGAGAATGTCAAACACCCAAGAAGTTGGCATTTCAATGGCTTCCGTCTGTTCGTTTTTGAATTTTTGTGTCCAAGCGACAACGGACTTCCAGAATAACTGATCGACGGCAATGATCATGATGACCATAGTAATGATAGAATATGCGATTGCGCTGCTGTTTCCTTGGTCTGCTGCCATTGCCATGTATGATCCTATACCGGGTAAATGGATATCCTGATTCAATACGCTAATGGATTCGCTTGCCGCGAGAAAAAACCATCCCCCGCCGAATGACATCATGCTGTTCCATACCAATCCGATCATGGAAAATGGAACCTCCAACTTGGTAAAACGAGTCCAAACACCCAACCGATGAATCTTGGAAGCTTCATTCAAATCGCGGGGAATTGTCGAAAGCGAATGATAAAAACTAAACGTCATATTCCAGACCTGACCGGTGAATATTGCAAAAATCGATGCACATTCAACTCCGAGCAGATTCCCCGGAAACAAAGCCATAAAAGCTATGACTGTTGCTGTGAGGAAGCCCAGCACAGGTACGGACTGTAAAATATCAATAGCCGGGATCATGAATTTTTCTGCCGTACGATTGTACGCCGCGATATGTCCGTAAACAAATGTAAAAATGAGTGATGCGCCAAAAGCAATAAACATTCGAAGCAGAGAACGTCCTGCATAATAAGGCAGCCATATGGGATCCAGGCTCAAGGTTGGCTGATGTTCTTGAGAGAGCGGTACTCGCATGCCTGAACCCAGTTTGGCAGCAGCATACAGAACGGACAGCAGCAGGAAAATCACAACGATATCCGCCCAACCAAATTTATTTTTGTGATTCATTGCAATGAACAAACCTTTCATGGTATTCCGCTCCTGTCAATTAAATAAACTCTCCTCTGCTTGAAGCAGGGAGAGTTTCTGAAGATCATTCCATCAATGTTGGAGTCAGTTACATTACTCAGCCTAGACCCATTGGGGGCAAACTGAAAATGGACAGACTTCCTCTATCATTGAGGAAGAAAAGTCAGTGTTCCTGCTTATAGAAACTACAACAATGTTCAACAATTTACACATTCGACTGCTTCCGTCCATTTTTCAGTTCCCCCCTTCCTAAATACAATTAAAAAAGCCCAAAGTTCAGATGTATAGTACTCCCGCAATCCCAGGTTGTCAAGCAAAAAACTTCCTTTGTTTAGTAAAATAAGTTTTTAATCTTATTTTAATGTTTCTTCTAATTTTCCTGTATAAGATTAGAGAGATAGTAAACCTATAAAAGTGGTGAAACAGTTGCTTGTTAAATTGAAAAATCTGGATATCCCTATTTTATTCATATTAGCCTGCTTCTTGGTCATCAGTACATTTGTCATATACAGTGCGACCTATGGAACCAAATATCAGGGTTTGCACATCAACAATGCTGTAATGTTTCTAGTTTTACTCATACCTATGCTTCTTATAGCATGTATGGATTATAGAATAGTTGTCCGTCACTTATCTTGGATTTTATACGGAATATCCATCCTTCTCCTCGTGTATGTCATGTTTAAAGGGATGACCATCAATGGCTCCCGACGATGGATCAATCTGGGTATCATGCAATTTCAACCGTCAGAGTTGGCCAAAGTTTCTGTGATCCTCTTGGCAGCAAAACTGCTTGAAAAAAGAAACGGAGATACTTTGCATTTATTTAAAGATTTGAATATCAAGTTGTTTCAGCAAGGTCTTTAAATACGAACATTTGTTTGATATAATAAATACAAACGAATGTTCGGGAGTGATTGGCGTGGCTCAACAAGAAACGATGACGCTTAAGAGGTTTCAAGAGAAGTTTAATACGGAACAAGCATGTCACGATCATCTGTTCCAGATTCGTTGGCCCGAAGGGTTTTGCTGTCCGAAATGCCAAAGCCAATCGTTCTATTTCCTAGAGACGCGGAAGCTTTACCAGTGTGTGGCTTGTAAGCATCAAACTTCCGTGACGGCCGGTACCATTATGCATAAAACGCACACGCCTTTGTTGACATGGTTTTGGGTGATCTTTTTAATCGCCCATGATAAACGCGGCATCTCTGCAACCTATATCGCTCGAGAACTTGAATTGACCTATCCGACAGCCTGGTTGCTCCTTCAGAAAGTCAGGAAAGCTATGGGTGATCGCGATGCCAACTATCGACTGGCCGGCTTGGTTGAACTCGATGATGCCTTCTTTGGCGCACCAACAGAAGGCGGCAAACGCGGTCGTGGCACCGAACAAACGCCCGTGCTCGTAGGTGTTTCACTCAACAAACAGGGAGCACCGCAATACGTCAAAATGCAAGTGATTCCGGATGTAAAAGGGAAAACGCTGATCGATTTTGCACAGCGTCATATCGAACCCGGCGCAACGATCAGCAGCGACGCTTACCATTCTTACAACGCGCTTGCGAAAGAATACAACCATCAGCCGCTCAAATTCAACGTCAAAGAAAACCCGGATCATTTGAAGTGGCTTCATACGATGATCTCAAACGCCAAGCTTTTATTGGCGGTACGTTTCACGGCTTGGCACCTAAGCATCTGCAAGCCTACTTGAATGAATTTTGCTTCCGTACCAACCGCAGACAGTTTGAAGGACAACTGTTCAATCGGCTTTTATCTGCTTGTATTTCTACCGATACCATTACTTACCAGGAACTTACCATATGACGATGCGGAGCTAACTTGATATTCAAATTTAAAGATATCCTTCCCATTGGGCTGCTTATAACAGTGCCCTTTTTTATTGTGCTTACCCAACCCGATCTCGGAACCTCCATTGTGTTTGTTTGTATTTTTTTAGGGATGCTATGGATTGGGAATGTACGAGTAACCCATTCGATCATAGGACTTGTTGGATTAGCTAGTATGATCGCAGGGATCACAGCTTTATATTTTTATGATTTCAGTCTGTTTTCCAAAATTGTAAAGCCTCATCAGCTGCACCGTATCCAAACCTTCTTGAATCCAGCGAGTGATCCCAATCAAAGCTGGCACGTATTGAATTCAATCAAAGCTGTGGGCACAGGACAGTTTTTAGGCGAGGGATTCAAACACGGGAAGTTCGTACAAGCTGGTTACATTCCATACGACTATGCAGACTCTATATTTGTCGTCATTGGAGAGGAGTTTGGATTTGCGGGCTCGACTGTCCTTATTCTCTTATACTTTATTCTCATCTATCAATTAATCAAAATCGCGATGGATTGTAACGATTTGTCTGGGACTTATGTTGTGATTGGGGTAATATCCATGTTCACACTGCAAATATTCGAAAACATAGCCATGCATACCGGGCTGATGCCGCTAACGGGAATTGCTTTGCCTTTTATCAGTTACGGCGGAAGCTCACTCATGACGAACATGATTTCCATTGGTTTAGTCCTAAGTATTAAGATTCATGGAAAGAAACCTTTTTAGTTCGGAGATTAACCAAAAATAAGAAGAAGGGGGAAACGAAATGACTGCCGTAAAGAGAGGAAAACCTGACTTTCTCTTTCTTTTTCTGACCTTTTTGCTGGTATCTTTTGGTTTAGTCATGGTTTTTAGTGCAAGTGCAGCAACATCCATCATGAGGTACCATAGTGCTTGGTACTTTGAAAAAAAACAATCCGTTTGGGCCATAATCGGAGTGATTTCAATGTTCATTTTTATGAATATTCATTATAAAAAATTTGAAAAATGGGTCAAGATCTTATTTTTGGGTAGTCTTATTCTTTTAATACTCGTCGTAATTGTAGGTACGAATATTAACGGTCATAAAAGCTGGTTCGGTATAGGACCCTTTGGGGTTCAACCAACTGAATTGGCTAAAATTGCTTTAGTGCTTTATATAGCTGCCTTAATCCATAAAAAAGGTGAAAAATTTCAGCAATTTAAAAAGGGACTCTTACCCGTTATTCTTCTTATGGGTTTAGTAGCTGGGCTCATCATGCTTCAACCTGATATTGGCTCTGTTATTGTCATTCTTCTGGGTACCTCGATAGTTATTATTGTTGGCGGGGCTAATTCCAAGCATTTGCTAGCCATATTATTATGTGTTTCCCCAATAGCCTTGATAATCGTTTTGGCCAAAAGCTATCGAATACAAAGATTTACTTCTTTTTTGCATCCGTGGACCGATCCACAAGGAACCTCCTATCAGCTTGTACAATCCTTGTATGCTTTTGGACATGGTGGAATTACTGGAACAGGATTTGGACTAGGCATAGAAAAGAATTTTTATCTGCCCGAAGCGCATACTGATTTTATTTTTTCAGTAATTGGAGAAGAATTTGGATTTATAGGAGACGCTATTTTTTTACTCATTTATGTATTGTTTTTATGGAGGGGCCTTCTAATTGCTGTTCGATGTGAGGATTTGTTTGGATGTTTGGCCGGAATAGGGATTATTTCTCTAATAGGGTTCCAGGCCCTGGTCAATTTAGGGGGAGTCACCGGCAGTATTCCTATAACGGGAATACCACTTCCATTTATAAGCTACGGCGGTTCCTCCTTGCTGATAAGCTTAACAAGCATTGGGATTTTACTAAGCATCTCGCGAGAAAAAGAATCCAAACCTGATTTACATAATCTTATTATTGAAAAACAATGAGATAGTTTAATATACATTAGCTTCAAAAACCAAACGTACTAGGAGGAGAAAAAATCTTATGCATTTAAAACAAAAAATTCTTGGCTCTGCATTGAGCAGCCTGGTGATGACATCATCTGTTGCCATGGCTCCGGTAAGTGCTGATCGCTCTGTTACGAATTCACCCGTCAAGCACACTGTCGTCATCTTTCAGGAAAATCGGACTTTTGATAACTACTGGGGGACTTATCCTTATGCTCCGGGATTTCACGCAATAAGCGGGACTCCGCAAGATGTAGTTAATTTCAAGCATGTATCGGACAATGTTGTAAAGGATGTATCGGGCAATGTCTACAATCCTGATGATAACGGGAACCCGGTGTATCCGTGGCATGATACGGGAAAAGCCAAAATTCAACAACCTGACGTCAACCATGGCTACGCTGACATGATCGCCATGGTGGATGGCGGAAAAATGGACAAGTTCTATACCATGAATTCCAAAGGGACCAATCCTACCCGCGGAAAACTATCCATGTCCTATTTTGATTACAATGAAATCCCGGCCTATTGGCAATACGCTCAACACTATGCTTTGGCCGACAACTATTTCCAACCTGTTTCCGGTCCTTCTACTCCAGGTGCCTTTTATTTAATAGCCGCTCAATCCGGCAATGGATCTGACCCGGCTAACAATAATGTTCCTTCCTCGCAAATTACCAGTGATCCCAGTCCCAAAAACGGTCCGTTCGGCGGAGATAATCCAAAAGGACTTACGTACAATCTCACATATAAAAACATCGGTGATGAACTCACAGCCAACAATCAATCTTGGGCATGGTATGCGGGTGGATGGGATGCTGCCAAAGCTAATCCCGGCTCTCCGGAAGCCTTAAAATATTCGCCGCATCATAATCCGTTTCAATATTTCCAGAATTATGAAGATGGTAAATATATTCAAAATTTAAAGGACTATACTCATTTTTCTCAGGACGTTGCGAACGGGACTCTGCCGACAGTTAGTTTTATAAAAGGCGGTTACGGTGACGATGAACATCCGGGATTAGGAAATCAAAGTACACCATCCGCAGAAGATTTTACCGTCAAAACGATCAATCAAATCATGAATAGCCCTTACTGGAAAGACACGGCTATAATTGTCACTTACGACGAAGGCGGCGGGTTTTACGACCATGTTGCTCCACCTGAAGCTGTTAAAACTGCAGACGGTCTCATAGGAAACAGCACACGAGTTCCGGCATTAGTGATTTCGCCTTACTCAAAGCAAAACTATGTAAGCCATGTGCAGTATGATCATACGTCTATCTTGAAATTCCTTGAATGGAATTATAATTTGCCTGCATTAAACAATCGCGATAAAAATGCCAACAATCTGCTGGATATGTTCGATTTTAAACATCCAAACGCTAAGCCGTATGTGTATCAACTAGGAGCCGCAGTGGATCCGAAAAGTGATTATTACCATAACATCAACGGTGAAATTGACCTGAATGGCGCAAAAAAAGAGGACACAACCATTACCCTGATAAATAATGCCGACCGTACCGTACAAACGGCAAAATATGGACAAACTCTTGCCTCCCAGTATGGGGACTTCGGTCTGACTGCGTTGGAAACCGCTAACGGTAAACTTCAGTATCATTTTCAAGTTCCAAGCGGTACTTTTATCGTTAAGGTACGCAGTGGAAATAACACATCAAGCGCAACTATAACAACAAACAGCGTTAACACGATGACTTACAATGGCGTAACCTTTTATAATGATAAATCTGATCATAAGCTAGTACGCGGCAGCAACGGCAATAATGACAATAATGAAGACAGCAATGAAAATGTGAATGATGTTGACGATGGATCTAAATAATCTAAAGCCTGGGAAGAGCCAACTATTTCCCAGGCTTTTCCCTTTTTTTTGCAGTAATAAAGATAAAGGTTCAATCCGCGTTAGCTTTATTGTCTTCAGCTTTTCTGAAATACCATACAACTAGTGCACCTACAATTAATAAGATTAGTATAACCAACAGGTAACTGTGGATCTTTTCGGTAACGACATGCCAATGAACTCCCAAAAAGGTACCTAATGTAATAAAAGAAATGGACCAGAGAAAGGACCCGGGTGCCGCATATACGATGAAATTGGGGTAAGACCATTTGCTGATACCTGCAAAATAAGCCGTTAAATGGCGAACTCCAGGAATAAAGTATCCTATAAGCACTGCGAATTTTCCAAATCTTTGGAACCAGTTGTGAGCTCGATCCAACTTCGCTTTGGTAATAAGGAATTTACTACCGTGCTTCTCCAATAGCGGGTAACCAAATTTATACCCGATAAAATAGCTCACAGACATGCCGGTAAAGCTGCCTGCCGTTGAAACTATAACGGTAATCAAATAGTTAAGCTTTCCTTGTGAGATCAAGTATCCTGCAAACGTCATAATGAACTCATCAGGTATAGGCAAGCCTATAATTCCAAGCACTAAAGCAGCAAAAATGCCAATATAGCCAAAATGGGCAATAAACAATAAAAGGTTATGCTTCATCCAATTGGTACCTCCATTAATGACCCACACCTATTTTGGAAACAAGAATACTCCATAGTTAAAGTATTACCCCAAAACGCATAAACTCCTCGGTAACAAGGATAAACGGCTAAGCCGTCCTAAAAGACGAGCGCGTTTGTCAAGGTTGATGCGAAGCAAGATAAGTTTATAAAACTTATACTTTCTGATCAAAAGAAAAAAGACCGCCGCAGCGATCCTTTAATTACATCAAGAATCATGTTTTTTTTAAACAAACAAAAAGCTTAAGCTACCGTTCTACGACGATCTCCGCACTAAATTTCTTCGTCGTTTCGTCCCATGCTAAATCGATCAATAAACGATCCGCTTCGAACGAGTAATAGGACGACAAATACGTGGCTACTGCATCGATGACATCTTGCTGACTCAAGTAATGATTGAATCCGTGGATTCTTCCACTTGCTGATATTCCGGAATCAAAAATAAGCTCGACCTCTTTGACTTGATGAGGCTCGCTTCCTTCAACGAAGCCTCTATTCTCTTTGGCAGCAATAAATACATGAACTGAATCCACTACATCCTGTTCATCAAAAAGAATTTTCATAATGCGTTATCTCCTTCTAACAATCAGTCTGAAAACAAAAACCAATAGCCAAATGATAAATAATATGATAATTACATCCAGAAACAAAGTAAGGAATGAGAACGGTTGATGCACATAACCTCCCCCGTTTTGTGGATAATATCCTCCCCAGGGATGAATCATAGATCCAAGCATAGTACCCGCTGCAAACGCACCAACAACAGGCCAGAAATGACTTGTGCGATAACTGGGCGGAGGAGAATTAGAATAAGTGCTACCCCCATAATAAGTTTTTCCAGAATACGGACTTACTCTGCTTCCATCCACGGCATTAGACGGACGTTGAGCACCCGTGCTATAGGTTGAGCCGTTTTTAGTTACATCATTACTAGAACTGGATGTACTAGGTACTGTCGATTTATTGGACGCTCCTCCACTAAAACCTGACGATGGACTTGGATTTACGGATGAAGAAGGTGAACTTGATCCTTGGCTGGTACTGCCGCTTGTTGTTGATTTACTGCTCGACCCGCTGCCTGGGGACGTACTTGTGGAAGGGCTGGTTTTTGAACTTGATCCAGGGGAAGTTGAAAACGTCCCCGACCTTACCGAAGTGCTCGGAGCGCTTCCTGTACTTTTTCCCGAGGATTTTGTTGTTGCGTATGCCATTGAGCTGTTTGCGACTAAAAGTAAGGCCACCATTATCGTTAAAATCTTCTTTTTCACTTTATAGTTCCTCCCTCCTGATTACCATAAAAATATAATTGACTGAGGCTAGTTTTTTGCAACTTTTGTTTTAGCTGTTTTGACCGCTTTCTTAAGTGCTTTTTTGGCATTGACATTTGTGTGACTCACCGTTTGCTTCTTGGTATGGGTTGAATTTTTCACAGTTTTTTTCTTTACAGCAGCAGCATGAACCGTTTTTTCACTGGATTTAGTATTCGTAGGTGAAGCAGCAAAAGCAGAGCCGGTAAAACTAAACAATAGACAAGCGGAAAGTCCAAGTACAAGCAATTTCTTCATGTAGATTATGCCACCTTTTCTTTTTTGGTTTAAGTTAGATTTGTATTTTAAGTCATCATACATAAAGGATGGGGAACTAAGCTTAATATATTTACAATGTCAGCGACATTATACTACAGTTTTGTGAGAAATACATGAGAAAAAAGCATGAGAAGAAAATTGGATCAAGCCCTTGACACTCGGGAGTCTCATCAAGTATATTAAAAGAACTTGCAAAAGGAAGCACCTGTAAGATTTGGCGTATCCCGTCAATCATACAGGTGCTTTTTGCGTTTTCTATGTTCTCAATTAATGGGGGATTATTCATGCTAACAGTCCAAAGAATCTCTGTGTTCATTCTCATTTTCATCCTGACGTTTTCAGCCCCATACTTGGCGTCCGCCGCATCCATTGAGATAACACCTGCCGTCAAGGCCTCCCTGGATAAGACTATTGCAGCCGCAGATCGAAATAAAGCAGCTCAAATAACAAGACTGTACAACGATTTTATAGCTCTAAACGATCAAAATGTGATCAATGAAGGTCAAATCAAATACTTGCACGATGCCAATGAGCAATCCCTGCTTCACTTGAACAAACAAATGAAAAAGATCGATGCCGATAAAATCAATCGATTGGATGCCCAAGTCAAGCAGGCGCGGGACCGTTACAAGCCATTGCTCGCAAGCTATACTTCTGTCAATAAACAAATCAGTTTAGCACGAATGACAGGAAATAAAACATTGATTTCATTTCTAACACCAAGGCCGATGTATTGAGACCCGCCACTCAACTGGCACGGGACGATATCAATATGAAAGAAGCGAATCTTGCCGACGCCAAGAAGAGTTCAGCCAAAACCGTAAGCATCATAAGATCAACATTGGACGAAATTGATCCCATCAAAGTAAAGATCAAATCAGAAAACAGCTCCAGCTCAGCTTCAAAAAAAGCATTATCCTCTGTATGGAAAACCTTCACCAAGTCCGTGAATAAAGCAAACCCCTCCGGCACAGCGGATGCATTATCCGGGACGATATCCCTGTATCGTGAAATCGTGGAGCGAAAGCAAAAAATCATCAACCTTGAAAACAAGGTCAATGATCTTATCGCAAAGGCCAGAGAACAGATTCCTGTTGAATAATTTAAGCGTTTTAATTCAATTTCCAGAAACCTTGATCTGTTTAGATCAGGGTTTTTTGTCGATTTACAGTTTTATAGTAGATAAACATTTGATAAAATTAAATTAATAAAACTGATTTTTTGTGGAAAGCCGGAGGAATAAGTCAATGCAAAAATTGGGAAGAAATGATCCATGCCATTGCGGAAGCGGGAAAAAGTATAAGAAATGCTGTCTGTCCAAGGATGAAGCCGCCAATATTACACGAATTACCGTGAACAGTTCCCCATTAACCGAAGCGGAGATTTACGAATCCGTTATCGATCGTGAGCTCAAATGGGACAACCCTCTTTATTTAATCACGGCTCACATGCTGGTTAAGAATATGGCCGCCGAGTATCCGCAACATGAAGTAATCACAGCCATCCGGTTGTGGAACGATTTTGCCAACCATGAACAGCCTGTTATCAAAAAAGCTGGTGTTTTTCCAGCCGCTGTTGAATATTGTTTCTCTCTGATTTACGGGTATGAAACAACCCAATTATCCTTGTCGGAAAAATATAACGTATCTGTCGCGGCCATCTCTCAGCGCAGCAATCAAATCATGGATTACTTGGATGATCAAATGCCACCCGTTCCTGATCAAAAGTTTGCACCACAGGTTTCATTGGGTGGACAGGGAATGGAGAAGGATCTGCAGCAGATAACAGCATTGCTTGAAGAGCAAAATTTCACTTCCATGGATGAGGCGAATGATTATCTCAAGCAGCTTAATCTAAATCAGAACCAAACAGGAAGCAAGAAAAATCCTTCCAAAAAAGATCAAGCTCAAGATCTCATCTATGATGCGTGGGACGAGCCTAATGTGAAGAAACGTATTCAAATGGCCAAAGATGCTCTGATCCTTTTTCCTGATACCGCCGATGCATACAATATTCTTGCCGAAAACGCGGCGGCCACGGTCAAAGAATCGGCCTATTATTACAAACAGGGGATATTGGCTGGCGAACGTGCATTGGGCGAAGCTTTTTTCAAAAAGAACAAGGGATATTTTTGGGGACAGCTTGAAACACGCCCTTATATGAGGGCCAAAATGGGCTATGCTGAGGCATGCACAAGTATGGAAAATACATCGGAAGCGATAAAGCATTATAAAGAACTGTTGGAGTTAAACCCCAATGATAATCAAGGAGTACGCGATTTGTTGCTGCTTGCTTACTTGGAAACCGGAGATTGGAAAAATGGCGCAGCTCTCATCAACAAATATAAGAATGATAACACGGCAAGTTTTAATTATAACCGTATGCTTATTGAATATGGACTTCATGGATTATCGGTCAAGCTCAAATCTCTATTAAAAGATGCCAGGAAACAGAATCCATACGTTCACGGCTACCTTCTGGCCAAGAAGCGTATTCCTCGACAGACACCGGAATATATAGGTTTTGGGGATGATCGGGAAGCTGTAATTTATGCGCAAATACATCATCATTTGTGGCATAGAAAACCTGAATTACTGCACTGGTTGGGGCAAAATATCTAAGCCGAAGCTATGACAAAGGACACCCGAAAGGTGTCCTTTGTTATTTGCTTGAGGAAGTCCAGTTGACGAGAAATATGCCGATAATAATGAAGAAGCCTCCCAAATACACAAACCATTGGACTACTTCACCAAGTATCACCCAACCTGACAAAACGCCAAAAAACGGGGCCAAAAACAAAAAAGCACTTGTTTTTCCAGGTTCCCCTTGGCTCAACAGATAGTACCAAGTGGCAAATTGTACAATGGAGCTCATAATGGCAAGGTACAAAACGATCGATACGGACGCTGTATTGATGATGATTTTCGGAGATTCCAAGGTAACTCCCATCACTAACAAGAGCAAACCGCCGAATAGCATCTGGTAAGACGTTAACACCCAGATCTCGAACCGAGCTCCCCATTTTTTCACCAGGATGGTGGCGATTGCCCAGGAAAGTGCTGAACCCAGCCCCAGTAAAGTCCCGGTTTTCAATTGCAGATGGAATCCAAGAGTTACAACCACACCCAAAAATCCAATCACAACCCCGATCCATTGATAGAATCGATATCTCATTCCAAGAAACCATGTTCCGAGCAGGACAACCAGGAGAGGATTGACAAAGGTTAGAATGGAAGACTCCCCGGCGGAAATCGTACGTAAGCTTAAAAAAATACATCCCATCACCGCCGCTGTCTGAAAAAAGCCCACAAGAAAAACTTTTATCCAATCATCAGTTGATACGGGAAGTCTTTTCCTCACCCATAGAGCCATGAGAAGGCCAGCAATCGTAAAGCGGAGCCCGACTAGCAGAAGCGGAGAGAAATAGGATAACCCCAATTTCCCCACAGCAAAGGAAGATCCCATTAGTGAAGTGGCAAGTACAACAAGCATTCCATAAAAAACCGGTTTCATAGTTTCCCCCTCAGGCGTATTACATTCATTTGTGATTGTAGCATGATAATAATTCGGTTATGATCGAAGTATGAATGTAAATTAACCAGCTTGCTGTAGCAAGCTGCTTGGAGGCTTGGAAAAATGAGCTCGATCCCTAATATTATAGAGGTTGCTTCTCTAATAGGTGATCCCTCCCGCATTGCAATGCTAGTAAGCTTACTTGGAGGAAAAGCATTGCCTGCCAGCGAATTGGCCAGCACCGCTCGAATTTCACCGCAGACAGCCAGCTCGCACCTTGCGAAGCTTGTGGAAGGCGGTCTGCTTCGCCATGAGTCCTATGGACGGCATAAATATTTTCGTTTAGCCAGCAGCGAGGTTGCAAACGCTTTGGAGGCCCTGCAAGCCATTGCTCCTCAAAAGCCTGTTCGATCACTCCGAGAATCAGATCAGTTAAAAGCATTGCAATATGCTCGTACCTGCTATGACCATCTGGCAGGCAAAATCGGTGTTGCCCTGACCGACAAGCTTCTTGAATTGAAGCTGATTGAGGAATCCGGGAAAGATTTTATTTTGAATGAAGCAGGAAAAAAGAGATTGAAACAATTCGGAGTGGAAGTCGAAGGAAGTATCAAGAGCCGCAGGCATTTTGCTCGCCAATGTTTGGATTGGAGCGAACGCCGGTATCATTTGGCGGGAAGCTTAGGAGCCGCACTTACCACTCGGCTGTTCGAACTTGAGTGGATCGAAAAGTTGCCAGATGGCAGGGCAGTACGTGTAACCGAGGCCGGAATTAATGGGCTGTCTGAAGAGTTTGGACTGATCAAGATACTTTAAGACATACGACGGCGGAGCAGGAAAAATTTAGTTGACGACAGGGGTGCCTTAGTCGCTCCTACTTGCGCCGACCGAACCTTGTCTTACCCCACGGTTTGTACACGGAGATGACCGTGGCAGCCCCCAGCATGAGCAAATGGGCCACGGTCAAAGAGATCAGAAGGCTCGGCGGCGACAATGCGATTCCGAGGATCGTGCCGTTATTCATCGACTGTCTGGAAAGTGCAGAGATGGACAGACGGATAAAACGTTCATCGAGCTGTACCGCGGTCACGATTACCCCTACTGTCAGCACGAGCTTGGTCACGATCCAGTAATGCTGAAGCAAGCCCCATTTCGTGCCCAAAGAAAGGAGGACGCCGCTAACGAATGTAGTTATGGCCATAATAGGAAATGCAATGTTCAGCTTTTCCATGGCTAGGTATAATGCCACAGAGAGATCCGGGGCGCTGGTCGTAATGGCTGCTAGCTCGAGGATGAGCTTGGCGAAAGCAGTGCCCAGCCATCCGACGGATACGATGATGTGCGAGGCGAGCAAGAACTTGTACATGGATGGCGAGACCCTTCGTTCACCATTTTTGTTACGAGAAAACAAGGTTTTCATCCCCCTTTCAATCAAGTAAGATTCCTAATTCAATGATAAAAGGTGTGTCTAAATGGACTCTAAAAAAAATCTAAAAAATGTATAAATAATGAAAGCTGATTCTTTTAACTCCAAAAAAAATAAGCGACCCATTTCACGGACGTGTGAATGGATCGCTATACCGAAATCCCGGTAATCGGCGTGACTATGCCTTAATATTTTTAATGAAATCTAAAATGCATGATGCCGCTTCCTCGTAACTAACCAACTGCTTTTCCTTATTTCTCCGTTCAATAAATTCAACTTTTCCTTGGACGGCATCCTTACCAATGACTATTCGAAAAGGAATACCAATAAGATCTGAATCCTTGAATTTGACTCCCGGCCGCTCATCTCTATCATCAATCAGAACTTCTATACCTTGAGCAATCAGATGTGTACGGAGCTCTTCTGCTGCTTTCATTTGGTATTCGTCTACAACCGAGATTGGTATGATATGAACATGAAACGGTGCTAGTGAATAGGGCCAGATTATACCTTGTTCATCGTGATTTTGTTCGATAACAGCTGAAAGAATTCGCGATAAACCAATTCCATAACAACCCATTATCATAACTTGTTCTTTGCCTGAAGAATCTAAAAAAGTCGCAGAGAGTTTCTTGCTGTATTTTGTACCGAGTTTAAATACATGCCCAATTTCTATCCCTCGGTAAAACTTAAGGATTCCCTCATGACAACGAGGACAAGTCTCACCTTCCGTAACATTACGGAAATCACCCGCATGATCCATTTTAAAATCTCTTTCTGGCCGAACATGACGAAAATGATAATCTTGTTTGTTAGCGCCTGCAATCCCATCATTCATATTCGCT
This sequence comes from Paenibacillus sp. GP183, assembly GCF_900104695.1. NCBI lineage: Bacteria > Bacillati > Bacillota > Bacilli > Caryophanales > Paenibacillaceae > Paenibacillus > Paenibacillus sp. GP183. Next base: position 1,981,368 of record NZ_FNSW01000001.1, read on the forward strand.
ACAGTCTTGTCGACTAAGATTTGCAAGTTTAGACCAATTGGACCTATAAATCCAATAGGCATCCCCATTAAAGATTTCACCATTTGCGAATCCGCAAGCTCAATGTTATCTGCTCCAAGATAATTCTTAACTTTAGTCTCATTTACTTCATGATCCCCTCTTACTAATACCGCGACAGCCTTACCGTCAACGAGATAAACCAGGGTATTTATGATATCGGCGGATTCGATTTCCAAAGATTTTACTAGTTGATCAATCGTACGGAGATCAGGTGTATGAAACATTTCAATCTCTGCTGACATTGATGCGGCAGGCTCCATAGTTCTAAAGCTAGATTCAGCTTTTTCCAGATTAGCCGCGTATTTGCATCGCATGCAAGTGACAACAGTATCCTCTCCAATACCCGCTAGCGCCATAAACTCATGGGTTCCGCCTTCACTGCCAATTGATCCAGCATCAGCCTCTACAGCACGATAATCTAATGTGCATCTGCCGAATATTCGATTGTAAGCATCAAACATCTTCCAATACGAATGATCAAGTCCTTCCCAATCCTTGTCAAACGAATAAGCATCTTTCATAAGAAATTCTCTGCCGCGCAGCAGCCCAAATCGAGGACGTCGTTCATCTCGAAATTTTGTTTGGATTTGGTATAGCGTCAATGGTAATTTACGATATGAGTTTACCTCATTCCGCACCAGTGCAGTTACTACCTCTTCATGTGTGGGACCTAGGGCGAATTCCCGTTCATTTCGGTCACGCAATCGAATTAATTCCGGACCATATACGGAATATCTCCCGGATTCATTCCATAGTTCAGCAGGCTGCATGGCAGGCATAAGCACCTCTTGAGCATCTGCCCTATCCATTTCCTCACGAACGATTTGTTCCACCTTACGGAGGACTCGCCTGCCCAGCGGCAAATAAGTATAAATGCCCGCCGCTAATTTCCGGATATATCCAGCTCGCAGCATCAATTGATGGCTGATCGCCTCGGCTTCTGACGGCGATTCACGTAAGGTCGTTAATAGTAAAGTACTTTGGCGCACGATTGCAGCCTCCTTTTTATAAACAAATAAAAAACAAAAAAACACATCCGTCAGGGACGAATGTGTCGTGATACCACCCTATTTCAATCACCACATCGATTAATAATGGCGATCCTCGATCAGATAACGGTCGACACCGGCAACGGTTCATTTATTCTCCGCTGCAGCTCACCAGGTGGGAAGAAATTCAATCGGATGAGAAACCTTTCAACCTATGGGTTTCTTTTCTGTACCTCGATTGTTGAACTTCTATTCCTAGATCAAAGCTCTTTCTATTCATTACAATTTTAATTAATATTCACACAATAAGTAAGCTGTAGTCAAGTGCAAAGTTGCTTAGGGCCTTGCAGAAGTACCATCTGGCAGACGGGCTAAAGTCCATGCAGGGTTCTCGTTTTTGCATGGGTATTTGGCAGCCAGCTCTTCGTTAATGTCTACACCTAGTCCGGGAAGATCATTAGGGTACATAAAGCCATTTCTTACTTCCGGAGTACCGGGAAATACTTCCCGCAGTCGATCTGTCGGTCCGTACCATTCCTGGATACCAAAGTTACTCATGCCGATGCTCAAATGTAAATTTGCCGCATGACCCACAGGGGAAACATCTCCCGGACCATGCCACGCCGTACGTATGCTGTATGCTTCGCAAAGATGAGCCAGCTTCTTCGCGGGCGTAATGCCGCCGATTGCACTGATATGGCAGCGGATAAAGTCAATTAAGCCTTCGGAAATAAGGGGCATCCACTCCCGCGGATTGACGAACAATTCCCCAATGCCGATCGGCGTGGCACATTGGCTGCGAATCATTCGAAACCAATCCAGCTGCTCAGGGGCAAGCGGGTCCTCGAGGAAAAACAACCGGTATGGCTCGAGCTGCTTGGCAAGTCGAACTGCTTCAATCGGCGACAATCGTTCATGGACGTCATGTATAAACTCCGGTTCAAAGCCGACTTTGTTCCTCAGATGCTCAAGCATCCGCGGCACGCTTCTTGCATAAACGTCCGGGTCGAAGTAGGCCCCGGGCAAGGCGTTCTCCGGGGATTGAACCTTGGCGTGCCGCCCGCCGTATCCGCCCATTTGACAACGAATGTACTTGTAACCTTGTTCCATGTAGGCTCGGACATTCTCTTCCACTTCGTGCTCGTCTCTTCCGTCCGCATGCCGGTATACGGCAGCGCCTTCTCGGCATTTGCCTCCCCATAGCTGATAAAGGGGCATGCCCGCCAGCTTGCCCTTTATATCCCAAAGCGCCATATCAACACCGGAAAGGGCATTATTGAGCACTGGCCCATTCCGCCAATAAGAATGAACCATCCCTGTCTGCCAGATATCCTCGATACGCTGCGGATCCTTGCCGATCAGAAACGGCTTCAAATATTCCTCAATAGCTGTATGTACCACTGCATGCCGTTGTGTAAACGTAGCGCAACCCAAACCAAAAAGCCCTGGCTCGTTGGTTTCGATTTTAACCACGACCAGATTGGACCTCTCCGGAGCAGTCAAAATCGTTTTTACGTCGCGAATTTGTAATTGTTTCATGTTTATCGTCTCCCTTATTGATGAATGTATCCCCAGCCGTATCCGGCTTCCGGACTTATGTCTTCGGGCATTCCCGGCAAAATAAGGCCGCCGTCCACCCGTAATGTTATACCAGTGATGTAAGCAGCTTCTTCGGAACATAGCCATGCTACGGCATTGCCTATATCAGTTGGGGTTCCCATTCGGCCTAACGGAATTTTCATCCCTAATTTATTGCCTCTCTCCGTATTGGCTTCTCTGGCAATGGCTCCTGGGGCCACACAATTAACCCGAATGCCTAATGAGGCAAACTCCAGCGCCATAGTTTCCGCAGCCCGCGTCAGGGCCGCCTTCATACTCCCATATATACTGTCAAAAGGATAGGCCCGAGCAGCGCGAGTTGATGTAATATGCACGATACTCCCACCCGTCGACATATGAGCAGCAGCCTGCTGAGACATTAGTATAGCACCCAGATAATTAACCTGGATTATACGCATAGTGTCCTCCAGTCTCATCTCGGTTAGCTTCTTGTAGGAATGGGTCGCCGCATTGTTTACCAAGACATCAATCTGGCCAAACTCCTCTACAGCCTTCTTCCAAAAGAGAGCAGGAGTCTGCGAATCGGATAGATCTCCCTTCACGACGACACACCTTTGTTTAAATTGGTTTTGGATCGAATCTGAAACTTGACTGGCTTGCTCCTCTTCATTCAAATGAGTAATCAACAGATCATATCCCCGGCTGGCTAATGAATAGGCGATCCCTTTTCCAATCCCGTAGCTTGCTCCTGTGACAATCGCCGCTTTTGATCTCATGCTCATTTCTCCTCCAAATCCATAAAATGTATTCTAACCTACGGTCCGATAACGCATAAATGAACCCCTCGCGAAAGCTCAGGGTTCCATTCATTAACCTTTATTATATTGGTGGTCAGTCGCAACTACAATGTCAATTATTACGAACATTATGACAATTCTCATCAACTTTTTCCGGATTGATCACATGGGAACTGAAAGTATCAACATCTCCATTAATCGATGACCTATTCATCCATTTATTTGCTTTTTTCTAGGAAAGAGCAGCTCTACTTTGGTTCCCATATTTAGCTTAGAATCTATTCGGATGGTGCCGCCGTGTGCTTCTACAATCCATTGAGCTATGGACAAGCCAAGCCCTGTCCCCCCTTCGGAACGGGATCTGACTTTGTCACCGCGATAAAATCGTTCAAAAACATGGGGCAGTTCATTCTCTGCAATTCCGCAGCCGTTGTCTGACACACTGATATAAACGAAATGGGATTGATATCGACCAACAATCTCAATTTGTCCTTCTGGTGATGTATACTTCAATGCATTATCCAGCAGGATAATAAGAAGCTGTCTTATTCTGCCCTCATCTCCCCATAGGGACAGAGGTTCCTGAAGCTCCGTTATGATGTCGATCTCCTTAGTACTCGCTAATAACTGGAATTGCTTCGTAATATCTCGCAATAAGGAATCCAGCGCAATGGCGGATGATTGGATCTCCAACTGATTGGAATCGGTTCGAGCCAGCGTCAACAGATCGTCCAACAGCTTACTCATCCGCTTACTCTCTTTTAAGATAACAGCAATATTGGGACTCTCCTGTTCGATGGAATGTGCGGGATACCGGAAAAGCATCTCTGTTTGCGCGTGGATAACCGCCGTTGGCGTCCGCAGTTCATGAGAAGCGTCCGCGACAAAACGCTGCTGCTTTTCCCAGGAATTTCGTATGGGTACAAGCGCACGTCCAGCCAGAAATAATCCCGCGAAGATGGAAATGACTACGCCGGCGACAATCCCTGCGGCGATATCCCACATTAAGGAATGGAGCGTGCCGTATACATCTTCCATGCTCCTCACAATCCCGACGGAGGTAATCATACCCGAGTTCTGATTGTTATACGGAGATTGCAGCACCCGATAATTATGATTATTAGCAATTACTGTCCGAAGCGACATTGCATCCTGAGGGTCCTTAAATTGATTCACTATATCCGGGTTGAAGGATTGTTTGGGCAGCTGCGCGATCAGCTGGCCCTGGCTATTCCAGAATAGATACGTTGTCCTCTCATCCTGCTGGGGATCCGGATGATCGGATCGCAGCAATTCCGATAGATTGTGAAAGGATTGAATCCGGCTTTCTGCCTTTCTCAAAATTTCGTCTGCGTCATGGAATAATCGAAATTGCATATGAACTAACAACAAAGAGCTCAGTAGAGTGAGAACCAGAAAAAAAACAACGGCATTAAGAATGACAAGCCGTCTGCGAATTTTATTGAACATCTGACTCTCCTTTCAATAAATAACCGATCCCTCGCACTGTCCGAAGAAAGGTGCCGGCACCATTGGCAGCGAGCTTTTTGCGCAAATGATGGATATATACGTCGACTGCCGTCGTGGCAGACCCGGATTCAAAACCCCAAACTCGGTCAAAGATCTGTTCGCGGGTTAAAATCCGATTTTTATTGCATAAAAAAAATTCCAGTAATTCATATTCGGTTGCCGTCAAATTGAGCGGTGTCTCTCCGCTATAAGCTTCCCTTTCCGCAGGAGCAAGCCGGATCGGACCACAGATCAGATCACCTTCCTGACCGATGGTGCCTCGCCTCCTTAGTACGGCTCTTGATCTTGCCAATAATTCCGATACTGCGAAAGGTTTTGTTACGTAATCGTCCGCTCCCGCGTCCAAACCAGCTACGCGATCTTCCACGCTGTCTCTAGCCGTTAATAGAATAATGGGAACCGACTTGAACTGGGACTTTAGTTTTTTTACGATTTCTATCCCGCTCATCCCGGGCAGCATGACATCGAGAACAATCAAATCGTGAATCCCCTGCTCAGCCAAATAATATCCTTCGTCGCCTGTCTCGGCCACATCCGTCAGGAAGGACTCGCTTTCGAAAATCTCGCGGATCACCTTGAGTAAAGAAGTATCATCTTCTATGATAAGCACGCGCATGCCGCTACCACCAATCGCCGGAATTTTAAATCAATTTTAACAGAAAGCCTGATTTTAAGAAAATTTAAAGGTTGCTCCATTATACTGGAGTTATTGAAAGAGATAGAGAATAGTCAGATTGGAGGGGATTTACATGGCTAAAATGAACAAAAAGTGGGTGGTCCTGTGTTCAACGGCCATTGCAGCGGTTTATACTGCCGGATATTTGTCTACAGAAACCCATGCATCCATTCCGCAATCACCACAAAGCATTGCTCAAGGCCAAACTAATAGCGTTCAATCAAAAAAAACATATAGCCTATATAAAGACGGTACCTACACGGGTATGGGAAGCAATCGGCGCGGATCGATTCAAGTGGCTGTAACTGTTAAGAACGATAAAATAACGGATGTTCAAGTCACCAATTTTGCCATGCATTATTCAGATAGTGACATAGTCGGGATGCCTGAAGAAGTAGTACAAAAACAAAGCGCGAAAGTGACGAATGTTTCTGGCGCAACGTACAGTACCCAAGCTTTTCAAAATGCCGTACAAGATGCACTCTCCCAGGCAAAATAATGGAGAATATGAGAAAGACGAAATTATATATGGATACGGTTGTAGATATTCAGGTAGTAACCGGAAAACGGAAATCAAATGAAGAAGCGGAAGCAAAAATGAATCAGGCTTTTGAGGCATTTCGAAAAGTAGAGCAAGCCTGCAGCCGTTTTAGTCCTGACAGCGAATTGATGGAAGCGTGTCATCGTATTGAAATCCCGGTTCCAATCAGCCCGTTTTTATTTGAACCCCTGAGGTTTGCTTGGGAAATGGCTGAATGGACGGATGGTGTATTTGACCCTACCGTGGGAAAAGTGATGGAAGAGCATGGATTCAATCGCCATTATTTAACTCGGCAATTGATCGAAAGTCCCGCTGCAGATTCCGTTACGTATCGGGATATTGTATTAAATGAACAAGATCACACCTTATATTTGCGTAAGCCGTTGGTAATTGATCTAGGAGCCGTGGCCAAAGGATTTGCCATCGATTTAGCGGCAAATGAGCTGAAAGAATTTGCAGGGTTTGTGGTCAATGCCGGCGGTGATCTGTTTGCAGGAGGGGTGGATGAACAGGGGAATCCCTGGGAAATAGGCATTCAGCATCCCGGGCGAAGTGAGGAAATCATTGACACCATTGAACTTTCCAATGAGGCTATTTGCACCTCTGGAAGCTACGAGCGTAAGAGCGCAAAAGTACCCGGAGCACATCACTTGATCCACCCCAAAACAAGACAATCGCCCGCTGAGTGGATCAGCTGCAGCGTCATCGCCCCTTTCGCCATGATGGCGGACGCTTTTTCGACTGCATCGTTTTTACTGGGTGCAGAAAGCGGAAAAACGTTGATTGAGCAATCAGAACTAAGAGGAATATTGATCACATCCGATTTACAAATCGTTAGAATAGGAGGGATATAAATGACAGTAAACCAATGGATCAAATCACCGAAGGGCTATGTCGTAATTGCCATGGTTGCTTACCTTCTTATGGCCTCCATCGGGTCACAAGACATGAAAGGCATAATAAACGCTGGCGTTGCCGTCAGTTTTTCTTTGGTCTTGGATATTCTCATTGGCCTTATTGAAAAAAGAAAAAGAATCATGCCGGATGGTGCTATTATAACAGGTTTAATCATTTCCTTGATCCTGAGCACAACAACCGACTGGTCTGTAGTTGCGGCAACTGCAGTTATCTCCATTTTATCCAAGCATCTTTTCGTCTATAAGAAAAAACCGATCTTCAATCCAGCGGTTTTTGGATTGCTTCTGTCCATTCGGATTTTTCACACTGGACAAAGCTGGTGGGGTTCATTCGGAGATCTTCCTGCCTGGACCATTGTGTTTCTTTTGATTGGGGGATACCTGGTAACTAACCGGATAAATAAATATCCCCAGGTTTTTTCATTTCTTGGAGTGTCGTTCGTTTTATTATATTTAATGAGCTATTTTAATGCAGGAGGTGTCTCTGACGCACTCCGACCGCCATTTATAAACGCTACCCTGTTCTTTGGCTTTTTTATGCTGACGGATCCACCTACTTCGCCAGCCAAAGTTAAGGATCAAATCATTTTCGGCGTCCTCGCCGCGGTAGCGGGAACCATTATATATGGTTTATTCGGAGGATTGATGTACATGTTTATCGGACTGCTGATTGGGAACCTTTATCACTTTCTTAAAACACGTTCATCTTTAAATGTAACGAGGGATGTTCGGCCTAAAAACCAGACCGTTACTTAGTCTGGCCTTTCACCGAACATCAATTAGCATGGCTTCGGCGATTATTAGAAAGTCTTCGGATCTGATCTCAAAATGGCCCGTGCGGAAAGTATACCCCCAATTTCGATTCCCGCGCGTGAAACTAAGCTGTTCCAATAGTTGGGCAATCTTCACTTCTTTACATGGTGAATACCGAACATTCCGACGGAATGGCACAAAGGAATCGGACATCCGATATTCATAAGTCCTGTCATCAGCAACCTGACCGATTGCGGTAAAGGCTTGCAACGGCTCCCCTTTCGATAAATCAGTACGAGGAGAATAGTAGATCAGCCAGTCTCCAGAATGCATCCTCTTCAAAGGTGCAGACTTGCCATGACAGAGTTGAGCAAACCCTCCTTGTACGCCCATCTTTACATGGGACGCGGAAACAACGCCGACCCAGTAGCGCCTGTGCTCGGGTATCCATTCAATCTGCATGATTCCACTCCTATACGTATTCCAGTATTTATACCTTAATTTCTAATTCCTTTTTCAAACGTTCCTTCTGTAACAAATGGTGACGGTAGTGCATCTCAATGAGCATAAACCATTCTTTAGCATTTAACGCACCTAATCGAGGATGAGAGACTGTATTTTGCAAAGGTGCATTCTCAATGGTTGGTTCGATCTCTTTCATTTTTTGCATTACAACGTTCAGTCCTTGGACCAGCTGATCTTTACTTTCAGGCTGCCCAGGTGTGTATTGCGGTGAAGGCGGGACATGAACACGCACAGACGGAAAGCTTCCTTGATCAAATATGGCTTGTCCCGCCTCTGTTTTTTCACCTTGGGAAACAATGGAATCCTTACTTCGTGTCATACAAAGATCAATGTTACGAAGATGCATGTAAAGAGTAGCGTTAATCAAATGCAGATACATTTGTCCAATCGACCATTCGTTTTCACTCGGCTGACGCTTCAACTGCTCCATACTAAAACCATTTAATTCTTCAATATAATGATTCTTGACTTCTTCAAATCGCTGCAATGCTTCGGTTGTATTCATAGGCTTTAACCAGCTCCTTTTCATCATCTGGTCTTACTATACAAAAACGCTACTGACAACAGTATGTCAGTAGCGTTTAAACATTTTTTCGGCTTCTTCACGAACCCGATTTCGCAGCGATTCCGGCTCTAACACCACAACATCCGCTCCCCAGCCGAGCACCCAGCGCAGTAATTCCTCAGGCTGACGGACTCGAAATGTCATATACAAGCCATCCTCATGATCCTCGAAAGCTTCCATGTAAAAACTGTTCGATTCCTTAACTTTATACGCAATATCCGGGTCTGCTTGAATACGCACAAGTACATGTCGGTCTTCAGCAGGCCTGTGATCCTGCAAATTAAAATCAGGCGGAAACATGAATCGGTCTTCCTGTACCGTCAGGTCACTCATTCGAGACAATCGGAAATGGCGAAGTTCCTGCCGCAATTCACAATGCGCAATCAATATCCATGAACCATGAACAAGTACAAGTCCATAAGGGGCAGCAGTACGAACGCTATGACGATTCCCATTGGCTTCAGGCCTGTTTTTCGAGTAATGAAACCTTACCTTCCGCTCCTCCAATGTGGCTTGACGCAAGGTTTCTATGTTTTCTTTCTCTAGTCCACCAATTTGTCCATCAGCATCGATCAGTCTGATGGTCGAGCGCACACGAGATGTCTCTCTGCGAACACTCTCTGGTAAGATGGCTTCGATTTTTCTTTTTGAGCTTTGCGCCTTTGCGCCATATTCCCTATCAAATTTTTGTTCTACAAAGTCCGTGCCAATCAATAACGCCACAGCTTCCTCCACAGTGAAGCTAACCGGCGGCAAGAAGTACCCCTCCATCAAGGAATATCCTAATCCCGGAGCACCTGCAATCGGAACTCCCGCCTCGCTAAGAGCTTGAATATCCCGATAAATAGTCCTCGTACTCGTTTCAAATTTAGCCGCCAGATCCTCAGCTCTTAAAACCCCTTTGCGCTGCAGTTCAAGCACGATGGCTAACAAACGGTCTGTTTTGTTCATTCCTGCTGCATACCTTTCTGATTAGATTTTATCTTAATGTACCATTAAAAAAATCGATAGGCTAACTTAGAACGGTTTCAAGACCATAAGTATGATAATTAGAAATGTAAGTACATGAACGGTCCCTTCTAGTGGGGTTATTCTTTTCATGGAATCCGCAAAACCAGAAGGGATCTGATCACCTTCATTTGACATGACTAGTTGTGTAACCTTCTTCATTTGAGGTTCTACAAAACCAATAATAATGACTTCAATGATAACAAAGAGAAGTAAAGAGAGATTAAGCCACATCAATGAAAATCCTGTTTTGCTTACAATCATCAATAAAATGCCTGTTATAAGTAAAGTAATGCCGCCGATTTTAGGGAAATTATTGACCTTTTTAATTAAACCGAAAACAAACCGCAGTTGACTTCCTGTCTTGGCAGATTTTCCGAGTACAGGCAATATAAATGCCGGACCGATACCAACAATTGCAGCTAACACATGCAAGACCACCAAAATACCTAAGAAAATAGACATACCAAAAACCTCCTTGGAAATAATTACTTGTAAAGTATATACTACAAATGAACGATGCAATAGAAAATAATTTCCATTTTAAAATTTCACGGAATTGTTTCGATCATGTCGGTATTGCCGGGCTACACAACATTCCCTGATTGACATGAACAAAATTGCAGAGTCATAATGGAGGCATACATTGAAAATTGGATATTAAACACCATAATTGTCTAACTAACTTTTGTAAGGAGGTGTATTTCGATGGCCGAGCAATCCAGCAAGAACAGCAGCTGTGAAGAAACAGCCGACTCCAGCATCTGCGAAGTGCTGCAAATTCTAGGTGCCAAGTGGGCTTTCCTCGTTCTTGAAGAACTGCTTAAGGGACCACAGCGTTTCAATCGGCTTCAGCGGAATATATCCATCGTCAAGACCCAGTCCCTCACAGATACACTCCGCCACCTGGAGAAGAATGGTCTCGTGCTCCGCAAGGTTTTTCCAACTGTCCCCGTAACGGTTGAATACTCACTGACGGAGAAGGGCAGTGATTTTCAAGCGGCTTTAATGGAAATGGATAAATGGGTGCAAAAGTGGGGCAATCCTAGGCTGGCCGTCGAATCTGTCGGCAAATCATCATAATCCTAAAATGCAGCAGCTTTTCAACCGCTAAGAGAATCATCACTTAGTGGTTTTTTTGTCATGAAATATTACTTACTTAAAGTTAGTTAATCCAAATGAATTGATTATATCCATATATTTTGCGTTCTTACTTTATGAAAGGAACTCAAATATAATCCAATTAGCACCTGCAGGACGCGGCTAAGTGCCTGAAAAATCCCAAAGGCTTCACGGACATCAAGCTATGAGGGTGGAATACAAGTAAGAAAGGATTTGTTTCGTATGAATCGTATAGCGATCTATATTCTAATGATAGCCGTCTTCTTCACCGCTACATCCGAATTGGTTGTGGCCGGCATACTGAATGTGTTGGCCGAACAGATTCATGTCTCCGTTGCTCTAGCCGGGCAGCTCATAACCGTCTATTCGCTCGCATTCGCGATTGGAACTCCGATAGTCGTATCGTCGACGGCGCGAATGGGTCGAAAGAAGCTGCTGCTCCTCGCCATGCTTGGCTTCATCATCGGCAATCTCATCTCTTTCTTCAGCTCCAGCTTCACCCTGCTGATTGCATCCTGAATGATACTGGGTTTAAGCTCCGGCGTTTTGCTGGAAGCCGCTTTCAGCGCCGCTGCCAAGATGGTCCCTCTTGAGAAAATCGGCAGCGCCATCGGCACGATCATTCTCGGCTTCAGCAGCGCCCTGATTCTTGGGGTACCTATCGGAATTGCGCTGACCCATATGTTCGGCTGGCAGATGATCTTCCTCTTCCTGGCTGCCGGCAGCCTCATCATCCTGATCGACATGGCACTTATGCTGCCGGAGATCGAAGGAGACACTCCCGTTCCGTTCAGTCGACAATTCATCGTGCTTGCGAATCCGGTCATTCTGTCCGCTTTGCTGCTTGTCCTGTTCAGAGAAGCCGGCAACTCCGTCATGTTCACCTATTTAACTTCTTTTCTGGACATTGCACTCTTATTCCTTATGGGTTATGTCCATGTTCATTATGGGTCCGTCTACTCAGACCTACTTCATCGAGAAGGCTCCACACTCAGCCAATCTCATCATCAGCCTGAACACTTCAGTCACTCAGGTGGGTCTAGCGGTTGGCGCTGGCTTGGGCGGCATGACAGTTACATTGAACGCGACTGTCTTGTTCAATCCATGGGTCGCGAGCGCAGCACATTTTCTAGCTTTCATTGCAGCAATTGTATCTTTCCAGATGAGCAGAAGGATGCAGACCGTTACAGCGTAAACGAGAATACAATCATTAGCCGCGGAACCTTTTCATCAGTCTATCGATCAGAGTCCTCTTTTTCTTCAAAATTTCAAAAGGCCGCATCATCTCGTAATCTTCATGCTCGAGCATGTGACAATGCCAAACAAAACGGCCGGTAAAAGGCTCGAATTTCGCGATAAAAGAGGTAACATTACTAGCGGGAGCACGAATCGTATCTTTAAATCCTCTTTCATTAGGATCAGGAGGAGTTGCCTGTCCTGTAAATTTAAGTTGACCTGTGGCTGTGAAATGAGCAACGTCAAAAGGCTGACGTTCAAGAATTTGCATGTCAACGATATGTAGATGAATAGGGTGGTCATCCGTTGACAGATTGATTAACCGCCATATCTCAACCGCTCCTAACTCCATATTCTCGGATATACGATCAATCCACATTTTACTGTCCAGTAAATTTAACGATCTTCCATACTCATCCTCCACCCTGACGAGCGTGAGATCTCTTGTCCTTCTTGCCATATCTCTTGAAAGAAAATCAATTTTCCTTAAATGTTCGGGTAGGGAACTGGTATCTTTGCCCTTTAAAGGTACGGTTACTCTGAATTGCATCACATTTGTGGTTTCCGGAGAAGCGCCCTTGAAGGTATTTTTAAGAACAATCGACTTGCCGAATGATCCGGAAAAATCGACGATCACATCTGCACGTTCGGTGGTTAACAGGAGGATCTCATTCATTTTAACTGGTTTTTCCAGTAATCCGCGATCGGTTCCAATTTGATAAAACGGCTGTCCGGAGTCCAGTTTGAATGTAATGGCTCGACTATTGGAGGCGTTTAAAATGCGAAACCTGTATTTCCTAGGTTCCACTTCCATATATGGCCATACTTTCCCGTTGACCAAAATCGTGTCTGCGTCAAAAGGTGTGACAATCGAGGGGTAAGGAAGACGAGTGTTTTTTCTATCCGGCGTACTAGGGTAATAGAGAGATCCGTCCGGGTTAAACGAGCGATCCTGAACTAAAAGCGGGATTTCATAGTTTCCCATCGGCAAATTCAGGGACTGTTCTTGCTTGTCACGAATGATAAAAAATCCTGCCAGTCCCGCATACATGTTCAATCTCGTTATTCCCATAGTGTGATCATGATACCATAAAGGAGCGGCTTCAAGGTTCGGGTACTCATATACTTCATTTTCAAATAAAGGCCCTGTTTGTTCGAAATTTCTCGTAAACCAAGCTTCAGGGTAACCATCACTTTGGGGTGGCTGTTTACCTCCGTGCAAATGAACTACAGTCCTAACCTCCGGAAGATTTTTTTCCGCACCATGAATGGTCGTATCGATGGGGAGAAAATGCTTGGCGGGCAGATCATTCATCCATTTGACATATGCCGTTTCATCCTTCATCACATCGAAAGTAGGGCCGGGGTACATTCCGTTGTAACCCCATAAGCGGGTTGGTCCGAGATCACGATGCAGCTGCCCAGTAAATTCCCTCATGGTCACTTCATAATACGAGCCTTGCCTGTCACGCTTGATCGGCGAAATTGTTTTGGGAATCGGCAGTTTATCAACGAATTTTTGCAATCTTACTTTTGCTGGCATCTGAGTCAGGACCTCCTCACGGTTAGTACCCTAAGAAAGCATATGATCGATAATTGTCCCATTATGTTTAATTGTGGATTTTTCCAAACCATCACTTAGTCAGAACCATTCATCATCTGGGTGAATAACCTACTGTTGTGAAACGAACGGAGGATGAGTATGTACCCGAAATATCCTTATTACGGCTATGAAACAAAATGCGAAAATAAACCCGTTACCTTTCCGCCGCAGCATCAGGAAAAACAACCGGGTCTGGAGTACTTAATGGTTCCAGCGCCTATATCAGACAATCCGCAATATGTTGGAAGCGGGAAATTAGAGGGCAAGGTCGCCATCATTAATGGGGGAGACAGCGGAATCGGGAGAGCCGTGGCGATCGGCTTTGCCAAAGAGGGAGCGGATGTAGTCATCCCCTACCTTTACGAGCATGAAGACGCCAATGCGACAGCGGAAATGGTATCGCGCTATGGCCGCCGCTGCCTTCCGATTTCCGGGGACTTAAGAGACGAGGCATTCTCCTATGAAGTCGTGCAAAAAACGTTGGAATGCTTCGGAAAAATCGATGTTCTGGTGTTGAATCAAGGTGTTCAATTTCCCCAAGAGAGCATCTTGAATATCAGTACCCAGCAGCTCTTGGATACTTTCCGCACGAATATTTTCCCGCTTTTCTTTATGACCAAAGCCGCGCTCCCCCATTTGCAGCCAGGAAGCTCGATCATCAGCACGGCATCTGTTACGGCATACGCGGGGGCACCACTACTTATAGATTACTCATCCACCAAAGGTGCAATCGTATCATTTACCCGTTCACTGTCGCTTCAGCTGGTGAAACAAGGGATCCGGGTGAATGCTGTTGCTCCGGGTCCGATCTGGACCCCGCTCATCGTTTCCAGCTATACCGCCGAATACGTTAAAACATTCGGTTTAGAGTCGCCGATGCGGCGTGCAGGTCAGCCGTTCGAGCTTGCTCCGACATACATCTACCTGGCATCGGATGATTCTTCTTATGTTACAGGACAGGTGCTGCACGTAAACGGCGGCATTATGACCGAAACCTGATAATGGCCGATCATGCAATTAGATTGGAAGCATAATTTGAACTATGGTTCAAATCATGCACTTAGATAGGCAGCATAATTTGAACTATGGTACCTTCACCTAAGACACTGTTCACTTTAATCTGTCCTCCATGGGCCTTCACAATCCATCCCGCTATAGATAGTCCAAGACCCACACCTCCCTGAGCACGGGACCTTCCAGAATTGACGCGGTAAAACCTTTCAAAAATATACGGGATTTTTTCCTGCGGTATCCCGATGCCTGTATCGAAAATCTGCAGGACAGCGTTTTTTTCATTTTTTAGTAGACTGACTTTGATCTCACCCGTGGATTTATTATATTTGATAGCGTTATCGATTAAAATATAAAGCAGCTGTTTAATCCGTTCTTTGTCCCCATAATATAAAAGTTCATCAGTCGATGATGTATAAGATATAGGGATTTCAATTTTGGCTGACAAGAGTTTGAATTTCTCTACTGAAGAAGCCACCAATTCCCTTAAATCAAAGTACTCCTGCATGATCTCGAGCCGCCCCGAATCGCTTCTGGCCAAGGTTAACAATCCTGTGAGCATTTGGGTCGTTCGTGTTAATTCCTCCTTCATGTCGGCCAATACTTTTTGATGAAAAGGGGAAAGATGGTTTTGCTCTTCTTCTATAATCTCAATAGACGCTTGCATGATACTCAGCGGAGTGCGCAATTCATGGGAGGCATCCGAGACAAAATCCTGCTGTCGTTGATAGGCCCTTTGAATGGGAATCATTGCCCTCTTGGAAAACCAATATCCCACACCGATAGATACAATAAGCAGTAAAACGGCAAACAAGGTGAGCAGCCATTTCATCTGGCTCAGTAAAGTTACGTTTTCCGTTACTTCCATACCCATATAAAGTACGGTGTTATTGGGACTTTCAATGCTAAATAATTTAAACGCTCTGCCCCCTTGTAATGTGAATGTTGTATACTGTGGAGAGTTACTTGCAATTTGCTGTTCCTTGAATGTCGATTTAAAAAAAGCTAATAAGGTCTCGTCCCGCAAAGAATGAAACATTACATCCCCATTATCTGAGGTCAATACGAAAAATTGATTGAGCGGCATGAAATTATAGTTAATATAAGTCGCGTTAACTGTTTTTTCATCCGTCCCGTTGGAGGGCATTTTGCTCTTCCATTCATTCAGAATACGTTGTGAGGTAAGGTTGAGCTGCTTTTCCTCAGATTTCGCAATGGTGCTGGACAGAAGGAAATAAAATAATAAAAGCATAATTAAAAGAATGCACACGATCAAGCTGCTGTACATGACAATAAGCTTCAACCTTGTTTTCTCAAACATTGGGCATCTCCTTCATGCCGATGCTGTACCCGATACCTCGATAACTGTGAATATATTTTTCTGGATAAGGGGCATCGACCTTTTTACGCAGCAATTTGATGGTCGCATCCACTGTGTTTGGCGTTACATCTGCGGTTCCCCATACGCCATTCATAATCTGTTCTCTGGAAAAAATTTGTCCGGGACGATTCAACAAATATTCGAGAAGCTGAAATTCTCTCCGGGTCAATTGTATCGCATCATCTCCCCTGGTTACTTTATGGGTATTCATGATGAGGGTCAATTCACCGAATTGCAGCGTATCGTCATTCCAATTCGTATCTTTGCGTCTGTTTAAAGCCTCGATGCGGGCAGTCAATTCTTCAAAAGCAAACGGTTTGATCAAATAATCATCTGCGCCATGCTTCAGGCCGTTCACACGATCCGTAACGGCATCTTTGGCCGTAAGCATCAAAATGGGAGTGTTATCATTTTGCTTGCGAAGAAGTTCGCACAGCTCCAAGCCGGTTCGATCCGGCAGCATCCAGTCCAGTACATAAATATCATATTGGCCATGAGAGATATAAGACTCAGCCGTTTCAACGTCGGTTACCCAGTCTGTCGTGTGAAATTGTTGTCTAAGCATATATTCAATAAGAGGTCCAAGTCTCTCATCATCTTCAACGAGTAAAATTTTCATCAAGTAATCCTCCGATATACATAAGGTTTGGATAGAAGATTTTTTATTATAGCAATACAAGATGAAAAGAAAATAAGAAAGATTTAAACCGCATTTAACTTCATAAAAATAGCCCCCTTGTCAAAGGGGGCTCCATGTAAAAGCGGGCCGAATGTTTAAATTGTCAGTTAATTAATTTTCACTGCCGCCATCATTATTATCAGCCTGCAATACAGCTCCGGTTTTAGCGTCGACTTTTACGTCTGAACCTTTACCGTTCGCATCTACGATTTGAACTCCATACACAACAGTGCCGTTGTTGTCTTCCAATTCCACTGATTTCACAGTGCCGCTAACTTGTTTCAATGCGATGTCGGTAGCCTGCTGTTGTGTCAATGTTGCCGCTTGCTGCAATTTGGCTTGCTCATTAGGATCTACGGCTTCCGGAGCTCCTTTAGCCTCGGCAGCTCCTTTAACTTCAGGAGCCCCTTTAACTTCAGGCGCTTCTGTAGCATCAGGTGTAGTTGTGTCCTCAAAATTAGTTGTATCTTGATCTTGAACCGCAGCTGGTGCAGTAACTGAAGCCGTTGGAGCTGCTGGAGTTATTGATGCCGCATATGCGCTGATCGGAATGATCGCAGCAAATATAGCAGTTGCACCTAAAAGTTTAATTGATTTTTTCATTGTTATTTCCTCCTGATACTTATGGATTTTACCTGTCGATTTTTTCCGTGGGCCCTCGGATACAATCTTCAAGTAATTCATATTCTACAGATACACTATGAAATTAGCATGAAAAATGTGGGACAAATATTGTCAGCTATGTGAATTGGCAAAATGCTTCTTCTCGCTTCACCAACTCTCTTAATAATTCAGTCGATCCTCAGTTTGTTTTCAGTAATTATTCAGCTACTCGGATTATAATGGATATCATCTGGAAGTTTCGATTAGGGGGCACTCAAATGAAAGCTGGAAAAGGTATCAAAATCATGCTGGTCGATGACGAGCCGCATATCCTGCAATTTTTGGAGCTGGGGCTGGTTAATGAAGGCTTTGATGTGAAAACAGCTCCAGATGGAATGAGAGCCATAAATCTTGCGAATGAGTTCCAGCCGCATATTGTCGTATTGGATGTCATGATGCCGGGAATGAGCGGGTTTGAAGTTTGTCGGATGCTGAAAAAAGATCCATTGCAGTTATCTATCATCATGCTCACGGCAAGAGATGATGTCGAGGATCGCGTGAAAGGTTTGACCTTGGGTGCTGATGATTACTTGGTAAAACCATTCAGCTTTGAAGAACTGCTGGCACGGATTGGGGCTAGGCTGCGCAATCAGTTTCCGAGTTTAACCGGTGAAGCTATGGGACCTTTTCGAATTGATGACCTCAGAAAAGAGATTAATTATTTGGATCAGGTGTTGGAGCTGTCTCCAACCGAATACGAACTGCTCAAATTCCTGGTGATCAATCACGGTATTGTCATGAGCAAGTCAAGGATCCTGGAAAAGGTATGGGGTTATGATTTTGGCGGGGAAGAAAATATTGTGGAAGTATACATCCGATCCTTGAGGGAAAAATTAGAGGACAAGGAACACCGCTTGATTCGAACGGTTCGAGGCGCAGGATACAGGGTTGATTTCTCATGAAAAATCGTGCAGGCCATTGGATTCACTTTATCGCGCCACGCTCGCTCCGTTTCCAGCTCCTATCCCGCTCGTTGTTCATATTGGCAGCTCTTCTATTGCTTGTT
Organism: Paenibacillus sp. GP183; assembly: GCF_900104695.1. Classification (NCBI taxonomy): domain Bacteria; kingdom Bacillati; phylum Bacillota; class Bacilli; order Caryophanales; family Paenibacillaceae; genus Paenibacillus; species Paenibacillus sp. GP183. Next base: position 1,999,990 of record NZ_FNSW01000001.1, read on the forward strand.
GGCGCGCTTCAATATGTCTTAATGAAAGATTTTTTATATAAAAATCAAGCTGAAGGGATGCAATTGCAAGTGGGGAGGCTGCCTAGGGAACTATTGGATCGATCCGGCCTAACGCCTGCACCGCAGATTGATAATAACGCAAATACCGGTCATCTTAAGGGACCGCTTGTATTCTTTCCTGATACATCGCTTGGCTACATTAGTCCGGACGGAAGCTTCAACGATCTGTCGCAGGGAAATGGAATGACGTCTCCGGAGCTGACAAAGGAAGAGTATGCTTCTATTCAAAAACTAATAGAAAACCGCCAGATGGTCGGCTATCGACTGGTTCGCGACAAGACAGGGACTGAGCAATTAATCGTATTTCGGCATGCTGACGCACCAGGCAAAGGCGGAATCATTCAGATGGGCAGATCCACGGTTCCATTACAAGATGTTATGATGCGGCAATTACTGATTTATGGCGTTCTGTTTATTCTTGCATTGTCGGGGGGTATAGCGCTATATATACCTGTTCTTCGCCGGACGCTAAATCCGCTCGATAAGATGGTCAAGGCCGTCGAGCGAACGAATGTAGGCAATTTGGATGAACAATTTCCAGATGTACAAGGGCAGCTCGAGATTGACCGACTGGCCAACTCGTTTAACGGCATGCTTGAGCGGATCCACATTTCTTTCGAAGCCGAACGTGAGGCGAAGGAACAAATGCGGCGGTTCATAGCCGATGCTTCCCATGAGCTGCGAACACCTCTAACCTCAATTCACGGCTTCCTGGAGGTTCTGCTGCGCGGAGCTGCCGAAAAGCCTCAACAGCTCCACGCTTCCTTAAACAGCATGCTGGGCGAATCCACCCGTATCAAGAAATTGGTTGAAGACCTGCTGATGCTGGCCAAGCTTGACCGGGCTCCCCAGTTGAATCTGAAAGAAACCCGACTGGATATGCTGATCCTGGAGATGGAACCCCAACTTCGCATGCTGGCCGGAACTCGAAAAGTGGATTTCGATCTTACCGCTGATGTTAAGGGATTATACGACCCGGACAAAATCAAACAAATCATTCTGAATCTGTTTCAGAATGCTGTGCAGCATACGGATCCGGAAAATAGTTTGATCAAGGTGATTTTGACCCAAGACCGAAAGCGAGCGGTACTTCAAGTAAAGGATAACGGACCAGGCATTCCAGAAGAGCACCTTCCTCATGTATTTGAGCGCTTTTATCGGAGCGAGTCCTCGAGAACGCGTAAACATGGCGGTGCAGGTTTGGGGCTTGCCATTACCCAATCTCTTGTAGAAGCTCATGACGGCAGCATCAGCGTCCAAAGCAAACCAGGCGAAGGCTGTACGTTCCAGGTGCTGCTGCCAGCCGTTTAAATTCATCATTAACCGATGCAGCCAAAGGCTGGATCGGTTTTTTTTGCTTTCAGCAATTGTTCAGTTAACTTTAATGTGCCTATCAGCTAAACCTAAGGTGTATTTCAGTTATGAAACTTATACTTTTACATAGAAGCACAAAGTCCTTAATAACAAAATTAGAAAGAAAGGTGGCAATTCCTTATGACAGAAGAATTCAAAGAAATAGTCAATCATGATGCGAGTCAGGTCATAGAAATTTCACAGAATCCCCAAAGAACATCAATTAGTAAAATCTTTACATCCTTCATGGCTGGAGCTGTGATCGTTGGAAGCTTGATGTTTACTTCCGATAAACTCAATTTATTTAGCGGTGGAACCAGCGGTCTGCTTTCATCCAACGCTTCCAATGTCACATCCGCTGCAAATGGAAGCGTACAGACTGCCTCGCTTAACAATTCGGGGACAAACAGCATAACCCAAATTGCCAAACAGGCCAGCCCGGCCGTAGTCAAGATTGAGACAAAAGCGAAAACAACAAATAGACAAAGCAGCAGTCTGCAGACTAGCGGGATTGGATCCGGATTTATATTCGACGCCTCAGGATATATTCTGACTAATGAGCACGTCATTAATGGAGCCGATGAGATCGACGTTTATGTACAAGGCTATGACCAACCATTTAAGGCTACATTGCTTGGCAGCAGCTATAGTCTTGACTTGGCAGTGCTTAAAATTGTGAATGACAAACCATTCCCGGCCCTGCCAATCGGTAATTCAGACAATGCTCAGGTCGGAGATTGGGTCGTTGCCATTGGAAATCCTTATGACTTCGACTATTCGGTAACGGCCGGGGTCCTGAGCGCCAAAGAGCGTACGATTAGTATTGATGACAAGCAAGGTGTTAAAAATTATCAACATTTGATCCAGACGGATACCGCAATCAATCCCGGTAATTCCGGAGGTCCCCTGTTAAACTTAAATGGTGAGGTGATTGGCATCAACACAGCCATAAATGCAAATGCACAAGGCATGGGCTTCGCCGTTCCCACCACAACCATTAATTCAGTTTTGGATAAATTGAAAAATAACCAAACAATCGCTTAATGGATGACCAATTTAAGTTTTCTTTCAGCCAGCATTTACCGCCCATTCATCTTATGCTCAGGTGCTTTTAAGAGAAAGCTCTTATACTTTAATTTGTAAGGCACTTTCGATGGAAGGGGGGTGAGCGTATGATTAGTATCTAATGAACACTTCCGGTTGGATGCCAGCCTGTTTAATTGGACAAGTCTAAAGGAGTGATAGAGAGATATGGAAAAGCGCAGAATATGGAATGTCTTCCTTACTTTGCTCGGAATGGGGATTCTCGGCTCCCTAATGTTAAAGTTTATCGGTTCACATGAAAATGAAAGAAACACATTTATTAACGGGGACGAGCGCATGGGCTCCTTCCACGGCAGAATGATGGAAGTTCATGGCCATTCCAATTATCATCACAGCTTTGAGCTTCTGCCTATTATGTTCATGTTGGCCATTTTGTTCATAGTCGTCTGGTTGATTTACCGCAGATTTAAAAGGCATCAAACCGATTTTATTGACAAAAGCTCCTACATCGGAGAAATTCCAAAGACTGCCTCGTTCAGCAGCAAGGCGGATTATTTAGATGAGTGGGAGAAAAACATAAAAACGGAGGATAAAGAAAATGGGAATTTTAAAAAGAATTAAACATATAGCCGTAGCGGACGTTCACAATTTTTTGGATACCTTTGAGGATCCAGTCAGTATGGTCAAACAATATTTACGTGATTTGGAAGAACAGTTTGGTAAAGCCCAGCAAGCATTGTCCAATCAACTGATCATTGAAAAAAGATACGAATCGCTCATTTCTCATGAGGAGGAGGCTGTCGCAAAAAGAACCCGTCAGGCTAATCTTGCTGTAGACCATGGTGAGGAAGCTATCGCACTCTTGGCGCTTCAGGAAAAGATCAACCACGAAGACAGGCTTCTTATTTATCGAGAGCAACAACAGGCGGTAAAACAGCAAACGGAACAATTAACAGAAGATTTAAAACGTTTAGCTGAACTCTACAATGATCTTGAACATAGAAAGCAGTATTTACTATCCAGAGCAAATGCGGCTAAAGCCATTCAACATATAAATACAGCTCTTCATCCATTTCATATAAACCCCATTGAAAGAGGTTTTGCAAGGATGGAGGAAAAGATCTGGCACATGGATACAGGAGCACAAGTTGGCCGGCAGGCAAACCGGATTTTGCACGAAGCTTCAATGGTCAAAGCTCAGGAACGGATCAGCGAAAGTGCAAAAAGAGAACTAGAAAAGCTAAAATCTGAAAGAAACCAAGCATGATTCTTTTATACCAAATGGCTGTCCCAAACCATGAAAATGGCTGTGGGACAGCCTCTTTTGTTTATAATAGAATAAAGGTGTAATTGGCGGTGGCGTCCAGGCGAAGATTGGATTGCTTTAGTTTTAAGACGCATAATGAGACTGTCGATTAAAGAGCCCGTTTTGATGTCGCTCATCCATTTTTTGCAACTTTCAAGGGTTTTCGGGTCACATTGAGCATGAATTGTCTGGTACTAGAATCCATTATTACTTTCAACTTCCGTCAACTTTGTGAAATCCTCAAACGTGGGCCTTGGGGGGATGGAATTTTCTTACGAACGAATCCCAAGTTAAGGGATCCATATTGTTTCACTATTTGCTTTATGTTAACGACGATGCTAACGATTTTTACATCCACTCGCCGCTTCTCCCGTGTCCGAAAACGAGTATGGCCGAGTCCGTTGTGGTTTTTCATCTCATGGTTTTTGCGTTCCACCGCAGATCTTGCGGCAAGTAACTGTTTGCCTTGTTCTGTCTCGTTGAATGCTTTGGCTTGCTGGAATTCTTCATAGTAGTCAGTAATAAAAGTGGTTCGGCCACTACGAACGCTGGTTGTGCATTTCGCTCGCAGAGGGCAGTCTGCGCAGGTCGCTTTGGCAAATTTGAATTGCCATCCTTCACCTTGGTCGATGCGGGCTGCACGCTGCGTCACTTGCCCTACAGGACAGGTTACGGATTTTGTTTGGAAATCGTAGTGGAACTGGTCATTTGTAAACAAACCGGTTTGGTTTTTCGCGACGTTTTTGAGTGGGGCTACAAGTAGCATCTTATCAGTTGCAAACGCCCGCCGGTTACGCCCGTATCCATAAGCAGAATCGGCTACAACGGCTTCTGGAGTTACCTGCTGGCGCTGACGAACCCTGTTCACAAGCTCCTGCAGACGTTCACCATCTGCCTCGTTTCCTGCAATAGGCTCTGCGTTCAACACGAGGCCGGTACTAGCGGAAGTGACGACTTGGACTTTATCGCCTAAGAATTTAAGGGTATTGGATTTTGCTCCCGTCCGTACTTCCGGATCCACCGCGCTAATAATGCGATCTTGAGGACGTTCTTTGCGATCCCGTTTTTTGTAAGGAGTTTGCGGATCGTTTGGGTCTTGAGGACAAACGTTTTCCGTCAAAATACGATACAGAAGCGCCTGAAGATCAAGTGAAGTCAATTGGCGCTCGCGATCGGACCACGACCAGAAGAGCGGACGAACCGTTTCACTTTCGAACCAATAAAGTAAGTTGTAGGCTTGAACCACAAGTCTGCTGAATCCGATCTCTAAATCATTGGGTGAAGGATTTGACGGAAGTTTGGCAGACAAGGCCTGCAAATCGGAGTCGGCTTGAAGCTGCCGAAAGAGAAAGGGATGCGCGCGCTTTAAGTGATTGAGTAACCGAAGGATGGCTTGTTTAATGAGTCGGTACGCGGACAATCTCACAACATGCCCATCTGTGTGGAACGAATCGACCAGCCAAATGTCTTTGTTGTCGCTCCATAAGTCTTTTTTCTTAGCTTGAGCCAGGATATGGTGATGGCATGCATCAAAGAGATCCGAGCCCATCCGTTCCCTATCGAGCCCGATGGTACTATGGTCAAAGCCAATAAAACGGACTGGCAGACCTAGGAATCGTTTAATGAACAGATCGCCAATAACCCGTTCCTCGAGTTGGCGATCAGACAAATTATAGTATCTCTGTACGATATGAAGTTTGAGTTTGAGGGAAGGTGCATAAGGTCTAGCTCCACGTGAAGCATACAACGGTGCACAGATCTGATCCGCAAAACTGAAGTCTAGAAGTTCCTCGGCACGGCTCCAAATGGGATGCTCCGGTAAAACGGAATAGACTTCAATATCAGCAAATGAGAGTTGATCAAACTGTTTATACTTCACATGTACCATGCTTTGCACCTCCAATATCCATGATTCTATTATATCATGAATAATGGAGCATCAATTAGAAAATAAAAGAAATAGATCGATTATATTGGTTTTTTAGAGAAATTATGAGTATCTACTGATCCGTAAGTTAAGGAATTAATCGACGGTCTCATAATACGTCTTAATCACTTGAAATTGAATTTTTTAATCCCAGTTAATTGCGTTCCCCAAAGAAAAGCCGACTCACTCGTTTAGAGAACTCCTCAATGCCAAAGCTTGCCGTATCCATCCGATTATACCAGTTCGTAATGGTTTCCAGCATCCATAAAGGTACCTGTACGCCGCAAATCAGAGGATAAAAATGTTTATACGACCAGACTAGGTGCTCCCATCGATTATCATTTCCCTCTATGATATATTCCGATACATCAAGAACTTTACCTCTTCCCTCTTGTAAGAGAATGTTTTTTAGATGAATATCCCTTGGGTTCAGCCCCTGTCTTCGGACAAACTCACGGGAATCCTCGACGTCTTGGATAGCTTGTTCTGGAACACGAACACCTTGCAGAAACAGTCATACAAGATAACTCCTTGTTCAAAACTTAAAACCAAATAGTTAGGTCCGGCTCCATAACATTGAGGGAAATACCGCGATCCTTTTAATCGTTCGTATATACCTGCCTCCAATTCCTTTTTCTTTAATGATTTATCGGAATACACTTTATAGGCGTAATTGGGGGTGTTCGGATAATAAAAGACCGCGGCATCCGTTCCAATACCGATACAGCGCAAATCATCTGCAAACCCGATGACGGAAACAGGTTTATTGTTTTCATGACCAACTACCTCAACGTCCTTCAATGCTCCCTCCGCTTGTTTCCAATCCGAAATCATGACCATCCTCTCCTAATTGTCAGTTCTATGTGAATAAGCATATGTTCGTCATACTCCAAAAAGAGTATTCCTAATCGATCCATTATGCAGCCTAAACCTGAAACAGACTTGAAAGCTGGCTGAGTGTTTACTGAACGTTAATCCAAAACGCAGCCCAATAAGTTCCATGCGAAAATCAACTCCGCTTTATAGGAGCCGAAATATCAATATAAACGTTGCCGCCTGCAATGATAGGTCGATAAATGTCCAAGGGACGCAGATGCAATCGGATCTCGTTTCCCTTTGTATCGAATTGAGCACCATGACACGGGCAGGAAAAAAGCAAATCGGACCGCGTTTTCTTTTCCGTCTCGGATGACGGGTTTATTGTACAGCCCAGGTGAGTGCACTCTGGTGAAAACACGATTAATTCACCAGCTTCGTCTTTGGTCACATACACAAAGCCTTTCGTAGGCTTCGTTACCCATGCATCCCGAATGACAGCTTCATAATCTATTTTTTCTACACCTTTAATAGTCTGGAACCAGTCGAGCTCTCCGAGCTTCACGACACTTTCCGGTATTTCCGCCGGATTCGCCATTACTCTTTTATGCTGTTGGAGGGAGCCGTAATAGAATAAACCCGTACTTCCTGCCAATATCCCTACAGCTCCCAGTGCCACCCTCCCTGATGTGCTCAGAAACTTCCTTCTGCTGATTTTTTGAGGCTGCCGATCTTTATCCATCACAATCACCTCTAAGGGAATTTAATAAATGATTTTTCCTGCAACTCAATTATCCTACATATTCCCATGTTAAAATTGCTTTTATTTTACAATTTCATGAACTGCTCAGACCTACCGCATGGTTTATAAACTTTCCCAAAATAAAAACGGCTGCCGAAGCAGCCGTTAGTCTACTATTTTCTCCATTAAGTTCCCGGTTATCCCATTAAGAAATGTAGAGCAACAATCGCGATCGAGGCATGGAATAAGATATCTAACCAAGCTTTATGCGATGCGTTGATTCTTTGAACCACAACATAAACAGATCGTACAATGATAATGATTAGAGCAATTTGGATAACAATAGTTGGAATCATACGTTTCCTCCTATAATTTCATATTGATATAATGTATTAGCCAGCAAGCTAAATCATTCCCAGGCCCAATGGCTGGACAGCCGGACTTTTGCTTGTTATGTTTGCTTATTATGTTGTCTACAACATGATCATATTGCGTAAACAGAAAAACATGCCTCAGTAAGGCATAATACATTATTTACGTTCAAAGGCTCAGAGGACATTAGTATATTTAACGACGGGCCACTTCTCCTTGCGCAGCGCGTCCAGTAATTCAGGCCCGACATGCAAATTGTCCCGTATCAGCTCGCGAGTGTTAAGCGCCATCCATTGGTTTAATGACACATCAACAAATCGGTCGCTCTTGAACATTTCCAAAAACCACAGCGTTTGGTTGCCGGTATTCTGAATATAGTGCCCAAAAGCAAAGGGTACATATCCGACATCACCGGCTCTATAATCAAAGGTGCGAGCTGCACCGTTTCCGGCAAAAACCGTCATACGTCCCTGACCGGTAAGGTAATATTGCCACTCGTCATTATTAGGATGCCAATGAAGCTCTCTCATTGCACCGGGTTCGATCTCAACCAACGCGGCAGCGATAGTTTTTGAAATAGGAAAGTTAGAGGAATCCACAATTCGCACGCTGCCGCCAGGTGTTTTAATTGGTTCTTGCGCGAGCAGCTGATGCTTGAAGCTTTGTGGAATTGTTCCGTAAGGGGATTGGACTTTCTGACTTTCCAGCGAACCTGGGACTTCGGCCTGAAAGATATAGAGCTGCTTGGATGGCACGTTGGCAAAGGCACTCTCGGGTACACCGAAATTGGCAGACAGCACATCTTTTGGTGTATGCGCAAACCAATCGGAAATGGATAAGGTACTCAGGTCCGAAAATTTACCGTCGTCGAAGACGAGCAGAAATTCGCAGCCTTCTTCCAGCCCCTGAATGGAATGTGGAAGTCCTGCGGGAAAGTACCAGAGATCACCCGGGCCGATATCGGCGATGAAATTTCTTCCTTCCGGGTCAATCGAGGTTATGCGTGCCCGCCCATACAGCATATATGCCCATTCTGATTGATGATGCCAGTGGAGCTCACGCACACCACCCGGTGTTAAGCGCATATTAACGCCCGCAAGCGTGGTCGCGATAGGAAGCTCCCTCACGGTGATCTCCCGGGACCATCCCCCATGATTTAATTGCATATGAGTATCCGAGAATGAAAATTTCAAGTTAGGAAGCAAGCCGGCATCAGTAACAGGCGGAACCAGCATGTCGGGGTTCTCAAGATCCCGCATGACATCCCGAGGACCGAAATCCGTCGCTCCGGCGCCATCATTCCTTATGGGCTGCGGTATATTTTCGTTCGAGGCTTGAGTCTTAGGCCGGCTTTCCATGAGTCATACTCCTCTCTCTTGGATTGATTACAAGGAGAATTCTGTTCCCTCATTCAAGTAATAATTTATGAGATAGGTTCCGTTCGTATGACTGTAAACAATTTAAATGGAAGTACACCCCATTAATTGATCTTGGGAAAACTTCTTTGTTCGTCGGTAGAGGATAGATACTCTGCGAGGGGGTTCGAAAAGCGTGTATCTAATCGATCCAGTCCCAAAAAATGAAAAAAAACCTCCAATACCACTATAAAAGTGGCGTTGGAGGCTTGTTTCGGGATCAGGACGGAATGATATCCCCAATGTTCAATATCGGCGGGTTCACTTGAACTGTATCCGGATACTTGATACCTGCCCCGGTATTGAGTACGACGACCTTCTCGCCGCTTTTCATCCAGCCTGACTGAGTCAGCTTGCGGGCAGCTGCAAAAGCGGCAGCTCCTTCAGGACATATAAAAGCACCTTCCAGCCGCGCAATCTTCGACTGCTCCTGCAGCAGCTCTTCATCCGATACGGCGACCGCTGCGCCATTCGTTTCATACAGCGCTCTTAACACGAGAAAGTCGCCGAGCGCCTTAGGTACGTTAATTCCGAAAGCTATCGTCTTGGAATCGTTCCAGAAATCGGAACGCTCTTTCTTTTCTTCCCATGCTTTCACTATTGGCGCACAGCCTTCAGCCTGAACGGCTACAAGGCGGGGCAGCTTACCGCTCACCCAACCTAGCTCTATTAATTCCAATAGAGCCTTATGAATACCGATCAATCCTACGCCCCCGCCTGTCGGATACAGAATGACATCCGGCATCTGCCAGTCGAGCTGCTCGACAATTTCGATTCCCATCGTCTTCTTTCCTTCAATACGGTAAGGCTCTTTCAAGGTAGAAGCATCGTACAAGCCATCTCTTGCAACGGCTTGAGCCACAATCTTGCCTGCGTCGCTGATAAGGCCGTTCACTAAAAATAAGTTTGCTCCGGCTAAAGCCACCTCGCCACGTGGAATAGACGGCGCATCCTTTGGCATCACAATGGTGGATTTGATGCCGGCACGAGCAGCGTAAAGCGCCCAAGCCGCCCCCGCATTTCCGTTAGTCGGCATGGCAAGCTCCTGCACACCTAACTCCTTTGCTTTGGAGACACCGACTGCAGCTCCCCTCGCTTTGAAACTGCCGCTTGGAATTAATCCTTCATCCTTCATATAAAGCTGCGATAACCCATAATCGTTTCCGAGATTGTGAAAATGAAGAAGCGGGGTCATTCCTTCGCCCAGCGTCACTACATGGCTCGGATCTGTTACTGGAAGCAATTCATGATAACGCCAGAGATCCGGCTTCCGAGCTTTAATTTGTTCTCGATCCAAATCGTTCTTAAGCTCTCCCAAACGATATCTGACCAACAGGGGCGAACCGCAGGAACAAAGCTGATGCACGCTATTCGTATCGTAGGTATTGCTGCAGACAGGACAATCCAAGTGGGATACATAACTGAAATTCATAGAACTCTTACCTGCTTCCATCTAAATTATTATTTATGCTCTTTCAAACCTTATCCATATATTTATAGTTTACTAAGTATTGATGAAATAGTCTAACAATCTAACGCAAAAAAATCTCTGCTCGCGTTTGTTTAAGACGCTGCAGAGAAATTTAAGCTCATGCTTCTCGGACCCTGGTTTGCGAAATGGGAGCATACTGGCTCTCCGGTCGCGGAAGGCCATAATGCTCCCTGAGTGTGGAGCCGGTATATTCTGTACGGAACAAGCCGCGGCGCTGCAGTTCGGGAACTACATGGTCAAGAAAATCCTCAAGTCCCTCTCCCATCAGCTGCGGCATGACATTGAATCCGTCCGCGGCGCCTTGCTGAAACCATGCTTCCATGCGATCGGCAATTTGCTGCGGCGTACCCGCGATGGTTTGGTGTCCGCGCCCTCCCGCAAGGCGCAGCAGAAGCTGTCTGATCGTCAGGTTATCTCTTCGAGCCAGTTCGACAATCAATTGCGAACGGCTTTGGTGTCCTTTGCTCACTACCTCTTCCGGAATGCTCGGAAGCATCCCGTCCAGGGGATAAGAGGATAAATCGTAACCTATCCGGTTGGATAGCTGTATGAGACTATATTCCGGCGACGTAAGTTCATGAAGCTTCGCCTCCTTCTCCTTCGCTTCCGCCTCCGTTTCCCCGATGATTGGACATATGCCAGGTAAGATCTTCACGTCATCGGGTGAACGGTGATAAGCAGCCAGCCTCGATTTGGAATCGGCGTAGAAAGCTTTAGCTTCTTCGAATGTCTGCTGTGCCGTAAAAATAGCTTCCGCATAACGAGCCGCAAACTCTTTGCCGTCGTCCGAAGAGCCGGCTTGGACAAGAATCGGTCTCCCTTGGGGAGATCGGGAAATATTTAAAGGACCTCGCACTGAGTAATATTTTCCGCGGTGGTTCAGTTCGTGTACTTTGGTATTGTCTGCGAAAATCCCGGCTTCCTTGTCTTTGATAAGGGCATCGTCTTCCCAGCTATCCCAAAGCTTCGTTGCCAATTCTACAAATTCGGAAGCCCTTGCATAACGTTCGCCATGCTCTTCTATCTGGTCGAAGCTGAAATTTTGCGCTTCTACATCCGTCCCCGAGGTAACGATATTCCATCCGACCCGTCCCCGGCTAATATGATCAAGCGAAGCCAACCGGCGAGCCGTGTTAAATGGATCGTTAAAACTGGTTGAGATCGTGCCGATCAAACCGATTCGCTCCGTGAGGACTGCCAGCGCCGATAGAAGCGTAATTGGTTCCAACCCTGAGACAGCGCCATATTTCACAGCTGTTTTGGAGGTCGACAAACGATCCGCAACAAAAATCGAATTCAGCTTCGCTTGCTCTGCCTTGAGTGCAAGTCGCTGTAATTGTCCGATATCCGAAACCCGGGAAATATCCGTTTTCGGATGTCGCCACGATGCTTCGTGATGGCCGTAAGGGTTAAGAAAAAGGTTCAGATGAAGCTGTCGATTTTTTTTGCTCATTGCTTTCACCCCAAAGCTTTTAGAATCGTTATTTCCCCAATGCTTTGTTAATAAATTGGTTGTCTACAACTTTAGAAACGTCTACTTTCTTCTTTATCGCACCCAACTCATACATTGAATCCGCGACGTCTTGTTGAGCTTTGATAATTTCATCGCTGATTGGCAGGTTCAGAGGCTGCGTATTTTCGATTACTTTGCGGATAATCTCGCGATCCACCTTTTTAAGCTGAGCGTAAACATCGATAGCTTCTTCCAAGTGCTGATTCTGCCATTGCTGAGTTTTTTCCTCGACTTTCAAATAAATCGTCACGAGATCGGGATGCTCGTCGGCAAACTTCGTGCGGACAATTTGAAATCCTGCACCTTTCAATCCGATCGACTCACCATTGGCCAACACCCTTGCCCCATTCTTAACGATCTGCGTGGACATAAATGGCTCCCAAATTCCCCATGCGTCTATAGAGCCTGATTCAAAGGCGGCTTGCGCTTCATCCGGCTGAAGAGAAATAATCTGTACGTCGGACGGCTTTAGTCCTCCCTTTTCAAGAATTTTATAAACCATAGATTGAGCCGAGCTTGCTTTGGCAAAGGCAAGCTTTTTGCCTTTTAAATCTTGGACGGTCTTAAGCGGGCTATCCTTCTTCACTAAAATCGCTTGTCCTTTGGAGCCGAAGCTTCCTGCGGATATTTCCTTAAATGGGACATCCGCAGCCTGGCCGGACACGACCGGCAAATCTCCGACGCGCCCCAAGTCCAAACGGTTTGACGCTATGGCTTCAAAATACGAAGGTCCGCTCTGGAATTCAATCCAATTCACCTCGGCTCCGACCTTGGCATACTCTTCTTCAAACCAGCCCTTCTGTTTGGCAAGTAAGATTGGCCAAATGCTTTGCTGAATTCCTATGTTAACGACTACTTTTTCCTTTAGTTTTTGAGTTCCTCCAGTGCCTGCTGCGTTGACTGCTGCTTTGCCGCTTTCGGTTGAAGGCTTGGCGGAACTTTCCGCGTTTTTACTGGCACAACCCGTAACCAAGATCAAAATCGCCGCTGCAGTTAAGAAAAATAAAGTCCATTTCTGTTTTTTCATGTTCATGTTCCTGTTCTCCCCTTTATTGTTTTACACATAAAAAGGCCTTACTGTTAGTCCTGCTAACAATAAGGCCTTCGGCTGTCCGATCGGCATGATATAAACGTTCTTATAATTTCCTATAATAAACTCAGTAAACCCACCTGTCAACTAGGAAATTAATAATGCGATAACCGCGCCGACCATTTAACTTGACGAATGTCTATTAATTACCTTGAATAGCGCCTGCGTGCCGCTGTCTTCTTCTCCCATTTCGACCAAACGCTCGTAAAGGGAACGGGCCAGAGACAGACTCGGCAGATCGAGATTCATTTCCTTAGCGGATTGCAGAGCAATATTCATATCTTTAATAAAATGCTTTACATAAAAACCGGGGGCATAGTCACCGTTAATAATACGAGGAGCCAAGCCGCTCAATGACCTGCTCCCGGCCGCTCCGGATTCGATGCTTTTCAGTACGGTGTTTGGATCCAAACCCGCCTTTTGAGCATATGCCAGAGCCTCGCAGACACCCATCATATTAGAGGCAATGGCGATTTGGTTGCACATTTTTGTGTACTGGCCGGCTCCCGCACTTCCCTGATATACAACGTTCGATCCCATAATATTTAAAATGGGCAGCATCGCGTCGAATGTTTCCAGCAGCCCGCCGACCATTATAGACAACTTCGCTTCACGTGCACCCACATCCCCTCCGGATACCGGGGCATCCAACGAAAATAATCCCTTCTCGGCTGCAGCTTTTTCAATGCGCTGCGCCAAGGACGGACTTGAGGTTGTCATATCAATCAAATAACTGTGAGGCTTAGCATGATTAATGATTCCACTGTCTCCCAAATAGATCTCCTCGACGTCACTGGGAAAACCGACCATCGTGATAATTACATTAGACTGTTCGGCCAGTGAGGCCGGAGATTCGTGCCAAACGGCACCCCTCGAAAGCAATTCCTCCGCTTTGGATTTTGTACGGCTGTACACATGAAGCGGAAAGCCCGCTCCGAGCAAGTGTCCGGCCATACTGTTCCCCATTATTCCTGTACCAATAAAGCCGATAACCGTATTTTTTGCAGTATGCTCCAACAATATAACCGCCTTTCTACAAGAGTAATCCGGACAAAAATCCCGTTACTCCATTTGTTTTTTTAAAACGTAACACCATTGCAAGGTGCTGTCAAATGTTTAGATCTTAATTGGCCTTATGTTTGCATTGACATTTTTTTTGGGTGTTGTTATGATTACATGCAACAATCAATATAATTCCTATGAGAATAGTATGCATTAAAACATGATAACTTGGTCCTACATGGACAAAAACGTTGACCGTACAAACGGAGACATATTCCTTTATAGGAAATGACTCTGTTTTTTTTCATTTACTGACCTATTTTTATGAAGAAGGAGTAATTCTCAATGACAGCGTCTCATCTGGAAATTTCACATTTGGATAAAAGTTTCGATACACAATCAGGCTCCGTACACGCTTTGCATAACATCAACCTGCGTATCAAGGAAGGCGAGTTTGTCACCCTCATCGGTCCAAGCGGCTGCGGCAAAAGCACATTGCTGAAAATCATCGCAGGCCTCGACATCAACCATAATGGCGTTGTCAATCTTGGTGACCAACCTGTAACCCGGCCTGGAATCGATAAAGGCTTTATCTTTCAAGAACCCCGGCTCTTCCCCTGGTTGACGGTGGAGAAAAACATTGCCGCAGACTTATCGCTCAAAAACCCGATTATTCGTGAAAGAGTGAATGAATTGATCCAATTAGTGCGGCTGGATGGGTTTGCAAAGTCTTACCCCAGGGAGCTTTCAGGAGGGATGTCTCAGCGTGTCGCCATAGCCCGGGCGCTGTTAAGAAATCCGAAGATACTTCTTCTGGATGAACCTTTCGGAGCTCTGGATGCTTTTACTAGGTCCCACATGCAAGAAGTTCTGCTGGACATTTGGCAAAAAAATAAAACGACGATGATTTTTGTTACCCATGATGTCGACGAAGCCATTTTTCTGGCGAATCGAGTTGTCATTTTAAAGCCTCGTCCAGGTTCAATCCGATCCGTCATCGTGAATGACCTGCCTTTTCCCAGAAAAAAATCAAGCCTTGCATTTCAGGAAATAAGACTCAAGGTTATGCGGGAATTTGAGAACATAGATGAATTGGAACTCATCGATAGTTCGGGAATATAAACGAAGGGAAGATCGAAATATGGACCGCAATCAGGCAGAACTGTTACCTTTGCAAATAAGCAGCAGCGATAAAGTCGTTCAGAATAAGGAAAAAACATGGAGGCTAGGCAAAAGAACCTACACATTCTTGCTGGGAGCATTGCTTCCGGTCAGTTTGTTAGTGATCTGGCAAATTGCCGGGAGCCTCGAGCTTGTTTCGAAAAACCTCCTCCCCACCCCCTTTGAAATTTTAAAGGCTTTTGGCGAGTTAATCGCTTCGGGAGAAATATTTACTCATCTGAAGTTCAGTATTACTCGAGTGGCTATCGGATTTGGATTAGGTGGATTTTTGGGATTGTTTTTCGGCATTGCCGTGGGTTTGTTTCGAAAAATGGAGAATACCTTAGATCCTTCTTTTCAGATGCTTAGAATGATTCCGCATTTAGCGGTCACTCCGCTGTTTATTCTTTGGTTTGGATTTGGGGAGCTGTCCAAAATATTGCTTATTGCCAAAGGGGCTTTCTTTCCGCTGTACATCAATACTTTTTTGGGTATTCGCAATGTAGACAATAAATTATTCGATGTCTCCAGAGTTTTGGAATTTAGTCGTATGAAGCAGATTGTATGGCTCATCTTTCCTGCAGCACTTCCCAACATCCTGTTGGGGGTCAGGCTGTCTCTAGGCGTCGCATGGTTGGGATTAGTGGTTGCCGAGCTCATGGGATCAAGCAATGGGATCGGGTATTTGATTCTTGATGCAAGGCAATTCTCGAATACGTCCGTTGTGTTCGTCGGCATCATGATCTTTGCGATTGTCGGCAAGCTTACCGATTCGCTTGTCCGGTTATTGGAGCGCAAGCTGCTGAGCTGGCAGGACAATTATCGGGGATAAGAAAATAAATTGAGGTTTAAACCTATTTAGGACCAGGTACTATGACAAAATAGTACTTTTCATAAGCGGAAAATGTTGTAAAATAAAATTATTAAGAACAACATTTGCTCAATAGGAGAGGGTCCTCATGGAAAACTCACAAAATCGTAGAATGAACAATTTTTATCGCAGACGCAACACACCTACTTACACCTTTATGGCATGGGCGGCATTCGTCATTGCAGCCAGTTTTGAATTTATCGGCATTTACACCTTAAAGCAGCCATTATCAGTTCAAGGCTACTACGCTGTTACTGGAGTTCTTCTCATGATTACCTCCTTTCTCCTGCAAAAGGTATCTAGAGACAACGACGAGGACAAATTCTTGCAAGAGCAAAATCCGAACTACCGTAAACGCAATACATCAGCATTCACTTTTATGGCTTGGGGCGGCTTCATCATTGCCATTTTCGCTGAATATATAGGGATATCCACGCTGGAAGAACCATTTTCTGTAAAAGGCTATTATGCGATTGGCGGTGCATTTCTCATTGTTTCTTGTTTGGTTCTGCAAAAGACAATTCGTGATAATGAGGAAGACAATATGAATTTGAACATCCATACATTGGAAGAGTAAAATAAAACTTCCAAACTGAAACCTGAGTGGCATTTACAGCAGCTTCCTTATTGGAAAGCTGCTTTTTGTTTTAACAATTTCTTTATGTTTCAATCGTTTCGCTTGAAGTCCCCAGTGGATAAACATTTCAATAACTACTTTGGTCGCTTGTCAGCATCACAATGGCCAAAAATTTAGCCAATAAAATTAAAGGAGTTATGAAATGAACAAAAACCGGTTATTAAAACTCGCAAACATTCTATTGTTAGTCTTAGTCTTGGCATTGCCCGCAACCGCTCAAGCCGTCGACAGTCCTAAAAGCACCGCGGGCGACAAGGACGGCGGGATCGGGATCAGCACGAATTATCTCATCGGGGCGCCGAACGTCTCACTCAGTCCGAAAGTGAACCAAATTATTTACCCTCTTTTTTCAACACCCGCCATTCAAAAGAAAGGCCAATCTTTAACAGTCAAGGTGGACAGCAAAGGGAAAGTGGCCGGAGCCTGGAGCATCAAATTAAAGCAAACGAACAATTCTTCGTTTACAAGTGAATACGATCTTCCAGTACAGTCCGTATCAATGGGACAATCCTATTGGAACAAAAGTTCAACTATCTACGATGTCACTGTGCAAATCCCTAGTCAGATCCCGGAAAAGTTGTACGATCTTGAGGTCGCCTATACAGGCAATGGTATGCGCCTGACCGATAAGCAGCCCCATACGGTCAAAGTGGTGGATCAATTCAAAAAAGATTTCACGTTCCTGCATATGACGGATATTCATGTCGGTTCCCCCAGAAATTTAGGGGATCCTTCCGATCCTACCGCTGCGGACCCTGCACTAGCAACTGAAGCGGGCATTTGGAATCCTGATCCGAGCAAACGCTGGCTATATCTCCAAAAAACGATCAAGGAAGTCAACCTGAAAAATCCCGACTTCGTTGTTCTGACCGGCGATTTGATGTTCGGCCAATTGAATCCCCAAGAATATATATATGAGTATGAAGAAGTTTATAAAGTGCTGCAGCAGCTGAATGTTCCGGTCTATCTCATCCCGGGCAATCATGACGGTTATGCACAGGATGGTACGCTGTCGGATGGATTGGATTACTGGACAAAATACTTCGGACCGCAGTATTTTTCATTCGATTACGGCCAGTACGCTCACTTTACCGCACTGAATTCATTCGATTGGGACAAAATCGATAGAAGCGGCACCGGCACTGTATTAGTGCCTACCTGGGGCGGACAAGTTCGGAATGAGCAGCTGCAGTGGGTCAAGCAGGATCTTGCGAAGAACGCTGCGACAGCGCAGCCGGGACAACTGAGAGGGCTGCTAGCCCATAACAATCCGATTTATCGAGACCGTGATTTATGGCCGCAAAGTGATCCTGAAGTGCAGCAGTATTGGAAGGAATATGATCGCCAGCACAACCCGCAGACGCCCGTAAACCTGGCTCTGGGGGAAAAGCTCGGGCTGAAATATGATCAGCTGTGGCATGGAGAAGGCGCCCAGCAAATCATCGATTTAATGAAGCAGTATCAAGTTCAGATTAGCCTGCATGGACATACGCATATCGATAATGTGACCCAAAAAGAAAACATCCTCTATATCACGACGACAGCTATCGAGCTCACGGGCAAACCGTGGATAGGATTCCGGAATTTTGTCATGAACAATGGGCAGCCCACCGGGTACATCTACGAGGAGCCAGGATATTCTATCCCGGTTTACCAAAACGGCGTAACGAAATCCGGGATCATGTCGTTCCAAGCCGATTACGCTGCGGCCAACGATGGACATGCTTCCTCGCAAACCGCAACCGTAACGAACCGCCTGAACAAACCGATCACTGTCACGGTTCCGTTCTACATGACTGCCGGAAGTTACAAGGTTTCAACCGGCACGATCAAACAGAACTACGCCGTAGACGGACAAGAATATCTCGAAGTATTAGTTACGATACCCGCGAACGCGACGCAAAATATCACAATTCATTAATGAGATAATCCCTCAGGTCTAATGCCTGTGGGATTATTCTTTTTATTTCAAGTGACGCAGCCCTTCAATTAAACACAGCATCGTCAAGGCTTGACCATAGGTCATAGGTGAAATGGGGATATCTTTATAAAATTGCTTGTCCTTGTCAACAGGAGTCCCATAGGATACTTCGCGTACTATTCCCTTTTCGTCAATGCGTACAATCACAGCATTAATTGATTCTATTATCACTAAAGTTGGCATCTATTTAACATATCTTGCTTAAAATAATTATAATGTGAGGTGCTATCATGGCTAAAATGATTATTATGTATGAAGAGCCAAAGGACAAAGAGGGATTTGAAAGACATTATTTCAATGTTCATGTTCCGCTGGGTAAAAAGATTCCCAATATTAAAAACGAAACTATACAGCGTGTCATTCATTCACAAAATACCGACTTAAAACTTTATTTAATTGTTGAACTCGAGTTTGAAAATATGGATGCACTAAATCAGGCCTTTACCAGTCCTGAAGCGCGAGCTGCAGAAGAGGACGGACCCCAATTATTTAAATATTTGCACAAGCCGCCCATAATCACGATCGTAAAATAACCGGCTGCCAGTTTTAATTGAAATCCTTCCAGGTATAATCTTCGCTCAATATACCGATTGGGATTTCTTTTGCATGCCAATTTCCCATTGAAGCTGCTTCAGGCTTGCGAAAACAAATCAAATTCTGATGGAATCCAAACGCTCGGCATATTGACGGTCTAACCGAATGAATACCGCACCCGTCATTAACTTGATCGTAAAAAATGCATGTACCAAAAAACCTTTCCTGATTTTCCAACTCCAACTTGCTTTTTTGAGGCATCGATTTAATTTTCTTTTTTATGCTCTTCAGCTCCTGTTCAGTGATTGGAACAGGACCGCAGCATAGACCCTTGCATCCTTTGCATGGAAGACTTTCCAAAAAGAACCCTCCTAATCGGACTAGTTAAAAGATAAATATATTACCTATATATCATTTATTGCACAAACGATCAAATAAAAAATATTTTATTATATCACAAAAATAATTTTTTGTCAATATAAATTTCGGGTTAAATGATTGGATTCTGGGATGAACTCTGCTTGATTTATAGGTGTGATTGTTTCATAATACGTTCATAACTTATTTTAAATATTATATCGGAGATAGAGGTGAGATAAATATGGAAAAGTCGAACTCTTTAAATAACCTAGCCTGAAATATTCATGGAGCCCTAAGCTACTTAGTTGAATTGGGGAAATAAAGAAAAAAATTCTCGCGATATCATTCCTATCCGTGTTTAAGAGATAGCAGAGAGTGGATCTTTTAAGCGGTTATCGAGAAAATGAGCAACATTCCTTCTTAGTGGTGTGGAAATGGACGCACTTGCCCGTTACGCCGGAGTACTACTTTTGGATTTTGTCAGTCAAATCCAGCCATCAACCGAACCGAGGCAAGCATTGGATATTGTTCAAGGTTTCAAGGAATGGCTCACGATAAATACAGGAACTGCACAATTTCCATGTCCAGTAGCGGCCGGAATAGATCAATTTCCCCGCAATTTTAATCAGTTTGGTTCGCAGCGTTTCCATACGACTTGGCTTGAGTCTCTCGGGTAAACACAACCTGCGAAACCAATTGTTGAAGTTATATGCCAACATCGCCAATTGTAATTTAACGGCATTGGTTTCGAATGCAGTGCTACTCATCTTATGGCAAGCAAAGCCGTTCTTCGCTTCCTTGATGAAATTCTCCATGTGACCTCGTTGAAAGTAAAAGCGAATGACGTTACGTGCTTGCAAAGTCATGTTCGTAGCAATAAAGGTGAATTGAAAAATCAACTCTCCTGCTGGCCGTTCCATCTTAACGATTACACGACGCGCACAATTCCAAGATTTCGCCTTGTATTGGAATTCACGGTAGTGTACTTGTCTCTCATGTAGCTTTTGGGGATTAAGCACTTGGTCTGCCATCTCTTGTGCAGCAGATTGCAGACGGGCATTGGCTTTCAGACGGATCGCGTATTTATGCCCCTTCGTTTCGGCAAGGTCAAACAATCCCGGAACGGCAAAGCCGCTGTCCCCGCGAAAGACAAGTAAGGCCTTCGGTGCCCAAAATTGATAACGTTCCAGGATAGGCCCCATAAATCGTACAACCTGGCGGGAAGTGTACACGTTGCCGGCACGAAGTTCCGCCCGTAAACAGTCACCAGTCAATCCATCAAAGCAAAACAGCGGATGGAATCCGGTTTGTGCGTAGTGATGATTATAGTTCGCTCCATGTTGCTTACCTGAGGTAGCAAAGCCGGAGGAATCCAAATCTAACACAAACTGATCACGTGTCTCGATTGCATATGCCCGGCCCTGTAGCATTTCATTGATGTTCTCCAACGATTTGGCGGTCGCGATATTCGCCTTTTCATTAAAGCGAGAGATTGTCGGCTGAGAAGCCAGCCGTTCTTTTGCTAACAAGGCGGTCAACAACGGTTCGTGAGACAAGTCATCTGCATGATCATCGGTATGGTAGCCACACAGATGCTGATAGATCTTCTGGAGCACAACATCTGAATTGGAATGATCCCGATGATGAACGGGATCGTGTACAACGAGTAATTGCTTAACGGTCTGAGTAAGACCAAGTTTGTGGTCGAATTCTTTATATAGAAGTAGGCCAGCGTCCGAAGTCAGATCGCCGCCTTCAAAATTCACTTTCATTCGGGGGTTGAAGTTCATGCCGTACTCTTGTAAACTTGACATAGAAGAGTCTCCTTTGTAGTTTTGGTGTGTTTGGTCACCATCAACACTACCAAAGAATGGACTCTTTTTCCATGTTTTCGTTTCACTTTTTAAGTGACCCATTAAATCGCTTAGATCCCTTGTCACTACTGCTTTTTATAGCATTGTTAATGAAGTGCTATGAATATTTCAGGCCTAGTATTCTTCGAAGTCGATCAAAATCGTTGGTCCGATTTTGAGAAGCTTTTTGAAAGCAGAGGCGGTCCAAAGAATTGCTGGTGTATGGTCTGGCGTGGAGAGCCCGAGGATCGAAAAAATAAGGAAAACAAAAAAACTGCCATCAAAAAAATGGTGCATGATCAAATGCCTATAGGTATTTTGGGATATGTAGACGATGAACCGGTTGCATGGTGCTCTATCGCTCCTCGTTCAACTTATCGTGATCTTGGAGGATTACATAAACCTGATGAGAATCCGCAAAATGTTTGGTCTATCGTCTGTTTCTATATTCCTCGAAAATATCGGGGGCAAGGTGTTATGAATCAGTTGATTCTAGCAGCAATCGATCATTCACGTCAAAATGGCGCAACGGTCATTGAAGCGTATCCTGTTGACCCTGATTCTCCAAGCTATCGGTTCATGGGATTTGTTCCATTATTTAGAGATTTTGGGTTCGTCGAGGTCGGCATCGCTGGAAGTCGACGACATGTAATGCGTTTAACGCTGCATTAATTATTGGACAAGCGTTGAAATCTCTCAGGCCATTCCATTTTCGGATGGAAGTTGTAGAGAAGCCCCTGAGTGAAAAGAGTCGCATTCACCCAAAGTGATTTGAACAGCAATGGTTTACGCTCCAGATAGTACAGCGGGTCCACCGGAACGGAAAAATTGCAATAGTCTTCAAACGTCCCCTCAAAACCTTTAGGCCAGTGTCTTTTCAAAGGATGCTCCGGAACACGCCCTCCTGCTTTCACATGCTCATACGTGTCCTTTAACCAGTCCGTCACGGGGACTTCCTTGAGTGGAATAATCAAGCTCTCCCAATCCTTAAGTAACGAGCCATGCTTTCCCCACTCGATTCGTATGACAGGACGCTGACCATGATCTCTTGCCTCTTGAGCCGCAGCTTTGGATTCAATCACGCTGCTGTGGAAAAACGTCAGTACGTTTGTGACCACCTCTGTTTGCGGATCATATTCAATCCAAATCTCTTCGTGGTCGCACGGTTCATAATCATCGGGAAAATCATAATCGTCCTCCCAAAACAAATGATACCCAATTAACGGGCGAGTCGGGTGATGGACAGCCGCAACGTCTTTTAAAGGAAAACATTCCAGCGGTGTCGTGAGTAACATCGGACAAAATTTGCGGATCAAGCTGATTTCCCGTTCATTCGGCTCTTGGGCTGGAACCAATTCCAATACCCGCTTATAGAGCTCACCTGCTCGGCGCAAATTACCATCCAGGTGCAGAATTTCGGCCTGCCAAGCGGCAAATTCGACTCGATCCGGGCATACCTTGCGAAGAAGTTCAAGCATGGGCAGGGCGGCTTGGTAATAGTCGCTGCCAGCGGTCACTTCGCCGCTTAGCATCTTGGAAATGAGAGTTTGACTTGCCTGTTTAAATTCATCGGCGTAGATTTCGATCATGACCTCTCACCAAGCATCCTCATTACGAATCTCTCCTTACATGTTCAAAATAAATAGCATTTGTAAAAGCAATTAACGCCCGAACTCCCCTGACATTACCCCATAGCTCTGCTCTGATCCACATGAGCCCGTCTCCTTCAATAGAGATCACGCTGTCCAGCTGTTCTAAAGAAACGGAATATTCGCTCAGAACGCCGGTATTTCCCATAATTTTCAACGTGTAATGGGGCTCAGGAAAATTCCAAATCCCTTGCCGCGCGGATATATCTATACTTACGTTGATCTTATATCTATTGCTTAGCTCTTGTTGGAGTACGGTACTGCCGACCCCGTAAGAAGCAGTATCGGTTAAGAGGCCTATGTTAAGATGGGGTCCAATGGTCACGGTTGCTTTGCCAGAGGCGAGAGCATACACCGCTTTGACTGTCATCGGTTCATCCCCATCGTCGACTTCAAGATACGTGACCGAAACCGGCTCATCCGTTTGCTCCTGAGCATGCCAGTCTCGTCCTGACGTTGCCGTAATTCGATAGCCCTCGTTCAGCTTGTCAGTCCACAAACGGAAGGCGCGGGTGTTATCAGTCTTGATCGATGGAAATGTTCCGGACCAGACTTCTATATAGTCGAGATCGTTCCAATCCTGGATCTCAAATTCCCAAAAGCAGCCCGTACATATCGGACTGCCAATGCGAAAAGGATGGGCCATTCCAGCTATTCCCCCATGAGCATGAACTCCCGCAATTCCTCTATGGATATCATCAGGTCCTTCAGCTCGCCAGTCGACAAATTCCGTTAATCCGATTGTAACCATGTGCCCGTGAAACGTAGTCCACTCCATACCGGAAATGATGGAGATGCCAGTTTCTTGCTCCACAGCTTCTTTATCGAGCAGACCTGTCATCGTATTGTGGTCAGTCAGCGCAAAACAATCGAAGCCCAGCGCCTTTGCTCCGTTAGCCAGCTCAAGCAGTGTCTGTCTTCCATCGCTGTGAAAAGTATGGCTGTGTAATTCACAAGCAATCCAGGGCATGGTGCTTATTCCTCCTCATGGTGTAATTGCAGCTTATACCGGCAGCTATTTGTGATGACGGCATGAATACTCAGAGTGACTCCCCACATTCCTGGAAGGATCCTTCCCCTGACAAGTCCCGGAGATGCCGCATCTTCGGAAAGGAATAATAGCTGCTCGGGGTCATGCCTGTGCCCTGCACCGCGGTGTCCCTCGGGATCATCGACTGAAACTGTAATTAAGTTTTTCAGGGGCAAGAAAGATTCCCATTTCGCTTGGATTCTCTCTCGCTGATCTGCTTCGGTATATTTATCTATGCTGTCCATAATCATCTTTTTCGCCAGATCCCGGTCCTCTAAAAGCTTCGGCTCGTAGACAAAACTGATCCACAGCTTGCCCCCCGGTTGACCCAGGTAAAACTTATATGAAATATGTGATTTCGAACTAACCGGCGTTACTCGCCCTTCTGCTTCAAGAATAACCTGCTTCATGATTTCGCAACCTCATCAATAATCATACTGCGGATATAAAAGTATCCCATGACCGAGCAAAGCATAAATGTAAAAAAGGCGATTGCCGCAGCCAATTGTTTGTCTTGAAACACACCGAATACTTGTTCCATCGACACACCCAGCATTTGCGGTGCATTGGCCCCGACGAGAAATGGAGCTGTGAACGAGCCAATCACGCCCATAAATACAAAGGTGATTGCAACAAGAAGAGTCTTGTAAGTAAGCGGCAAAACGAACTGAAAAAAGATTCGCAATGCACTGGCTCCGACGTCCTTCGCGCTTTCAATAACGGAGTTAGGGACTGCAGATAAAGCGGAACCGAGCAGCATGGTCGTAAATGGAATGTTAAACCATAAATTGGCGATGATAATTCCCTTCATATCGAAAATGATGCGAGGCAAAGTTCCCATATGCGCTGCAGTTAATATTCGGGCGACCCAACCATGATTACCCAGCAATTGGATTAAGCCATACGTAGCAATTACAGATGGAATAAAGATCGGGATCATGTACATTTTGCGGATCCATTGAACAGCCGTTCCGTTATTGAATCTCATATATGCCGCAAGCGCATAACTGATAACCAGCACGAGAATGACAGAAATGATCGTAACTTCAAGGGTGAATATAATATTGGAACGCATCAGCTTGTCGGTGAACAAATATTGGTAATTGGACAAATCATACCCGCCGGACTTGTTCGTCAGGCTTTCTTTGAAAGAAATGAATATCGGGATGACAACAATGACGAATAGCACCAAAAAAGAGGGGATTACCAGAAGTAACCCCAGTAACCCCATTTTCATTTGTTTACTCATTGAGCAGCAACATCACTTTGCCAGCGTTTGGTCATATCTTTGTCCAGATCGCCGATATTGAATGAGCGGAATCCTGCGGAAGATGTCTTCAAAGCGTCTTGAATATCCTGCGGCATATTCGAAAGTTGAATACCCGGGAAGCCGCTCATTTTAGTTACGACGGTCGTTTGCGCTTCAGAAGATAGAACGTAGTTCAGGAACTTGTAAACTGCTTCTTTCTTCGTAGATAGCTGAGGCACCATCAGGTAAGTAGGACCGCCGTTAAAGCCGGGCTTTAACTGAGTCATTTTCGTCGATTTCGGAAGCTGCCCTTTACTTGTTTGATCGAGCACCATATCCGACCAAGCAGGAATCATGTCAACTTCGCCAGAAGCCAGCAAATCGAGCGTTCCTTGGTTTTTCTTCGGATAAATACCTTTGCCGTACACATATTTTCCAAGATCCTTGAGCAGCGTAAAGCCTTGATCCCATTGCTTCTCAATAGCAGGGTCGGAATTGTGGATGGCTTCTTCAGGAAGCGATTTATACAGAGTTGTCATTACAAAAGAGTTGCCGGATCCCCCTGTAGAAGGGTCATTATAAGCAAATCTTTGCGGGTTTTTCTTGATCCAATCGTACAATTCATCCAATGTAGTTGGAGGTGTTTTTACTTTATCGCTGTTATAAGCCAAAACTACAGCGGACGAACGATAAGGAACAGCCAAATTGGAAATGTCTTTCAATATAGAAGGGTCTACTTTACTCAAATTTGAAATTTTGTCGGCAGCCAGGGTATCCCAGAGGCCATCCTTTTGGCCGCGGGTCACATAAGACAGACCGTCTTCATATAAATCGATATCTCCCGAGCCTTTACCAGCTTGTTTCGCAGCAATTAGGCGGTCATAGGTAGGTTGGGCGCCCGTACCGGAAGGAATATAAACCTCCTTCACCTTCACGCCAGGCGTCTGTTTCTCGAACATCGGAATGATCGTATCCCATAGATCCTTCACGTTTTGAGAGCCAGTGAAATAGAAATTAAACTCGACAGGCTGGGTGGAGGCTGCAGCCGCTGTGGCACTCGGACTGGCAGAGCTAGCTGGACTTGCAGAGCTGCCGGAACCTGAGCTTGTATTCGTGTTGCCGCAGGCTGATAAAAAAGTGGATGTAAGGGCGAATGCTGACAAGAGTAAAATGGTGGATTTCTTACGTAACATGAATAATTCCTCCCAAATGAATGTTATATTTGCGGATATGCTAATGCTTTTGCAAAGCTCACTT
Source organism: Paenibacillus sp. GP183 (assembly GCF_900104695.1). Taxonomy (NCBI): domain Bacteria; kingdom Bacillati; phylum Bacillota; class Bacilli; order Caryophanales; family Paenibacillaceae; genus Paenibacillus; species Paenibacillus sp. GP183. The sequence goes on from NZ_FNSW01000001.1 coordinate 2,026,704, forward strand.
TAACGCTCTGGCCCATATGAAGATCTTTGACGAAATCTCGCGGTTTAAATGTTCGAATCATTCCAAACTCCAGTAAATCGATGGATACTTCTGCGTAATGTCCCAGTACCATAATTTGCTTGATCGACCCCGAAAGTCCATGCTCCACTTCCCCATGAAGATTCACATCTTCCGGTCGAATTGCGACGATTACGTTACCGGAAAAATTTTTCGAATTCGGCAAAGCCAGTTGACCTACCACCACCTGATCGGCTGCCACCACCCCCTTTAGGAAATTCATTTTGCCTATAAATTGAGCGACGAAAAGCGAGTTTGGGTCATCATAGATTTCCTGCGGTGACGCGATTTGCTCGATATGTCCCTGGTTCATGACGACAATGCGATCGGAGATCGATAATGCCTCTTCCTGATCATGCGTGACAAACACCATGGTAAGCCCGGTTTTGGATTGAATCTCCCGCAGTTCTTCCCTCATCTCGTGACGCAGCTTGGCGTCCAGTGCAGAAAAAGGTTCATCCAGCAGCAGAACGGCTGGTTTTAACAAGAGCGATCGGGCAACTGCCACCCGCTGCTGCTGTCCTCCTGAGAGCTGCCCCGGGTATTTGCGCTCAGCTCCCGGCAAACGGACAAGATTCAGGACATCGGATACGGCTTGTTCAATCTCGTTCTTTTTGATTTTGCGTATTTTCAAGCCGAACGCCAGATTTTCGTAAACCGTCATGTGCGGCCATAAATTATAGCCTTGGAATACCATGGATGTGGGGCGTTTTTCCGGAGGAGCCTTAAGAACACTTTTGCCCTCAATGAGTATATCTCCTGAATCTGCATCCAGAAATCCCCCGACACTGCGCAGTACAGTAGTTTTACCGCAGCCAGAAGGGCCGAGTAAAGTGATCAATTCACCCTTTCGGACTTCGAAGGATATGTCCGTTACGCCCTCTCCGGTTTTGTAGCGTTTCGTCAACCGCTGAATCGATAGTTGAATGTCCATCCTGACCTCCTATAATTAGTACATCTATGTTCCATGGTCATTTAATTTGGAATCCGCTTGACAGGACATCCGCACTTACAAATCGCTGAGCTGCAAGCAGCAGGATCACCGTCGGAGCCGTCAAGATGATCGAAAAAACAGCTCCCGCATAGGCCGGATAATCACTGATAATCGAGTACATCACAATGGGCATGGTTTTATAATTGGGAATACCCACCAGAAACGATCCCTGCGCTTCATCGAGCGAATTAAGAAAGGTAAATATCGAGGCGACAAGGATGCCCGGCATCGCGATCGGCAGCGTGATGCTGCGAAACACACGGAAAGGACTTGCTCCCACATCTCGTGCGGACTCTTCTTGAGCTGTATGGACGTTTCGAAATGCGGCCGTCGGGATCCATGTCATGAACATGAGAACGTTAATGATATGAATCAACACTACCCCGAGCAAAGTATTCATTAATCCAAGCTTGTAAAACAGCACGGCGATCGACACGTAGAGCCCCATTTTGGGAAAAGCATGTGTCAGAAGAAAGGAGAACAGGAAGAAACGGCTTAGCGGGAATCGAATACGGGCAAACGCGTAAGCTGCAGGGATGCAGAGCACTATAGACAGAGCAGTCACAATCGTGGCAATAAGAAAAGACAGGCCGATCGATTTAGCGATATCCTCCTGGTGTAGTACAAAGCTCCACCATTTCAAAGACCATTCATGAGGAATCACATCCGGATAGTTCCATTTGCCGGTGAATGCCAAAATGGCCAAATTCAGCAATGGCCCCAAGAAGAAAATGATAAACACGACAAGAACAATAAATTCAATGATTTTACGGGAACCTATCCCTCTTAAATACCAACTCATACGTGCTGCACCCCTCTCAAGAGAAATTTCTTGCTTCAGTCGATTGCCGGATGATCAGTTTGGGTTCAAGCTCAATGGTATTGGCTGCGATAGCTTCCTTTCGGATGAGTCTGTCCAACATCATAAAGGCTTGGACACCCATCTCTTCCATATTGACCCGGATTGTCGTTAAGGACGGCGAAAACATGGCAGCAAAATCAACATCGTCAAAACCCATAACGGCCACTTGCTCGGGGATGCGAACATTGTGCTCCAATAGAAATTTCATCGCACCAAGCGCTAACATGTCATTGGTTGCAAATATGGCGGTATACTCAGACTTGCGAATATTTTCCCAATGCTGACCCATCAGATTGTATCCTTCTTCAAACATGGAGGTTTCAGCATATAGGATGGACGTTGAGGGAACAGGAATATCATTTGCTTCCATGTAATGCCTGAATCCCTTCAGTCTCAGATGATGGCTTCGATGGGTCTGCGGTCCCGCGAGAACTAAAATATGGCGATGCCCTAAACCGGTTAGATAAGCGGCGGCTTTCTGTCCTCCGACATCGTCCTGATTGACGATATGAATGACCCCATCGACATGAGTTGAACCATTGACCATTAGGTAGGGAACACCAAAGTTGTTAATATGATCAATCACATTTTGTTGGAGACGGCTGATCAGAATGAGACCATCCACCCTTTTCTCCAGCATATAATCGGCGGAACGCAGCGACATTTCGTGATCGGCTGTCACAAATATGGAGTAATTCAAGCTTGCTGCTGAAGTTAGAATCGCATCCAGAATTTTGCCGTAAAAGGGATGAGCGGCAATCGGATAATGCCGACGGTATATCAATACCCCGATATTGTACGTCCGCTGTGAAACCATGGCTCTTGCCACCGCATTCGGCTTATATTGCAATTCTTGAATGATTTGAAGAACTCTATTACGTACATCCATACTGATATAGCCTTTGCCAGAGATTACCCTGGACACCGTTGATTTCGATACTCCTGCTCGGTGGGCGATTTCTTTTATCGTATAATTCATGATGCAACCCTCATTTCAATGTGAGACCGTTCCCACATATCTAAAATAACCTAGAACTGTTTTTGGTGTGTTAACCGGATAATAAAAAAATGTAAATGTAATTTGATAAATAAAAAAGCAGATGCCGCAGCACCTGCCTATCCAAATATTTGATTTAGCCGAAGTTTACCAAATGCTTACGGTTCCATCTGTTCTCGGTTCCGTTCCCCCGACCAAAACGCCGTCCGGAGTTCTCCAAATGATCTGTCCACGGCCGAAGCCGGAGGCTGGGGAAACCTGCACCTGATGGCCCATTCTCCCTAAGGCTTCTGCAATATGCTCCGGAAAAGAATGCTCCAGCCACACCGACTTTCCATCCCTCCACTGCCACCGGGGAGCATCCAATGCCGCCTGCGGGTTCAATTGAAAATCGATCGTGTTCATCACTACTTGCACATGACCCTGCGGCTGCATAAAGGCTCCCATAACGCCAAACGGCCCCACAGGCTGATTGCCTTTGGTCATAAAACCGGGGATTATCGTATGATAGGTTTTCTTTCCGGGCTCCAAACAGTTTTCATGGGTCGGGTCTAATGTAAAATTATTGCCACGATTTTGTAAACCGATCCCGGTACCCGGTATTACAATACCAGAACCGAATCCCAAATAATTGCTTTGAATAAAGGAAACCATGTTTCCTTCCCCATCTGCTGTGGACAGATAAACCGTCCCGCCTTTCGGAGGAGTTCCCGGCTCAGGGAGCAAGGCTTGCTGCCCAATCAATTTTCTTCTCTCATCCGCATAAGCCTCCGATAGCAAAGCTTCTACCGACATATTCATTTTGGCAGGGTCAGTAATATATTTCTTCCCATCGGCAAAAGCAAGCTTGATCGCTTCGATCTGCTTATGATAGGTATCCGGGCTATCCTTGGACGTAAATTCGAAGCCCTTTAAGATATTAAGTGCCATGAGCGCAACGATTCCTTGACCATTGGGCGGAAGCTCCCACACATCGTATCCTCGGTAATTGACTTTGATCGGCTGCACCCATTCCGGTTTGTAAGCCGCCAAATCTTCTTTCGTCAGATAACCGCCATACTGCTTCAGAAAGGCATCGATCTTCTCGGCCAATACTCCGCGGTAAAAAGCGTCCGCTTTCGATTCAGCAATGAGTTCCATCGTTGCCGCCATATCTTCCGATTTCCAGACTTCACCGATTCTTGGCGCTCTGCCCTCTGGCGCGAACGTCTGAAACCAGTTTGCAAACTCTTCTCCATTTAAGTTCTTCTTGTAATTATTGTAGGCTTTTTGCCAGGTCGTTCCCAAACTAGGTGTAATGGGGTAGCCGTTGCGGGCATATTCAATCGCCGGCTTCAGCAGTTCGGAGAACGGAAGCCTGCCGAACCGTTCGGACAATTCCGCCCAAGCGCCAGGAGCCCCGGGAACGGTTATCGGCACCACTCCGTATAGAGGCATTTCCGAATAACCGGCTTTTTGCAGAGCTTCAATCGAAATGCTTTTAGGGGCAGACCCGCTCCCATTTAATCCATGCAATTCGCCCTTCGTCCAAACTAAGGCAAAAGCATCCGAACCGATTCCGTTCGTTGTAGGCTCTACCACCGTCAAGCAAGCTGCGGTTGCAATGGCCGCATCGATGGCATTTCCTCCTTTTTTTATCATTTCGAGACCCGCTTGTGCTGCTAGCGGCTGCGAAGTCGCGACCATTCCTTTATTAGCGAACAATGCATTTCTTTTGGAGGGGTATGGATAATAAGCTGAGTCAAACTCCATTTCTGACAACTCCTTCTTCACCTATTTGGGGCCGATTACAGAGAAAAAGCGACCTGCAGCTTTCCTATAATCTCTTCACGCGCATTTTGAATCGACGGTACCCGATGTGCTTCAAGAGCCTTCAAATCGGCTTCGCCTAAATAACCCAACTGTTCTAAGATCGCTACAACCGTAGGATAAGCGGCCCTTGCGTTTCCGTCATCCACTTTGACCGCAATGCCGATTCCTTCGCCCATGAGGCCGGCTGCGTAAACGCCCTCCGCACCCGCTTTTCCGATAATCCGACCTGGCAAAGCGGACATCAGGTCTGTGCAAAACCGATCCTTTCCGCCTACCATTTCCGGATGGGCCATCATCGCCGCAGTAATCCGCTCCAGCGCCTGACGGCGCGGTTCCGGCTGACCCGACGGGTCGGACAATTTCGCAAAGGCCAGGGCCAAACGGTCCAGCGGCACGCCGAACACAGGCACACCGCAGCCGTCTATCCCGATCACGATATCTTCCGCAGGCATGTCGGTCATATCGGCCACCGCAGACCGCATCAGGACTTGAACCGGGTGGTCAATGTCGCGATAGCTCGACAGGTCAGCACCCAGATGGCTGGCCAGTGTGAGCATTCCCGTATGCTTGCCTGAGCAGTTGTTGTAGATCGGCGTCAATTCTCCGCCCGATCGTATTAATTTCTTATAATTGTCCTGGTCACGCGGGGCATGCGTACCGCACTGCAGCGCCTCATGCGGAACCCCGATCCGCGCCAGCATATCCATCACGCGGTCCGTGTGCCTCTGCTCTCCGTTGTGCGAAGCACAGCAAAGCGCAAGATCCGCTTGCGAAAATTGATAGCGGTCGGCGGCTCCCGACTCCACAACGGGTATGGCTTGCAAGGGCTTGGAGGATGAACGGACAAATGTCACATGCCGGGGATCTCCCAATCCGTGCAGCACATTCCCACTCAAATCCACAACGGCGATATGACCGTAATGTTTGCTTTCAATTAAAGGACCTCTATACACATGTACGAGTTGAGCAGCAGGCATCTTCAAGTCTCCTTCAACTAGAAAATATTGGTATTTATAGCTTTCCTGTCATATGTTGTCTGAGCGCTTAATTCTTACTCAATTCTGCAGCACGAACCATACCGTCGGATACGTATTTGAATCCTGTTACTGATTTAGCATAACCTAAAGTATTATTGGGGTGGTAGAGAAATATATAAGGCAGATCCACATTGATGATTTGCATTGCACTATCGTAAATTGCCTTGCGTTTTCCCTCATCCACCTGCAAACGCGCATCGTCCAGAAGCTTATCCACTTGCGGATTATTGTAAGTGGAACGGTTTAAAATGCCTCCAGTTCTATTGTAATCATAAATATTTTGGTCCGGATCCGGCCGTCCGCTCCATGTGGATACGATCGCCTCAAAATTTCTTTTATTGAGATTATCCGTATTGGCGGCGGAATCAGTCGCTTCCAGATTAACCGTGATCCCTGCAGGTTTTAGCATATTCTGAATCATCTGCACAAGCTGCTGATTCGAGGAGTTTTGGACATATTTCAAGGTGAACGAGAATCCATCCGGCACGCCTGCCGCTTTCATTAACGATTTGGCCTTTTCCACATCCGGTTTCGGTGCTTTATCACTGTCTCCATAGGCAAAATGGGAAGGAACAAAAGGCGAGTGAGCAGGAATACCCGTGCCATTGAGGATCACGTTGACAATGGCATTCCGATCGACCAATATATCGAAGGCTTGCCGCAATTCCACTTTGTTAAAGGGAGGTTTCGTCATATTCACATGCATGCCGACGAATCCTTGACCCGCTTCGTTAATGACCCCGATTTTTGGATCGTTTTTCATATTCGTGATTTCTTTCGTAGGAAAAGTAGTCGTTATGTCGACTGCGCCGCTTTTTAAATTGACCAGCGCAACATTGTCATCAGGAAAAATCTTATAGACAACCTTGTCCAGCCTCGGAAAGCCTGTTTTCCAATAATTCGGGTTTTTATCCAACGTAAGGGAAGAACCTCGGACAGATTCCTTAAAAACAAACGGTCCGGTACCTACCGGGTGAGTGGCAAAATCTTTACCATACTTCTTAACCGCATCTGGAGATACAATCATCCCGGAACGGTCCGTTAAACTGGAGAGGAACGGAGCAAAAGGCTGTTTGAGCTCTACTTGTACCGTATTAGGATCTACAACCGTTACTTTGCTTACAACATTCATCTCGCTTTTCCTGCCGGATGCACTATCCATATTGCGTTCAAAGGTAAACTTGACTGCCTCGGCATTGAAGTCGGTTCCATCGTGGAATTTGACACCTTTACGCAGGTTGAATGTATATGTTTTTTTATCATCCGAGATACTCCATTTTTCGGCAAGCATCGGAACAATTTTCCCAGAAGGATCTGAATCTACCAACTTGTCATAAATATTTTGATAGGGCTGCCGATCAAAAAAAGCGGTGGAAAAACTGGGATCAAACGTCGTAGGGTCGGCGGGTATAGCGATGTTCAATGTGCCTCCCATTTTTGGCGCAGCAGTGCTTTCAACCTTTGCCGTCTGTTGATTGCTGGGTTGATTGGCGCTTGGCTTTGAACATCCTGCCGTTGCTATTAAAATCGAAGTAAGCACAATTAAACTAATCGACCATTTTTTTGATATTTTCCCCATTGCATGCCTCCATGAATAAGAATTTGATTGTCATATCCATTAACGTTTTAATTTCGGGTCGAGCACTTCACGCATGCCGTCACCCAAGAGGTTAAACCCGAGCACTACCAGAAAAATTGCCAAACCAGGCCATAAAGCAAGCAGTGGCGCCGTGTTCAGGTACCCCTGCGCGACTTTCAGCATCGATCCCCAGCTGGGCTCCTCTGGCCTTGCGCCAAGGCCCAAGTAGGAAAGTCCCGCTTCGGCAATGATGGCTGCGGCCATCGTCAGCGTCGTCTGCACAAGCAGCGGACCCATCACATTGCGGAGCACGTGCAAAAACATAATCCGCAGATGGCCCGCTCCGATGGCCTCCGCTGCCTGAACATATTCCAGGCTGCGAACCGTGAGCACCTGAGCGCGCGTGATTCGAATAAACGACGGAAAAAAACCGATGCCGATGGCAATGACCGCGTTCAGAAACCCTCCTCCCAGCACGGCCGCCATGGCCATCGCCAGAATGATGGACGGAAACGCCTGCATCGCATCAACCAGCCGCATGATGATCAGCTCATCCCAGAAACCGCGGAAATACCCGCTGATGAGGCCTAAAGGCACACCGATGGCTATCGCAATGCCAACGGAAATGACGGAAGCCTGCAGAGAGAGCCTGGCCCCGTAAAGCAACCGGGCCAAAGTATCTCGCCCCAAATCGTCCGTTCCTAAAATATGTCCGTTTCCGGGCTTTTGCAGTATCATGGAATAATCCTGATGAAAAGGATCATAAGAGCTAATCCACGGCGCAAAAACGGAAACCAGCACCAACCCCCCAAAAATGACAGCACCTATAATGGCCAGCCTGTTGCGCGCAAAACGTTTCAAAAGCAGCAGCCATTGACGTCTGGGAGGTTCCTGCACAGGGCCAAGCCCGATTTGCCTCTCTATGACCGGCTCAACCGACTCACTCATTTGTTCCCGCCCCTTTCCGTCATTCGCGGATCGATGATCGTGTACAAAATGTCAATCAAGATATTCACAACGACCACGAGCAGCGCCGACACCAATATCGCTCCTTGCACTGTGATAAAATCCCGGTTGAAGATGGAATCGACAATCAATTTGCCAAACCCGGGTATGGAGTAAATGGTTTCCGTAATGACAAGGCCGCCGAGAAGTCCCGCGACGATGTTGCCGCTGCTTGTGATGACTGGAATCAGCGAATTTTTCAAGGCATGGCCCCATATAACCATTCGCTCCTTCAAGCCTTTGGAATTAGCGGTCCTGATATAATCCGCACTAAGCACCTCAAGCAGACTGCTCCGCTGCATTCTCATCAAAATGGCGGATTCGCGCAAGCCCGTGGCAACGATCGGCATGATCATCGCCGCGAGATTGGCCAGCGGATTGGTAAAGAAGGGAACATACCCCGAGGCAGGCAGCCAACCCAGATTCACGGAAAACAAGACGATCAGCATCATCCCCAGCCAAAAGTGAGGGACTGACATCCCTCCGAGCGCGAACATCGTACTCATATAATCGACCCATTTGCCGGAACGTGTAGCTGACACAATGCCCGCTGGGATCGCAATGAGCACGGCAACAATAAAGGTGCCGATGGTCAGTTCCAGCGTCACTGGCAGCCGCTGCATGATCAATTCCGATACGGGTGAATTATCGATGAGCGATTTGCCCAAATTACCCTGAAGCGCGCCGCCCAGCCAGTTCAGATATTGAACGACAAGCGGTTTGTCCAGGCCGAGCCGCAGCTGCATCGCCTTAATCATTTCGGGTGTGGCTTCTTGTCCGAGAATGGCGGTAGCCGGGTCTCCTGGCAGCACGTGCATCAACACAAACACCATGATCGTAACAATTAGTAGAACAGGAACCGCCAATAGTAGTCGCCTGAAAATAAATATCATTGCCATCCTCCTTTTTTTCGTTACTGTTTCAATTCAGGTGGCAGGCCGCCCAGTGGTCGGGCAATATCTGTTTCAACACGGGCCTTTCGGATTTGCACTTCTCCATGGTAAAGCGGCAGCGTGTATGAAAAGCGCAGCCGGAAGGCGGATTGGCTGGACTCGGCACGTCTCCTGACAATATAATGCGCTCGCGGCTTTCCCGCGGATTCGGATGCGGTACAGCAGATAACAGAGCTTGCGTATACGGATGCAGCGGGTTGTCGTAAAGCATATGTTTAGGAGCCAGTTCCACCAGTGCGCCCAAATACATGACGCCTACCCGGTCGCTGATATGGCGTACAACAGATAAATCATGAGAAATGAACATATACGTGAGTTTGAACTGCTCTTGCAAATCCTTCATGAGGTTGAGAATTTGCGACTGAATCGAGACATCCAGAGCAGAGACTGGTTCGTCAGCTACAATCAGCTTAGGTTTGGTAATCAAGGCCCGGGCGATCCCGATGCGCTGCCGCTGACCGCCGGAAAACTCATGCGGATAACGGTTATAGTGCTGTTCGGATAAGCCCACGATGTCAAGCAGCTCCTTGACCCGCCGCTTGATCTCGGTACCGGCGGCCAGTCCGTGAATTTTGAGCGGCTCTTCCAGGATGGAGCCGACGGTCATGCGCGGATTTAAGGAAGCATACGGGTCCTGGAAGACGATTTGCATATCCCGGCGGATTTTCCGAAGCCCTTTTCCTCTTAGAGAGGATAGATTCTGCCCCTGAAAAATGACATCGCCTTCAGTCGGCTTGGTTAAATGGAGGATCGCACGGCCCGTGGTCGATTTGCCGCAGCCGGATTCTCCCACAATGCCCAGCGTTTCTCCTTCGTTGACGGAAAAGGAGACATCGTCGACCGCTTTGACATAGCCGATCGTTTTATTTAATAGACCCGAGGAAATCGGATAATATACTTTTAGGCCTTTGACTTCGATCAATGTGCTCATACTTGTGCCGCCTCCTTCATCACAGCGTCTTGATGCAGCCAGCAGCGGCTCTGCTGCCCGCCTTCGAGCTCAAACAGCGGAGGCGCATCGGTCAGGCATATGGCTTCCGTATGCGGACAACGGGAAGCAAACCGGCAGCCTTGCTTAACCGATCCGGGCAACGGAACGTTACCGGGAATGGAATCCAGGCGATGCTGGTCCGCATTGACTTTGGGGATGGATTTCATGAGGCCTTGCGTATACGGATGAGAGGGACGTTCAAATAAAGTGTACACATCGGCCTGTTCGACCACCTGACCGGCATACATAACCACCACGCGATCGCACATTTCGGCCACAATGCCAAGATCGTGCGTAATCAACAGGATGGATGTGCCCTGCTTGTCGCGCATTTCCCGCATCAAGTCCAGGATCTGGGCTTGAATGGTGACGTCGAGAGCCGTAGTCGGTTCGTCGGCAATCAAGAGCTCAGGATCGCAGGACATCGCCATCGCGATCATGACCCGCTGCCGCATGCCGCCGGAGAGCCGGTGCGGATACTCGTCAATCATCGCTTCAGCGCGCGGAATATGAACTTTTTTCAGCATCTCGATCGCTGCTTCGCGCGCCTGCTTTTTCGAGAAGCCGCGATGCAGCACCAGCATTTCGCTAAGCTGACGGCCAATCGTATACACCGGGTTGAGCGAGGTCATCGGCTCCTGGAAGATCATAGCGATTTCGTTCCCCCGCACGTGGCGCATTTCCTCATCAGACAGCTGCAGCAGGTTTTTTCCCTTATACCGAATTTCGCCTTGCAGGCTCACCCCCGTTTTGGGGAGCAGCCGCATGACAGACAGCGAGGTTACGCTTTTCCCGCAGCCGGATTCCCCGACAATACCGAGTGTTTCCCCTTTTTTCACGGTAATATCCACCCCGTCAACCGCCGGAATCCATCGTTCCTCGCTCCGAAAATGAGTTTTCAGCCCGTCAATTTCCAAGAGGTGGTCCATGTGTATTCCCCCTTAATATTGCTTCGCAATTTACTTTTCACCGAAAGTCCACATCACTTCAATATCTCGAACGATTAAAGGCAGAAGGGCCTGATAGATTTGCTCGCCCTTTTCAGCTGTGGCCGAGCCTGCATCGCCGGAATAAGCCTGGGGGTATGAGACCTTACCCATATTTTGAAATTTAAGATTGCGGGGCACAGGAATAGTATGCTGACTGACATTTTCAAGTTGGACATAAGATGGATCACTAGCCATAATGACTGAAGTTTCATCCTCTCCGGCATGTCCTGTGTCCGGGGCAAACTTCTGAATCGTCTCTTTATAATCCAACCACCAATTGATCGTCAACACCGTCGCCCCCGCATCTGCCAAATGTTCAGAAACCAAGTTTAAGCTTGCGGCATTTCCGCCATGTCCGTTAAATAAGATGATATTTCGAAATCCGTTGTGGATAAATCCTTTGCCAATCTCCAAAACATATTGAGCGAACGCTTCTCCCGAAACATCAATAGTTCCGGGAAACGGCGCCAGACCGAAGGAATGACCATATGGAATTTCTGGAGCCATCAAGACTTTTTCTCCAATCAGAGGATCCAGTCTCTTCACAAACTCCCTCGGGATTAAAATGTCCGTACCGAGGCTGCAATGGGGTCCATGCGCTTCAATCATGCCGATAGGCAGGAGAACGGTTCTCAGTTTGCTTTGAACTTCCTGAAACGTGGTCATGTTCAAATCCATCATATACACCGATTGTTTCCTCCTCTTTTTCCATGGATCATCTCAATTCTTACTTATGGCAGCCGTTCGAACCATTCCGTCCGGAATATAAGTGAAGCCTTGAACCCCTTTGGAAATACCATAAACATTATTGGAATGATTAATATAAACGTAATTGATGTCGACGTTCAGTATTTTCATCAAATCGTCGTAGATAGCTTTGCGCTTTGCTTCGCTCCCCTCGCTGCGGCCAGCATTCAGAAGTTTATCAACTTCAGGATTGCTGTATTGCGCGTAGTTGTTGGAACCGCCCGTGACAGCAAAATCATAAATGTTCAGATCAGGGTCCAGTCTTCCGCTCCAGTTGATCAGCACTGCGTCATGGTTGCCTTTCTTGGCATGATCGAGCAGCGTACCGAAATCTACTTTCTCCAGATTAACAGTAATGCCTGCAGGCTTCAGCATACTTTGAATCATCTGACCCTCCTGTTGAGCGGCTGGGCTTGTGGCAATCTTCAAAGTAAAGGTGAAGCCGTCCGGTTTACCTGCCTTTTTCAGCAGCTCTTTTGCCTTATCCAAGTTTGGTTTTTCGTATTTATCCGAATCTCCGTATGCGAATTGAGAAGGAGCGAAGGGTGAGTGTGCCGGCGTACCTGCACCGTTCAGAACAACCTTTATTATAGCCTCGCGATCAACCAAGAGATCCACCGCTTGACGCAGTTCTTTTTTATCAAAAGGCGCCTTGGACGTATTAAGGTGAAAGCCGTCGTAACCTTGACCCGCTTGGTTTAACACTTTAATATTCGGGTCGTTACTCATGTTATTTATCTCTGTGGGAGGAAAATTCGTCGAGATGTCGACTTGTCCGCTCTTTTGGTTGACCAACGAGACGTTGGAATCCGTAAATACTTTGTAGATGACCTTATCCAGATAAGGCATTCCTTTTTGCCAGTAGTTGGGGTTTTTCTCAACTGTAATCGTGTTGCCCTTGGATCGTTCCTTATAAACAAAAGGTCCGGTTCCAACCGGATGGTTGAAGAAGTCCTCCCCAGATTTCTTCACGGCTTCCGGAGATACCATCATCCCTGAGCGATCCGTCAACGTCGATAAAAACGGTGCGAACGGTGTCTTAAGCTGTACGACAACGGTATTAGGATCGCTAACGGTCACTTTGTCCACGCTCGCAAGCTCGTTACGGCGAGTGGAGTTCTTATCCATGTTGCGTTCAAAATTGAATTTGACCGCTTCTGCGTTAAAGTCGGTTCCATCGTGAAATTTCACGCCTTGACGCAATTTGAAAGTGTATGTTTTTTGGTCGGCGGACACATCCCATTTCTCGGCAAGCATCGGAATTATTTTTCCTTTTGAGTCAATATCCAATAATTTGTCAAATATACTTTGGAAAACTTGTCGGTCCACTAGAGCACTGGAAAAGGATGGATCCAGTTTCGGCGGATCCGCATTAATTGCAACGCTCAGTGTGCCCCCGGACTTAGGTGTCGAAGTTGCGGCTGCCGATGGAGTGCTCGAATTCATGGCAGGTTTGCTGCCGTTGCCGCTGCACGCGGTTGCAATCATGGAAAGAAGAAGAATGGCAACTAATCCTGACAAAAACGGTTTTTTCATAAACATCCTGCCTCCCAATAAATAATGTTTTTTATTTTTCTGGTTAATCTTGGATGATTGACTCATATACCGTCTTGTCAGTGCCGAGAACGAGACGAACAAGCAGTTCCTTCGCAGCCGCATAATCGTCGACGTGAATGATGGACGCCGCCGAATGAATATAACGGCCGGAAATACCAATGACCGCCGACGGAACACCGATCCCGTGCAAATGTATGCGACCTGCATCCGTGCCTCCCGGAGAGAGGAAATACTGGTAAGGGATGCGGTGCGTCTCCGCTGTATCCCGAATATAATCAGCCATCCTCGGATTAGTCACCATCGATCTGTCGATGATCCGCAGCAGTGTGCCTTTGCCGAGCTGACCGAACGCATTTTTGTCTCCGCTCATGTCGTTGGCCGGCGATACGTCTAGTACGAACGCCAAATCCGGACGAACCAGATTGGCTGCCACTTCCGCCCCCCGAAGCCCGACTTCCTCCTGCACCGTCGCTCCGGACACCAACGTATTCGGCAGCGGCTTGCCTTGGACCTCCTGCAGCAGCTCGATGGCAAGCCCAACGCCATAGCGATTGTCCCAAGCTTTGGCCATAATCTTCTTGCCGTCGGCCAGCGGCGTGAAAGGGCAGATCGGTACAATCTGCAGCCCAGGATGCACGCCCAGACTCTCGGCATGCTGCCGATCGTCTGCTCCGATATCGATGTACATCGACGCAATATCGATAGGCTTGCTTCGGGCCGCTTCATCCAGAAGATGCGGCGGAAGCGATCCGATGACACCGACAATAGGCCCGTTCTTCGTTATGATCTGCATCCGCTGCGCGAGCAGCACTTGATTGAACCAGCCTCCAAGGGCCTGAAATTTGATCATGCCGTTATCGGTAATAGCCGTCGTAATGAAACCCACCTCGTCCAGATGGCCAGCGACCATAATCCGCGGTCCGCCTTCCGCCCCTTTCCTGACGCCGAAGATGCCGCCTAGTCGATCCTGGATCACTTCGTCACTGACGGGCTCAAGCTGAGTGCGTACGAACTTGCGCAGCTCGGATTCGAAGCCGGAAGCTCCTGGCATTTCAGTCAACGTGCGAAACAATTCAAGAGTTTGTTCATTCATGGAAAAATCCTCCCCGGGTTTAACTGATTTATACTAATGGATAATGGCATGCGACCATTCGACCAGACTGCACTTCACTCAGCTTCGGCGGCTCCGATTTGCATCTCTCCTTGGCATAAGGGCAGCGGGGATGGAATTTGCATCCCTCGGGAACGTGAATGGGGCTAGGCGGTTCGCCTTCTATGGCATATTCTCTAGTTCGGATTCTTGGGTCCAGCACCGGCGCCGCTTTTATCAACACCTTGGTGTAGGGGTGATAAGGATTCCTGAATAATTCCTCTGTTTCGCCAAGTTCTATGATTTTTCCCAAATACATCACGGCTACCCGGTTTGTAATATAACGGACTACTCGCAAGTCATGAGATATGAACAGCATGGTCAATTGCAGCGACTGCTGTATGTCCCTTAACAGATTGATGACTTGGGCTTGTATTGAAACATCCAGAGCCGATACCGGTTCATCAGCGATGATAAAGGTGGGATTGAGCGCAAGCGCCCTGGCAATGCCAAGACGCTGTCTCTGTCCTCCTGAAAACTCTCCCGGAAACCTTTCCGCCATCTGTATGCTCATACCTACGGTTTCCAGCAATTGGCCGATCCTGTCGTCGATCTCGCTTTTCGGACATATTTTATGAACGGTCAATATTTCGGTCAACATGTCCCTGACCGACATTCTAGGATTCAAGGATGAATACGGATCTTGAAAAATCATTTGAAACTTTTTTCTGGCATCGCGCAGGCTCTGCCCCTTTAATGATGCTAAATCCTCCCCTTCAAACATCATTTTTCCCCCATCGGGGTTATACAGTCTCATCATGGTTTTGGCCAGAGTGCTTTTACCACAGCCGCTCTCTCCTACAAGACCCAATGTCTCCCCTTTCATGATGGAAAGGTTCACATGATCTACCGCCTGCAATATCTGTTTAGGCTTCCTGGCGATGACATCAAGTATCGGCTGTTTCAAGGGGAATACTTTTGTCAAGTCCTCGATTCTTACTAGTTCATTCCCTGCAGCGATCATTAAGGATACCCCCTAAATAGCTTCTATCAGCCCATGAATGCCGTCCATTTTCTCTATATAATGACATCTGGACAAATGCCCGGGGGCGATTTCTTTTAAATCCGGCATCTTTTCCATGCACTTCACATCTGCAAAATGACATCTAGGAGCAAAAGGGCAACCCGGAGGAAGATTGCTTAAATCGGGAGGCGCTCCTTGGATCGGTTCCAACCGGCCTCCCTTCTCGTTCCCTGTAGGCAGCGAGCTCAGAAGTCCATAGGTATAAGGATGTCTAGGCGTAGAGAACAGCGTGACTGTATCGGTAATTTCCATAATATATCCTGCATACATGACGGCCAGCCTGTCGCACATTTGGGCTACTACCCCCAGGTCATGGGTTACCAGGATAACGCTCATACCCAATTTTTCTTTCAATTGGTTCATTAGTTTGATGATCTGGTCCTGTATCGTAACATCCAGAGCTGTTGTTGGTTCGTCCGCAAGTAGCACTGTGGGCTCTGCAGCGAGTACGATGGCAATCATGACCCTCTGCCTCATACCCCCGCTAAATTGATGGGCATATTCCTCGATCCTGACTTCAGGAGCGGGAATCCCGACAAGCTTCAATAGTTCAATTGCTTTATTATATTTTTCGTCCTTTGTCATTTTCTTTCCTTCAAAGGCTTCAAAGATCTGCTCTTTTATTTTTAATACGGGATTTAGGGCTGTCATGGGCTCCTGGAAGATCATTCCGATTTCCTTGCCCCTTAATTTCCTCATTTCCTCTTCCGGAAGCTTTACGATATCCTTGCCTTTATATTGGATCTCCCCGCTTACGATACGTCCTGGCTGGCGTACCAATCTTATGATGGATCTGCAGGTTGCGCTTTTACCGCATCCGCTTTCTCCAACAAGCCCGAACGTCTCTCCCTTTCGGAGATTGAAGCTGACTCCGTCAACGGCTTTCACGGTGCTGTCTTTGGCGAAAAAGTAAGTTTTAAGGTCGGTAATTTCCAAAATGTTTTCCATATACCGCATCCCCGCCTTCTTATGAAATGCTTATCTGCCTTTGGTCCTGAGCAGGTCGGACAGCCCGTCTCCAAATAGACTGAACCCGCTCCCCGCTATGATCAGTGCCAAGCCGGGAAACGTGCATAACCACCATGCTTGCGATATAAACTGCCTTCCATCCGCAATAATTGTGCCCCATTCAGGCGCCGGCGGTTGAACGCCCAAACCAAGAAATCCCAAAGAAGCTCCCTGCAGCATGCACAGCACAATATCGGAAGCTCCATAAACAATAGCCGAGCTGACCACATTAGGGAGAATATGAATAAAAAATATTCTGCTGTCCTTGAAGCCCACAACCTTGGCGGCCTGCACATATTCAGCATTTTTGGCTACCATCACCTCGCCTCGAATCAGGCGCGCGTATTCCTTCCAGCTGACGAGCCAAATGGCCATGTACATGTTGTTAATGCCGGGGCCGAGTATGGCAACAATCGCTATAACTAACACCAAAAAAGGAATTGCCATAAAAATGTCCAGAATTCTCATCAAAACGCTGTCAATCCACCCGCCGTAGAAGCCGGCCAGAAGCCCGATCAAAGTGCCTACAGCGAATGGAACGATCGTCGCAATGACGCCGATTTGAAGGTTAATCCGCGTTCCCCATACGACACGTGAAAATACGTCGCGCCCAAAGTTATCGGTACCAAACCAATGCGCCTGAGATGGCGGAAGCAAAACTTGATTCAAATCCTGGGCGATAGGGTCATAATGTGCAATCCAACCAGGGAAAAAGGCAAATATAAGAACAAAAGCGATGATGATGAGCCCTATTTGCAGGGCAAAGCTCTTCCTGAAAAAAGAAATTTTCTTTTTTTGTCCAACAGGTGCAGCCATACGGTTCGTTTCCACAGCTTCCATGAACAGCACCCCCTTTATTCCAGTTTCACTCTGGGATCGAGCAACGAATAAGAAATGTCGGTGATCAGGTTGGCAATCAGAACCAATGCCGCAAATACAAACACAACCGCCTGTACTACAGCATAATCCCTGCTTAAAACGGCTTGAATCAACAGCGAGCCAACCCCGGGAAGAGCAAAAACGGTTTCGATAATAATGGCTCCTCCAAGCATACCCGCTACGCGCAAGGAGAGAAGCGTAATGGTTGAAATCAAAGCATTTCTAACGATATGTCTGGACCTGACTTTGCCTTCGCTGAGTCCCTTGCTCCTTGCAAAATCCACATAGTCACTATTCACTACATCTACAACGCTGTTACGAAGATTTTTAATCAGCAAGGAGCTTGTTGCCAAAGCTGTTGTGAATGCCGGCAAAATCAGAGATTTGAGATGCGCCGGCCACGTGTCACCCCATCCGGCTACAGGGAACCAATGCAATTTCAATCCGAAAAACATAAGAAGCAGTAATCCGATCCAGAACTGCGGAACCGCAATAGCGATGAGGGTTCCCGTTCTGATGATCTGATCCATGGTCTTATCCTTTTTTACGCCAGCAAGATAACCTAACGGAAAACTTAAGGCTATGACTATGATTGCAGCCATAGCAGTTAAAGATAAAGTCACTACGATACGCTTCGCTAATAGCTGGCTGACAGGAATAAGATAAACAATGGAATTGCCAAGGTTAAAGGATATTAATTTTTTTAGAAAAACAAGATATTGTACATACAAAGGCTTATCCAGCCCCATCTTTACATGGAGCTCGGCAACCAATTCAGGGGTTGCTTTTTCTCCCAGCATGACATAGGCAGGATCACCGGGGATCAAACGCATCAGAAGAAAAATAACTACCGTCACGAGCAAAAGGACGGGGATAATCTGAAGAAAGCGTTTAAGGATATAATGGATATGCTGCAATCAAAATCACCCGCCTTGTCTGAAAAAGGCAATATAATTTGAAATTTTATTTCGATTTCTTCTCAAGATTCTCAAATCGATAGTTGCCAAGAGGAGTCTGCGAGAATCCTGTAATATTTTTTTTCATGATCACAGGATATCCCGAGTTATACAGAGTAATCAGCGGCGTTGCGCTTGCATGAATTCCTTGAATCTTCGAATACATTTCTTGTCTCTTGACAGCATCCTGCTGCTTTTTGGCATCTAATGCCATTTGTATTGCCGTATCATCTTTCCATCCGGTATAGAAAGCTCTCGTCGCATCATTATAAACGACCATACGGTCAACAACTTGTGCCGGATCAACCATATCACTGCTCCAGCCATTCAGGCACAAATCGTAGTTGAATGATCTTTGCATGGACGACACGGTAGCACTTTCCAATTGTTTGATGGTCAGGTCGACTCCTATTTTGCTGAAGGAATCTTTCAAAATAACGGATACCTGATTGTTAATGGCATCACCGGAGCGAGTAAGCAATTCAAGCTTAATGCCTCCATTTGCGAATCCTGCTTCTGCCAAAAGCGATTTGGCTTTTTCAAGATCTTGTTTGTAAGGGGTAAGATTTTTATCATAGTACATCAAACCGGATGGGAAGAATGTCGTGCCCAATGTTCCGTAGCCATTAAGAACCGCATTGACCAAACCTTGCTTATCGATTGCGTAATTTAATGCTTGCCTTACTTTCACATTGTCCAATGGTTTTTTTGCAGTGTTAAGTGTAAGGTAATTCACCTGAGCCGCCTGGAAGTTTTGTACGGTATAATCCGGGTTGCTGCTGAGCTCTTTCATCTTATTATAAGGAACGAATGTAGCTACATCGATATCGCCCGATTGGAGCTGAAGCATACGGGTATTATCATCAGGAACTACAGTTAATTTTATTTCATCGGTCTTGGGCAGGCCCTGAACCCTATAATTCGGGTTCTTTTTCAACGAAATGTATTCGCCCTTTACCCACTTGTCAAGCATATAAGGTCCTGTTCCTGCAGGCTTCTGGCTGAAGCCTTCAACTCCCACTTTTTCAAAATAGGCTTTTGGAAGTACTGCAGCATTGAACATCGCGAGTGCCGCCAACAAGGGAACAAATGGCTGATCAAGTGTAAGCACTACCGTCTTATCGTCAGGGGCTGCTATTTTGGTGATCGCTTTAAGATTGGAAGTCCAGATGCTTCCCTTTTCATCACGGGCACGAGTAAGCGAGAAAATCCAATCTTCGCCTTTAACTGCTGTTCCGTCTGAAAATTTAAGGCCATCGAGCAGATGAAAAGTATAAGTCAGTCCGTCTGGGCTTATATCCCAGCTTTTGGCAAGGTCCGGTTCGATCTTGGTTCCATCATCACTGCTTTTGACAAGTCCGTTCATCAGGAGATTAAGTACCCAAATGTTTGCGTTTTGTGATTGAGTAACAGGGTCAAGGTTATCCGAATCTACTGGTCGGGCAATTGTTACTTTGGATGGAGCCACGGCACCTCCAGCTGTTTTTGCGGTCCCTCCGCCATTGTTGCTGCATGCGGCCGTGTAGAAAATCATCGAAAACAAAATTAACATGGCCGTCAATTTCTTGAATCCTGGATTTTTATACATTTCTATTCCCCCTATGAAATGATGCGGTACAAATTCTTACTCGAACATGAATCGCTAGCAATCTCATAACATACAATGTTATCATGGTCCGACCAATATATTGGATGATTAAGACTCCAAATATTCGGACAAATTCATTTACAATTAATATACATCATACCTATTTTCTCGTCAATAATAGATATCCCTGATTGTAAAATACATTGTCATTTTATGTAACAATACATCACATCCTAAACATTGAGTTCATTACTCCAAATTTTGACTTCATTTTTCTGAAGATGCTCCAGCATGGCAAGTCGCGCTTCGACCGCATCTCTATTTTTCAAAGCTTTGACGATTCGTTCATGTTCTTCTTGCGCCTCTAGAATATATCGTTCCGATATTTTTTTGGATTGGTTTTTACCTATTTTCATAGCTTCGAGGAACTTGGGCGATATCAAATCAAATATCGTTTCGTAAATGGAATTACCGGATGAAATGATAATTAAATAATGGAATCGATAATCTACCTCAATTCCGATACCTCCTTTTCGATTCACTTCAATTAATTCCAAATGAGCATTCTCGATCGCTTCCAGCTGTTCTTCATTGGCGCGTTCTGCCGCAAGGGCGACAGACTCAATCTCAATCCCTCGACGAAATTCCAATATTTCCCGCAGTGTCTGTTCCTCTACGATAAGCTTGCTTGTAATCGGTTCGATAAACGTACTGCCCGTTAATTCTTTCAAAATACTGCCAACCCCGGGACGCTTCTCTAAAATCCCTTTCGCGGCAAGGACACTGAGCGCTTCTCTAACGGCTGTTTTACTAACTTTAAATATTTCAACCAGTTCATTTTCCGAAGGCAATTTATCACCGGGTTTTATATTCTTTTCCTGAATATATCGTATAATCTGGGACACTATTTCTTCATACAAATTTTTTTTCCTAATAACTTCAAATGCCAATTTGGTAACCTCCCGCTATCATTTATGGCCGTTAGTATTGTCAGACCTTTTTGTATGATATTATCATACTATCTTTTTGTAAATGCGTGTAGTTTCTGAGTAAATGATTCAGGAGGATCCCAATATGGAGGGAAATGAAAATTACCAAATCAAACAAGTACCCAGAATGTTTGAACAAGTGATCAAACAAATTATGAATTATATGATTTCGGAACACATATCTACCGGATCGAAGATTCCTACAGAGAGGAGTCTTAGCGATTTATTGGAGGTCAGCCGATCCTCAATCCGGGAAGGAATTCGAATTTTGGAATTATTGGGGTACCTGGAATCAAGACAAGGCGAAGGGACCTTTGCATCCTATCCGCCTCCTTTTCTCATTCCTTGCCAGGTTTTAAATCAACAAATAGATTCCCAAAGTCTTCAGCGCTACTACGATATATTTCTCATGTGTTCGGAACAGATCGTCATGACCCTGGTTGATGAGGAACCATTAAGAAGTCATTTAGACTTCACTTTTCCCGAGAAGAGCTCAAACTTTGGCGCGGATTTTGCAAGGTGGATCGCATATCTTGGAAATCAATTGCCAAACCCGCTTTTTCTTGCTTTATGGCGCAATATTTATGAGCTCCTAGAGGAAAACCAATTCTTTTTAAACTTTCATTCAGATCTGCAAATCAATACTTTTAAGGAGCATTTTTCGGAAAAGAATAAAACGAAGCTGCTGGAGTTGTTTCAAGCTTTAAAGGTGAAGTGACACAGTCACGAGGAAGCAGAAAAAAAGGAAGGACCTCCGAGATATAGCTTTAGAGGTCCATGCTGTCCGGTCGGCAGAAGATTCAAGCTTTAAACAAATTCAGCAGCTGGCGCTCCTCGGAAAACCGCTGCAGGTTCTCGCAGAATAGATCGGTCAGGCGTTGATTCTCCTGAGTCACCGTGCTTGCGGAATGAGGCGTGATCAGCACATTCTCCATCGACCATAGCGGGCTGTCTGCAGGCAGCGGTTCAGTCCGGGCAACGTCCAGGGCAGCACCGGCGAGGTGACCGCTTTGAAGAGAAGCGATCAACGCGTCTTCATCCACCACCGCCCCACGGGCGATGTTGATCAATACGGCACCCTTAGGCAGGAGTGCCAATTCGCGTTCGCCGATCATCCCTTCTGTCTCGGGAGTATGCGGGCAGATGAGCACCAGGAAGTCGCAGCGAGGCAACACCATGGACAGGCTGCTCTGCGGGTAAAGCTCATCGACATTAAGGGAAGCGGGGTCCATATCGACGTTCCGCTTGACGCCGAGCACCTTTAATCCGTTGGCCTTCGCCAGCCGGGCAACCTCACGCCCAACAGCCCCAAGTCCCACAACCCCCAACGTACTGCCGCGCAACTCTTTACTGCAGTACCGCTCCCAATGGTGGGCCGCCTGCTCTTTGCGGATAAAAGGGACGTTTTTTGTAAAATAAAGCATCGACAGCAGGCTGTGCTCCGCCAGCGGAATGGCATGAATACCGGCAGCATTGGTAATCGTGATCGAGCTTTGATCGAGCCCGAATTTTTTGACGATGTCGCCAATCCCGGAAGAGGTCGCCTGAATCCACTTGAGCCGGGGAGCCAACTCGGTCAGCCGGGGAGTGAGTCGGCGGTCAAAATCCCACATAATATCCGCCTCAGCCAGCCAGCTCAGAAATTTCTTCTCCTGCTCCGGCGTTCTACTCCAGTCGGACGGACCTATATGATCCGCCTGATAGCGGGGCTTATAGAGCAGCTCCGGATCATAAAGGACCCGTAGTCCGGGCAGTGTCTGCCGAATCCGTTCCACCTGTTCAGGCTCAAGGTATGAAGCAATCAATACGGTAAATGACATGGTACGCCCTCCTATGGTTAAATTATTCAGAATAAATGATTTCTTGCCCGAACTAGGTCAATTGAACATAGTCCAGGACTCTGCTGATCTCATCATGAGCCAAGCGGTCCAGCTTCAGGCCCGGCGAACGAATATCCGAGCAACGGATTGCTCCCCGCCGCCGGAGAATCTCCTTGCGGACGGCCAAGCCGACCCCGATCTGCCCTTCGTAGCTGATCAAAGGCAGGTACTTGTAAAATGTCGCAGCCGCTTTCTCTCTGCGTCCCTCCGAGAAGTCCTTATAGATCGAGACCAGAATCTCGGTATAAGCGAACCCGGTCATCGTGCCCACGGCACCCCGTTCCAGCTCCTGGAGAAAGAAAACGCCCCCCAGCCCTCCGTAAATCCGGGCATCCGGGTTCTTCTCCAGAATCCGGCTGATCTTGATAGGAACAGGAGCTTCCTCAAGCTTGATCAGATTCAGGCCAAGGCCAGCCAGCAGCGATGCCGGCATGATGACTCCTGTAGTAACGGGCTCGTCCTGTACCACAATCGGTATCGAGACGGCCTCAGAAATCGTGCGGTAAAAATCCCCTACTGCATCGAGGTTTCGCAGATTGGTCGGCGGCGCTACCATGATGCCAGACGCACCCAGCTCCGCAGCGCGATGTGCGGTGTTGATCACCACACGGGTCCCTGTATGTGTGACATTGACAATTACAGGAATGCGACCATTTACCTGCTCGATCACCACGCGGGTGATCAGATCGCGCTCGGCATCGGTCAACTTGGAAACCTCTCCCATAATACCGAGAATAGTCAGGCCCACAGCTCCCGCCTTCAGTTGAAATTCGACGAGAGACTGCAAGCTATCCTCGTCCACAAGCCCCTGCTCCGTAAATGGCGTGGCCAAAATGTTAAAAACACCATTAATCAATGTCATCTACCTCCCGTAGTTTAAGTAATCGAAGCCGAATTGCGGCCTTATGAAACATGGTTCACTACAAAATCCCTGAATTGGATCATTCCTTTTTCAATTGTGTTGATATCTGTAGCGTAGGATAAACGTATATAGTTTTTCACTTCAAAGCTGCTGCCCGGTACGACAAGAATATTCGCATGCTCTAACAGAAGGCGGCTCAGGTCATCGTCGTTACCGATCGTTTCCCCCATAGCCTGCTTGCCGATCAAGCCTTGAATGCTGGGAAACGCATAAAACGCACCTTTCGGCATGGGGCACTCCAAACCAGGAATTTCCCTTAGCATTTGCACCATCCGTATGCGGCGCCGATCGTATTCTTCCACCATATCCCGGATGGGCTCTTGGCTTCCTGTTAGAGCATCTATGGAGGCAACCTGGACGAAAGCTGTAGGATTGCTCGTCATATGACTCTGCAAATCTTCCATCGCTTTGGCAATTTCCTTAGGAGCAGCAGCATATCCCATGCGCCATCCAGTCATCGCATATGCTTTGGAAAAACCGTTGACGGTAATCGTTCTTTCGAAAATATCCTGGCCAAGACTGCCTATGCTTACATGCTTTTCTCCATCGTAGATCAGTTTTTCGTAGATTTCATCGGAAATCACAACGAGATCGTGCTTCACACAGACCTCAGCAAGCTTTTGCAATTCTTCGCGAGTATAAATGGAACCGGTTGGATTGCTCGGAGAGTTAATCACTACACATTTGGACTTCGGTGTAATCACAGCTTCCAATTGTTCCGAGGTAAGCTTAAATTCATTTTCCCCTTTGGTTGGGACTAGTACGGGAACACCGCCTGCCAATTTTACCTGTTCCCAATAACTGAGCCAAGCCGGCACCGGAATGATCACCTCATCACCGAGATTAAGCAGAGCGAAAAAGATATTGATCAATGAATGCTTTGCGCCACCGGATACGACAACCTGGTCCGGCTGATAATGAAGGCCATTGTCTACCCTGAGCTTCTCGCAGATCGCTTGGCGCAGCTCCATAATTCCTGCAGTAGGCGTATATTTGGTATGCCCTTCCTTGATAGCCTTGTAAGCTGCTTCATTAATGTGAGCGGGCGTAGGAAAATCCGGCTCGCCCTGTCCGAAAATCAGAACATCAATGCCCTGCTTGCGCAATTCCTTTGCTTTCATCGTTAGCTGTATGGTTGCGGAGCCTTCCAACTGCTGAGCCCTCAATGACAATTTTGACTTCATGGAGTTCAACTCCCTCATTAAAATATAGTTTTTAAATGGATTTAACCATACCCCCGTCAACCAATAAGGAGCTTCCGGTCATATAGGTGTTAGCATCCGATAATAGGAATGTCACAACGTTGGCAAATTCCTCCGGTGTGCCGTAACGTTTAAGCGGTATAGACTTTTGCGATTCGTCCATGACTTGCTCGCGTGTAACGCCTAATTTGTCGGCTTTAAGCTGATCCAGATATGCAATTCGATCGGTAGCAATTCTTCCCGGAGCAACCGTATTAATCAAAATATGATACGGAGCCAATTCCTCGGCTAACGTTTTTGTTAACCCGACGATGCCGAGTCGAAATGTGTTGGATAAAAGGAGACCGGGTATCGGTTGTTTAATGGAGGAAGAAGCGATATTAACGATTCGTCCCCCTGCTTTTTTTAATTCCGGAAGCACTTCGCGGATCACGCGAATATAGCTCAGCAAATTCAGTTCAAACGCTTTTTGCCACATTTCATCGGAGAGCTGTTCGAACGTACCGCCTGGAGGTCCTCCTGCGTTATTGACCAAAATATCGATTCTACCATATGTATCTGTTGTCAATTGAACTAAAGCTCGGATATCTTCTGCCTTTGTAATATCCGCCACACCATAAGCCACTTTTCCTTTGCCCAGAGCTTGCAGCTCTTTCTGTAAGGCTGCCAGCTTCTCTCCATCGCGGCTCGTCAGCATCACGTGCGTTCCTTCTTTGACCAGCTGCGTCGCAATAGCCTTTCCGAGTCCCTGACTGGATGCAACAACAAGAGCAACCTTATTTGCCAGATTCAATTCCATCTCATATTCACCTATCTCTCATTAAAAATAGAAAAAACGAGGAAGCATCATTATTACAATATAATATGTTATTATGGTCCGACCTATTTTTACAAATCAATCCTGTAAAAATGATGTCGCGTTATCCCCATGTAAACTTATTTTACATTTCCTCAATTTAGTCGTCAATCATTATTCGAATTCCGTTTACATTACTTCTCACACATCCTGCAGCTTTTTTAGAAGCTTGCTGAAAAGTGCCGCCCTGCCAGCGAGTTGATCGATCAAAACGTGCTCGTACTCCGCATGAGGTCCATCGCCAATGGGTCCTAATCCGTCCAAAGTTGGTATACCGAGCGCCGCAGTAAAATTCCCGTCGCTTCCGCCTCCAACCGATACTTCCGTCAAAGTGATCCCGAGCTCGGAGGCGCACTCTAATGCCAGGTTGAACAGCTTGGCCGTCCGCTCCGTACGTTCCATCGGAGGTCGATTCATTCCTCCTTCGACATGCAGCGATATTCCGTTCAAATGCGGTTTGGCACCGCTGATCAGCGAGGTGATACGTTCCGCTTCTTCCAGACTGGTAACACGTACGTCAATCACGATGTCCGCCTGCTCCGCAACCACATTGGCACGATTGCCGCCATGGGCTATACCGACATTGACCGTAGTCCCTTTGGCGTAATCGGTCAAACTATGCAGGAACTGGATTTGGCGGGCCATCTCTTCTACGGCACTGATGCCCTCTTCATGGTGATTGCCGGAGTGAGCGGCTTTGCCTTTAATCGACATCGTAAAACGTGCGGTGCCTTTACGTGCCGTCTTTACCGCACCGTGATGAGCGGGCTCGGGTACAAGCACGGCTTCACTTTTTAGCGCTTCCGCTTCAATGAGCCCACGGGAAGATTGGCTGCCCACTTCTTCATCGCTGGTGCACAGGAAGACGATCTTTTTGCTTAGCGGGATACCCAAATCGCAGCAAGCTTTGATCGCCCAGAGACTTTGGACGATGCCTCCCTTCATATCGAAGATGCCAGGCCCGTATGCCTTATTTCCCTCCACTCGATAAGAGAGGCGTCCGACGTCCCAAACCGTGTCGTAATGACTGGTAATCAAGATTTGATCCACCCCTTTGCCCATTGTAAAGCGCAGGTGGTTGCCCGCTTTTTCTTGAATGATGACTTCAGCTTCCAAACCGAGTCGCTCTTTAAACAGCACCTGCAGTTCTTGACTGCAGCGTTCCAGCATCACTTTGTCATGTGTTGGCGATTCCGCTTTGACGATCCGCTCCAAGTCGGCCAATATTTGCTGTTCGTTTTCCTTTAAATAAGCATACATTTTATCCATAACCGTATCTCCCTGCTTCTTTATATTTGTGGGGTCATCCTTGTTTCAATCCCATAAATTTCAAATCCGGCCGTCTATTTAATCCTAATGCACGTTCAAATACATGGGCAATACCAAGCAGCCTGGCTTCACAGAAATGGCGGCCGACAAACTGAATACCGACAGGAAGCAATGAGGAGGTAAACCCGCCGTTGACGGTAATGGCCGGATGACCCGATACATTGAAGGGGCCGCTGTATGTCATCTCGTCCACTTCATGGTCTCCAATCAACGGATCTTCTTTTGGAGCCGGAAACGCAACGCTGGGGGTTATCAAAGCATCCATTACCTCAAGCGACCTCTGGAGCTCACGGCGAAACGATTCCTGCTCCCGCAGCGCTTCCAAATACCGGACTGCGGTATGTCTGGTTCCTTCCTCAATCTGTCGGTAGGTATGCGGGGCATATTCGTCTCCCCGATCCATCCATTTGTGATGAATCACAGAAGCTTCCGGCAGCAAGACGTTCATCAGGATATCTTCAAACCGTTCATAGCCTGGAATCGTGACCTCCATCAGTTCCATGCCTAACTCCTGCAGCAGATGCAAAGCTTGTTGATAAATGTCAAGGACTTCTTTCTCCACGCCATGCAAAAGGCTGATCGGCAAATATCCGATCCGATTTCCTTTGCAATCTTCATTCAAATGGCTGCAAAATGACCCGTGCGATCCGGCATCGGAGTGAGAATAACGGTCACGTGAATCGTATCCTGCGATCGCATCCAGCACGATGGCCGCATCTTCAACGGAACGCGTAATCGGTCCTGCGTGATCAAGTGACCAGGAAAGTGGAAATACCCCGTATGTGCTGATAAGTCCATACGTTGGTTTCACGCCAACTGCGCCGCAGTACGATGCGGGGATTCGAATGGATCCGCCGGTATCGGTGCCAATGGAAGCAAAGCCCAATCCGGCAGCGACAGCAGCCGACGAACCGCTGCTTGAACCGCCAGCCGTGCGGCCCACATCCCACGGGTTGTTGCATTGGCCGTAATCGGGATGGACTACGCCATAGGCAAATTCCAGCAAATTGGTTTTACCGAACATAACGGCGCCATTCTGCTCCAATTTTTCAACAATCGTTGCTGAATGATCCGGTACAAAATCATGTAAAATTCTCGAACCGCAGGTCGTTTTGATTCCTTTCGTATAGATCAAATCTTTGACGGAAATTGGAATCCCTGTCAGCAACGGGACCGTCTCTCCCCGCAAAAAAGAGTCTTCCGCCCGTTTTGCCGCTTGCGTCGCAGGTTCACGCAAAAAAGAGATAAAGGCATTCAAGTACGGCTCCAGCTCTTCCGCTGTTTGAAACAAGGTTTGCAGCAGTTCAACGGGGGATATTTGTTTTGCCCGGTAAAGTGACGCGACTTCAGAAATGGATGAAAATAAGATCTCTCTCAACCATTTAACCTCCTTTACTTAAAACATGTGATTCCCGCCATCGGCTGAAATGATTTGCCCGCTTATGTAGCTTGCATAGTCAGATGCGAAGAAAAGAACGGGATAAGCGATTTCTTCCGGTTCGCCCAAACGATGCAGCGAGATGGCATCCAGCAGCCGATTCTGCTTGTCTTCCTGCATCGTTTCCCACTGCTTCACAGTAGATGGATTCGACAGCACAAAACCGGGCGCCACGTTGTTCACCGTAATCCCATATGCCCCAAGCTCTCGGGCCATCTGTCGGGTCAATCCGATTTGACCTGCCTTGCCGCTGGCATAAGCCTGGATGCCGGTTAAGCTGAAGCTTCGGCCGGCGCCGCTGGAAATATTGACAATGCGGCCGTACCTCTGATCCTTCATAATCGGAGCAACAGCACGAATCATATAGAATACCGCTTTTAAATTGATGTCCACTACCCGATCCCACTGTTCATCCGTTACCTGTTCAACGGGTTGATGCGCTTGTCCGACAACGCCGCCCGCGTTGTTCACCAGAATATGCAGACCCTGAAATGTCTGTACCGTCTTGTCTACGAGCCGCTTTACTTCGTTCGAATCGGTCAAATCGCAAGCGCTCACCTCGATGTTCCCGCCTGTTCGATGCTCCTGGATGAGCTCTTCGATGTCCCTTTTCGTCTGGGTCAATTCTTCTTCACTCAGATCGGTTCCGAATACGGAAGCACCATTTCTCGCAAATTCCTTGCAGATCGCTTTGCCAAAGCCATGGCCAGCCCCGGTTACAATGACGACCTTGTCCTTAAAGCCTATCCATGGTCTTCCATTAGCACTCTCGAACATAGCAAACCTCCCAAACTTGATAAAAGGCCGTTGTCTCCGTTAGAAAACCCACAATCTATCAAATTACGATGTTGCCGAAATTCTGGCAAAAAACTGCTGCATGCAGTCGACCACGATGGGGATATCATTCGAATCAATATCTTTATGGGTTACAAGCCGGAATGTTTTGGAGTCGATGACATGGATGCGAATATACTGTTTTTCGAGTGAATCGGCTAACTGCCTTGCAGTCAGATCAGGCTCGACGATGACCCCGTACACCATATTTGTCTGAACGGAATCCATATCGATAAATAAGCCCGGCAGCTTTGATAACCCTAGAGCCAAGCTGCGTGCATTCGTATGGTCATCTTGAAGCCGATCCGCCATCTTGGTCAACGCGACGATTCCGGCCGCCGCAATGACGCCGGCTTGTCTCATACCTCCGCCTAACATTTTTCTGTATTTTCTCGCGGATTTGATAAATCGTTGATTCCCGGCCAGGATCGAGCCTACAGGCGCCGAAAGTCCCTTGCTCAAGCAAATTTGAACCGAATCAAACGGTGAAGCGAGTTCGGATACGGGAATTCCCAGAGCGACGCTTGCATTAAAGAGCCGAGCTCCATCCAAATGGGTCTTGATTTCGTGAGCTTTCGCGAGTTCGCAAACCTTCTTTGTGTAGTCTAAAGAAATGACGGTCCCTCCACCGCGATTATGCGTATTTTCCAAACATATCAAGCCGGTTCGCGGATAATGAATATTTTCCACCCGGATTGTCTTTTCGATCTCATCGATGTCCATCATTCCTTTGATCCCGGCAATGGGAGCCGGTTGAACCCCGGATAAAGCGGACATACCCCCTACCTCAAAGTAGTATATATGGGAGGAGCGTTCAACGATGACCTCATCCCCCCGCTGGGTATGGCTTAAAACCGCTAGTTGATTGCCCTGTGTACCGGAAGTGACAAATAGAGCACTTTCTTTTCCCAACATCCGGGCCGCCAAGGTCTCAAGTTGATTAACGGTCGGATCTTCACCGTAAACATCGTCCCCTACCTCCGCGTGGATCATTTCTTCCAGCATCTCTTGGGTAGGCTTTGTAACCGTATCGCTTCGCAAATCAATTATTTTCATGACTGAATTCCTCCGATATCTTCTTATTTACTTGAGTGTTGCGAAAATATTGCCGTCGATGACCGCAGATTTAGGGTAGAAATTTAGAAGCTTCGTCGAATCCATAAACAGAAGAAGGACATCGCCTTTGGATAGAGAAATTGTCGTTTACCACAACTACAATTTCCAAGAAAAGGAGATGTCCCAATCTCATGGTATCCCTCTACTTGCCTATCGTCAAGTTCATTTTAGCCTTGAAGCTGGAATTTTCTAAACCACAGCTTGGTCATCTGTTTACCCTCATTCACGGCATCATTCTTTGTGCCGGCCGTAAAAATATGACACAAATTCAGCAAGCTGCCCGAGGAGATCGTCACCTCAGTAATGTCACGAATTTTTTGAATCATTCGCCATGGTGCGTTAATCGCATGCAGCGCCGACGCATGCAATTCATAATGGATAAGATTCGCGATAAACGAGCAAAGAGCGGTGACACTCGACAACTTGTATTCTTCATCGTGGATGATACTTGCTGTAAGAAGGAAACCTCGACGAAGAAAATGGAAGCCCTCAGCTTTCAATACTCACACGAAGCCGGAAAATCAGTCTGGTGCCACTGCGTTGTCACTGCTCACATTGTAAGCGAAGGCAGTTCCTATGCTTGGGATTTTCGTCCCTATTACCGTGAAGAATATTGCGAGGAGCACCGCTTATCATTCAAAAGCAAGAACGATCTCGCTCTTGAAATGATTGAAGCATTCCCGGCTTCGAAAGACGAACAAGTTTACGTTCTGATGGATAGCTGGTACACCAGTGAGAAGGTCATTAATGCCTGTAACCTCAAGGGTTTTCATGTCATCGCCGCTGTAAAGACGAATCGACTGATCTGCGTCAGCGGTATAACGATCTCCATGGTTGATTTCGCTGTCCAGTATCTTCGCAAGTCTGACCTCCGCTCCGTTACGGTGGAAAGTCAGGGAACGTACTGGGTTTATGAATATGAAGGACCATTAAGCGAAATGGAAAACGTCAAAGCTCTGCTGTCTTGGAAAGATGAATATGCCGATTCGAGCAAACCTCAGGTTTGTCTCCTGTGTACGGATTTAAGCTTGGATCTCGTCACGATCCAACGCTATTATCACGTACGATGGAACATCGAAACCGGCTATCGCTATTTCAAAGAACTGCTGGGCTTTGACCACTATCAGTTGCTCTCATTTGCAGGCATTCAACGGTTTTGGACCATTCAGTATCTGACGCAGAACTTTCTGGAATCTCAGCGTCAGGACTGGATGAAGAGCGACAAGCATCTTACGCTTGGAGATGTGGTGTACAGAATCCGGCAAGAGTATTTCGGGCAGATCATCGTATACGTGTATCAACAAGCCCTAGAGAAAAAGCCCCTATTCGACATCCTTAAGCATCTCAAGATACCTGCCTGAGCAAGCGAGTTTCCCGTCATGCTACAAGTCTGCCCATTTTCGAAAGTTTCGTTGGAAATCGCAAGACTCAAGTTATTTAATTAAAGCAAATCAAGTTCATCTCGATAATTATTGTAACATACGGACGAACTTCATCCCTTTTTTCGTCACTTCTTTTGCAATAGAGGCTCCATCATGTTTTCTACCCCTACGAGCCCAATCATGGTCAGAAATATTTTTTGCACTCCGTAATATGCATCTGTCGGATCAAACCATTCATCTATCGTATGACTTCCTCCGTTTGAGCCGCCTCCACCCAAGGTGACCGCTGGAACTCCTAAACTAATGGGCACATTGGAATCCGTACTGCTTGGTTCGCCGAGCAGCGGTTTAAAACCAAGGGCTTCAGTTGATGCCAAAGCAGCTTGAACAATAATAGCTTCTGCCGATTGGAACCCTGCAGGGCGATCTCCTACGAGTTTAATATCCACTTGAATCGCATCGTTTTTCCAATGCTCATTCTCTTCTTTTGCTGCTTCTTTTAAAAAGGTTATTACTTTCTCCTCCAGCTTCAGTAATTCTTCCGGCGAAGTAGAACGCATATCGAGCAGCATTGCAGCCTCGGCGGCAATGGTATTAACGGAAGTGCCGCCGCTTATCGTTCCAACGGTAAACGTTATTTTTGGCTCCTCTGGCACGTTCAGTTCAGATATTTTAGCAATCGCCCTTCCCAGAGCATGAATCGCGCTTGGAAGTCCGAAGGCTCCGTAGCTGTGGCCCCCTGGCCCCTTATAAGTAATACTGTACCTGCGGGAACCTGTTCCCAAATAAGTCGTGCGGGAAGGGTTCCCTGGCTCAACGGATATAAATCCATCTAAGTCGAGCTGCTCTCTGAAAATCGCCTTTGTTCCCCGTAAATCTCCCAATCCTTCCTCTCCTACAACACCGCCGAATACAATGTCGCCCTTGGTTTGAATATTGGCTTTATTTAATGCTCTGGCAAGCGCAAGAACAGTCGTCAGGCCTCTGCAGTCATCAGCGATCCCCGGTCCAATGTACTTCCCGTCTTCCTTTCTAACCGTCGTATCCGTACCTTCAGGAAAGACAGTATCCAGATGGGCGCAAACAAATAGTTTAGGTCCGTTCCCTGTCCCCGGACGGACTCCGAAAACATTCCCTTCCTGATCTGTCCGGATATCCTTTAAGCCTAAATCTTCCAAACGTTTTTTGTAATATTGCGCACGAACGTGTTCTTTAAAAGGAGGAGCCGGAATTTCTGTAATGGCAATCTGATCTGCCATTGTAGCATCGTTGTCCGATTTTATAAATTCCAATCCTGCTATTACATGTGTATCGGTTAGGAGATTCTCATATACTTTCTTCACATCGTTGGAGATGAAATAAGCTGTTTCATTCTTCACACGCTCATTGTCGATACTCATTCTTAATGCCTCCTTAAAATGATGTTTCACCTCAACCAATAGCCTTATCCAGCGAAAAGCTTTTCCAATTCGTCAACCAAGGAACCGACATAAGCGACAGCGCTCCGAATTGGCTGCTGCTGCGACATATCGACACCAACTAACTTCATAAGATCAAGCGGCCGCATACTGCCTCCTGCCTTAAGCGCTTCAAGCCAACGATCGACCGCCGGCTGCCCTTCCTTGCGGATGATAGATGCTGCTGCTGTAGAGGCTGTTAAACCAGCAGCGTATGTGTACGGATAAAGTCCTTTATAATAGTGCGGCTGACGCATCCACGTCAAGCTGGCCCCCGGATCTAATTCCACGGCATCTCCCCAAAACTCCGAAAGCACTTGACCTTTCAACAAGGAAAGCTTTTGGGCGGTAAGCGGTTCATCCGCCTCAGCTGCCGCATATACCCTGCTCTGCATATCTCCTTCGAGCAAATGGGTTACGAAGTTGTGATAATAAGTATTCATGAGTTGAAGGATGACCCAACGCTTCAGACGAAGATCGTCGGATTGTTCCGTCAGATATTGTGCCAGAAGGAGCTCGTTCATGGTCGAAGGCGCTTCGATGAAAAACATGGTAGGTCTAAAATTCGTATACCGCTGATTACGCGAGGCAAGCATAAGATGTCCGGCGTGTCCTACCTCATGCGCCAATGTAAATGCACTGCGCATATTGCCCGACCAGGTGATCAGAATGTAAGAGTGTGATCCATACGGAGTGGCACAAAACGCACCTGTTGATTTCCCGATGTTGTCCGCATAGTCAACCCATCTTTCTGCCAGTGCTTGTTCCACGATTGCCGAATACTCCGGACCCAGCACCTTCAAGGCGTCCATAATGATGCTACCCGCCTTCTCAAAGGAAATCGGCGGGCTGAACTCGGGATCAAGAGGAGTGTGCAAATCGCAAAACAGCATTTGCTTAAGGCCTAGCTCCCGCTGCTTGAGCTTCGCAAACCGGCGCATATGAGGGGCCAGCTCCGTACGTATAATATCCAGAACATTGCGATGCATCTCTATGGTAACCTGTTGAGGCTGAAGCAGCATATGGGTAACCGATTCATAACCCCGCAGTCGCGACATCACAATTTGCTTCTTCACTTCTGTAGCATAAACAGCTGCAAATGTATTCTTGTACGCCTCTAACGTCCGTGCAAACGATTGATAGGCGGCACGACGAAGGATTGTGTCCGATGACAGCGCATAGTCCGCTTCGTATAATGCGAACGAAACAGGCCATTTCGTGCCTTTTCCATCCTCCGCAGGAGAAAAAGACATGTCCGCCAGCTTGCTTCGCAGGTAAATCGTTTGCGGCGCTTCCAACACTTCACCGAGTGATGCCAGGACAGCTTCCGTGTCCGGATTCAGCCGGTGCGGTTTTGTTTCAAGCAAATCCGTTAAACTCTTCCGAAATGCCGCCAAGCCAGGCTTTTCCACCAAATAGCTTTCAATCGTTCCGTCCGGTAAAGCCAGCAGCTCCGATCGAATAAACGAAAGCGCCGCACTTACTTCCGAGACGACATCACCCACTCGCGCCGAATTGGCTTGGTGAATCGGATTCGTTCCATCTTCGGAAAGCCGTAAGCGCGCATAAGTCGCTGTCTGCTGGATACGAATGTGAATGGCTTCTTCCGCTTCCAAACAGGCAAGCACTTTGTCCGCTCCTTCATGTAGTTTATCCTTATAGTTTAGCACGGAAGGAACCAGCTCTTGAATACTCTGCAATTCCGCTTCCCATGCCTCGATATTCGGAAACAAATCATCAAGGTTCCATTGTTGCTCCGTCATGACCTGGTCTCGCGAACTTCTCTCTCTCATCGTTTCTTTACCTCCAATAGGTTTACGCAATTAACGTGAATCGAAAGCGCTTCGCAGCCCGTCGCCGATAAAGTTGAAGCACATGATCGTCAAGAAAATCATGAAGCCCGGAATGAATGGACACCAAGGCGCTTTGGTCATGATCGTCAAGCTCTGCGCGGATTGGAGCAGATTTCCCCAGCTCGCCGTAGGGGGTTGAATCCCGAGTCCAAGAAAGCTTAAAGTCGATTCCGTCAATATCAAGCCGCCCATCTGCAGGGTGGCTGAGACGATGACCGGAGCCAAAGCGTTCGGCAGTATATGCCGAAAAATAATTCGAAAATCGGACATCCCGATAGTTCGAGCCGCATCCACGTACTCACGGTTTTTCACGGTAAGGATTTGGCCTCGCAATAGCCTCGCTTTGGCCATCCACCCGAAGACGATTAACACCATGATAATATTGAAGAGACTTGGCTTTAATATGGTGACAACGGCGATCAGGACAAATTGCTGCGGAAATGACAGCATAACGTCCGTAAACCGCATCAATAATCCGTCAATTTTACCGCCATAAAAGCCGGCTATAGAACCAACCGTTATCCCGATTATAACATTGAACAGAACAGCGAAGATCCCGACGGACAAGGATATCCGTGCGCCATATAGAACACGGCTGAGTAAATCCCGCCCCAAATCGTCGGTTCCGAACCAATGCCCCTTACTCGGCGGCTTCAGCTTATTTAGCAGATTCTGCTCCGTCGGATCGAATGGAGCGATCCAGGGCGCTAGCAGTGCAAGCACGATAAGCCCCACTATGATGAACAAGCTGATCAGCGCCGTCTTGTTCTGCTTGAACCGTTCCCACGCCCGGTTTTTGGGCAAGGCCGTCTGCAGCACTTTGTTGGAAACAACTACATCCATCGCCCTCACACCTTTACTTCCTTTTTATTAAAGCTAACTCGAGGATCCAGAACGGCGTACAACAAGTCAGCTAATAGATTGCCGAACACATGCAAGAAGGCACCGATCGTCGTGATTCCGAAAATAACCGGATAATCCCGTTGGAATGCCGCCTCGATAAACAGCCGACCCATCCCGGGAATACTGAAAATCGATTCCGTGATCAAGGCTCCTGCGAAAAACGTCGGCAGAGACAGACCTAACAAGGTGGCCAGCGGGATCAAGGCATTTCTCAAGCCATGCAGCATAAGCACCCTTCCATTCATTAATCCTTTTGCCTTCGCCGTCCGCACGTAATCCTGGTTGATGACCTCCAGCATGCTGGAGCGGACATATCTCAGCCAAAACGCGACTTCGTGCGACGCCATCACGCACACCGGCATAATGAGATGAATGATTCGATCCGGCAAGCTGAACGGAGCGTTAATCGTCAACAATCCTCCGGACGGCAGCCACCCAAATTTTACGGAGAAGAGCAAAATGAGCAGCAAGCCAAGCCAAAAGGCGGGTGTGGAAATCCCTACAAACGTGATGGCCGATACGATCTGATCCAATCGGGAGTTGACTTTCACCGCGCAAAGTACTCCGAGTGGAACCGCAATGATTATAGCTGAAAGGAAAGCAGACACCGTGAGGAGCAGCGTAAACGGAAGCCGGTTCACAATCATTTGGTTAACCGGTTCATGCTTGATAAATGAAGTTCCGAAATCCCCTCGCACCATGCCGCTGACCCAATTCCAGTACTGAATAAGGAGCGGTTGATCCAACCCGTAGGCTTTCATCATATTTTCCTTGTCGGCGGCCGTGATGGTCGGATCATCCAGAAGATGGGAGAGCGGGCTTCCCGGAGCCAAGTGGATAATGAAAAACGAGATGATCGTGATGCCAAACAAAATCGGGATGGCGTTCAGAAAACGCCGCAGCGCGTAGTTAGCCATCGTTGGTCACAACCTTCATTATTTTGTAAAATACCAATTTTCGATATCTTTCAGGTTGGATTTTTTCGGATTCATACCTTCCAGTTTGACCGGATAGGCCATTGTATCCGTAGGTGAGTACAGGAACGAATACCCTTGATCCTCGGCGATCAACGAATCGATTTTAGCAAGCGTTTCTTTCCGTTTGTTGATGTCTAATAATCTTAAGTCTTCGTCGATCAGCTTATCAACTTCCGGATTGCTATAGTTAGCATGATTGTTACAGCCTGCGCAATTTGAGGAGGTATGCCATGTACCTTTAGGGTTCGGGTCGCCGTTTCGATTCCAACCATAAACAGTTGCTTCATATTTGCTGCTGCGGACGTTTTGTGAGTAAGCGGTATTCTCCATCACACGTGGTGTAACGGTAATTCCGACTTTTTTCAGATTTTGCTGAATCACCGTTGCGATTTTCTGGCGCTCAACGCTTGCTTGGCTGACCAACAGTTCGAATGCTAAGGGCTTCCCGTCTTTCACCAAAACTCCATCGCTTCCAGGCTTCCAACCGGCATCGGCAAGCATTTGCTTCGCCTTCGCCTCGTTATAATCGAACTTCGGCACTTTGTCTGTATAATTCCAAAATGGCGGAGGAGTCTGGCTGTTAACAATCACTCCCTGCCCCTCGATGACGTTGCTGATGATGCCTTGACGATCAATAGCCGTAGTGATCGCTTGGCGAACTAATTTGTCCTTGAAAATCGGGTGATTGTTATTCCAGGCAATAGCCGTGTAGGAGGTGGTGGGAATGCTTTCCTTCAGCTTGATTTTCCCCGATTTTTGTGCGAATTCCTTGATCGCTGCAATGTTTTCGCCGGTAACGAGATTGACGTTAATTTCTCCGGTTTGCAGCTGCGCCATCGCAACGTTAGAGCTTGGAATCACTTTAATGGTGACTTTTTCAATCGAAGGCTTGCCTTTGAAGTACGTTTCGTTGCGGACGAAAGTCAAGTATTGCCCATCCTTCCACTCCACTAGCTTATAGGGTCCGGAGCCAACAGGCGACTGCTTGTAGAACGGCGACTTTTCTATCTCTTTGATCGGCACGTCTTTCAGCACATGCTGTGGCACTACCGCATAGGCCAACATACCGTAATATCCAGCGAATGGCTCTTTAAACGTAAACTTGACAGTTGTATCATCCACTTTCTCGATTTTTTGCAGCTGCTCGAAGACACTTTTGCGCAAGCCGACATAATCCTTGCTAATGGGAATGTTGTAACTGAATACGACGTCGTCAGCTGTTAGCGGATGGCCGTCGGAGAAAGTGATGCCTTTGCGGATTTTAACTGTTAATTCCTTAGAATCGGAAGAAACCTGAGGCATGCCATCCGCCAGATCCGGCTCTATGTCTTGAAGATCAGTTAATTTGTACAAGCCGTTGAATACGAGCTCCTGTATCTCAGTCGATACTTGCGACGTAGTCCAGAGCTTCATCCAACCCTGATGTTCGGTCGTGTTGGAGACGATGATTTCGCCGCCGTCGACCTTATCCTTTTTAGAAGAGGTTGTCCCGGCGGATGGTGCGGACGACTCTTTTTGAGCGGTGTTGCCCCCCGCCCCTGTGCAGCCGGCTAAAATGACGATGGCACCCATCATGGACGCAATCACGATGGAAGCAAATTTTCGATACGGTTTGTACGGCATTTTTTTTCTGTTCCCCTCTCATTTTTCCTGAATTTTTAAACGAAATGGCACGAGGCATAATGCCCAGCTTCTGTTTCCTTAAAAGCAGGCCTTTCGATTGAGCAGCGATCAACGGCATGCGGACAGCGCGGATGAAATGGGCAACCCGCAGGCGGATTGGCTGCACTCGGCACTTCGCCTCGCAGCACCATCCGTTCCCGCTTGAGGTCAACGTCAGGCTCTGGCACGGAGGACAGAAGCGCCTGGGTATACGGATGTTTCGGATTTTCGAACAGCTGGTCCCTGCTCGCAGTCTCTACGATACGTCCTAAATACATCACCGCTACGCGGTCTGAAATGTTTCGCACAACGCTTAGGTTGTGGGAGATGAACATGTAGGAAACTTTCGATTCCTTCTGCAAATCGCCGAGCAGATTGACGATTTGGGCCTGAATGGATACATCCAAAGCGGATACGGCTTCATCCGCCACAATGAGCTTCGGCTTTAAGGAGATCGCCCTGGCGATGGCAATACGCTGTCTTTGACCTCCGGAAAACTCGTGAGGATACAATCGGACGACATTTCTGCTGAGGCCTACTTTTTCCAGCAATTCTTCCGCTTGCCGCATGGCCTCTGAACGGTTCATTCCTTCTTGAACAATCATCGGTTCGGCGATAGCGTTCCCAACTGAAATCCTCGGGTTAAGCGAGGCGAATGGATCCTGAAAAACACACTGCAGGTTTTTCCGAAAAGGCCGAAGCTCGCGCTGGCTCATCGAACCTATGGAGACTCCGTTAAAGAGGATTTCGCCTGCGGTTGGATCCAAGAGCCGTAAAATCAATCGACCCAGCGTCGATTTCCCGCAGCCCGATTCGCCTACGATTCCCAGCGTTTCTCC
This sequence comes from Paenibacillus sp. GP183, assembly GCF_900104695.1. Lineage (NCBI taxonomy): Bacteria > Bacillati > Bacillota > Bacilli > Caryophanales > Paenibacillaceae > Paenibacillus > Paenibacillus sp. GP183. The sequence continues at coordinate 2,066,528 of NZ_FNSW01000001.1, forward strand.
TTCGCGTACGATGAAGTTCACTTCGTCGACGGCCTTGATGGAGCCCTTCTTGAAGCTTTGGTCGATCGGAAAATACTTTTTGAGTCCTTTTACTTCCAGAAGTGGAGTGGTCAAGCCGATTATCCCCCTTTACTAGCTATACAAGAATGCAGCGGACTTTATGGCCGGGGCGATATTCCCTAAGCTCTGGCACTTTCTCGCGGCATTCCGCCGTTGCCATCGGACAGCGATCCATGAATCGGCAGCCTTCCGGATAGTGTCCGGCAGGAGGTACCGTACCTGAGATCGGGCTTAGCTTCTCAATCTTTCCATGCATACGCGGGGTAGAGTTCAGCAAGCCCTTCGTATACGGATGAATCGGCGATGTGAACAATGTCCGAACGTCGGTAGTTTCCACAATCTGTCCGGCATACATGACGATCACACGGGTCGCCATCTCGGCCACCACTCCGAGGTCATGCGTAATAAAGAGAACGGACATATCGGATTCTCTCAGCAATTGCCGAATCAGATCGAGTACCTGGGCTTGAATCGTCACATCAAGCGCGGTCGTCGGCTCGTCGGCGATGAGCAAATCCGGCTTGCATGACATGGCCATGGCCAGCATGATCCGCTGCCGCATGCCGCCGGACAATCGATGCGGGAATTCCTTCCGAATTCGCTTCGGCTCGGGGAATCCGACCCGGCGAAGCCATTCGTCCGCAATGGTGACTGCCTCAGTTTTCGAAACTTTCAAATGACGGACGATCGATTCGGTCAACTGCAAGCCGATCGTCAGCACCGGGTTCAGCGAGGTCATTGGCTCCTGAAAGATCATCGCGATTTGCCGTCCGCGGATCTGCGACATTTCCCGGTAATTGAGTCCGACCAGATTACGCCCCCGAAACCGGATTTCACCTTTGGAGATTTCCCCCGTTTTAGGCAATAGCTGCATGATGGACAGCGACGTCATACTCTTGCCGCAGCCCGATTCGCCAACCAGCGCCACTACTTCTTTTGGCCCAATCTCGAAGTTGATGACGTCTACTATGGTTGTTACCTTCTGTTTGTCTCTAATTACCGTTTTGAGATCTTTTACTTCCAAGATCGCTTCAGCCATGTGCTCACCTTCACTTTATGGAGATTCGCCGAGTCCTAATATTAAAGCTTAAAGCTCCAAATGCTGCCGAAAAAATTGCGCGACTTTCTCGTTCATCAGGATGTGATTCTCGAGCTTTTCTGTCTTATGCCCCTCGTCGTCGAAGACAATCAACTCAGCTTGCTGCCCTCTTGCTATCATATCTGCATACATCTGTTCGGATTCGCTAACCGGCACGCGAGTATCGTTTCTACCATGAAAGATTAGCAAGGGAGCTTTAATGTTATGAGACAGATTCAATGGAGCGATCTCTTCAAAGAAGTCCGAATCGTCCGCCAAAGTGCCGTACTCCATCTCCCTTAGCTTCCTGCGCCAAAGTCCGGTATTTTCCAGAAACGTGCGGAAATGCGAAATGCCGACAATGTCTACGCCTGCCGCCCACAAATCGGGATATTGGGTCAACGCAGCGAGCACCATGAATCCGCCATAGCTTCTGCCGATAATACCGATTTTCTCGCTATCCACAGCATCGATTCCGGCTATGTCTTTGACCAGCCAGGCCAGATCTGCAACGGAGTCCAGTCTTTTTCTTCCGTTATCCAAGTTCATATATTCATTGCCGTACCCTGAGCTTCCCCGAACGTTGGGTACGAATACGGCAAAACCTTGTCCGGCCAAGTACTGAACGACCGCATTGAATTCATATTTGGCTTGCGATTCGGGACCGCCATGCACATAGACAACAGCAGGCGATTTCTTCGCTTCCTGCTTATAATAAAAATAAGGAACCTTGAGCCCGTCAAACGAAGAAAAGGTGCGCAATTCCGGCTCTCGCCAAGACGGATCATCTCCTTCTGTCCGGCCGAAATGAGTAAGCCTTTCCAGGGAATGGGTTTCCACGCCGTAGCGGAATATATCCCCCGGTAAAACTGGACTCTTCAGAGTGAAAATCAGCTGCCTTTCATTAAACCATGCGATCGAGTCGATCACGCCTTGCGGAATTTCTGCGATTACATCGGATTGTCCGGTTGTCACGTCGTATATGTGAAGGATTGAAATACCGCCTTCGTTAACCGTATAAGCGATCGTGGTTTCGTCGGGAGACAGCTTGGCTTCCTCGATATCCCATTTGGGGAAATGCGCCAGTTTGGTCAGCTCACACCTCAAAGTAAAACGATATAAAGCCATTGTGTTCTCCGCAGCGTCGGACAATAAATACCCCAAGCTTCCATCCTTCACTATCTGCACGGACTCATAACGGCTCAGAGCTTCAAACCCGATCCTTGTCGTACCGCCGGAATTCAAATCCAGAACATATAACCTTTGCAAATGACTGCCTTCCCGACATTTGATCAGCAGGCTGTTGCCGTCCGGCAGCCAGCGTTCGGGATCGCATCTGCCTTCGAACCGGTAGACGACTTCGGTTTGTTTTGTCTCTACATCTTGCACGAACACATCGAAATATGCGGGATTCCTGCGATTGCTGGACCAGGCAATTTTCTTCCCGCAGGGGGACCAACCTCCCAAGTAATGAAAATACTCCGGGGCTATCATCAATTCTTCAACCGCTCGAGTTTCATTATCGATCAGATAAAGCTGCTGCTTTTCGTTTCCCTTGTAGTCCATGCCGATGACGATTTTATCTCCGTTTGGAGAATGACTGACATCCATCACCGAGTCGGGCATAACGTTGAATTGTTCACTGCGAGATTCGGCTGCATCCCAGTACCAAAGCTGAGGAATTCCGGTTTTTTTCGATAAGAATGTTACCTGTTCCTTGTGCGGAACAACCTTCGGAGAATAGGCGGAGCCAATGTCAAGATAAGCTTTAAAAGAATGAATTATTTCTGTCACGTCTCTAATTGTCATCTGTTTTCCCTCCTTTTGAAAAGAATTATATAAAGATCAAGCAATTTTCATGCCAATACTCAGGAAATCCTGTTTTATAGGCTTTGGAGAAGATCAACTTTATTTTTGCATCGACTCATAGTTTAATGAATATTCTGACTTTAATTCGGATGACATAGCCCAAGTGAAGGCGCGGGAGTATGAATTCTTCATTGCTTCAGTTCCAACTCCATCATAAATGGACATTCAATGGCAATTTTGTTTACATAAAAATTTGATAATTAATTCGAGCAATATTCGTGCCAATTATTATATTTTCGTTGTTCTTACACGTTTTGAGTACAATAATATTAGTGGAAATGTGTTAATTGGTTTTCAGGGTAACCTATTCTTGAATTTATAACTCTATGTACAACAGTAAAATGTCACATTTTATTCCATATTACATGCATAATTTTTACATGTCTAGATACTTTTTCACACAATCCAATCAATCGGAGAGAAAAAAGCCATGGAACTTATCGTCCATGGCATAGTTGTTGGTCTAATTTCCTTCTTCTTTTATAACATGGATAATACGGCTTTTGGAACTTTACACACGACGCTGTATGCGGGATTGAATACATTAGCTACCTCGTACTCAACAGCCTGGCCCATAAGGAGGCTTGCTTCCGAATCCGTTAAGCCGTAATCTTCCTTAAGCAAAGACAGCATTTCCGTCGTTGCATGCTGCAGCGCTTGGTCCAGCGGCCTGGCGTTGCCGATGCAAAACAAATGTGTTTCGGATTCGCCTCTCGGCCACCCGATTGTTTTTCCTTTCAGCACCCGAACCGTGAAACGGACATCCAAGGAAATTTCCACACCGGTACCCACAATTTCCCCGCAGCCTTGAACGGCATGCCCATCCCCAAGATGAAAAAGCGCTCCTTCCGATAAAACCGGAAAATAGACAGTAACACCGGATACAAGTCCTTTATAGTCCATATTTCCGCCGTATACACCGCTCGTAGCCGTTGAAATGGCCTGTCCCCTGGAAGGCGCCACCCCAAAGCATCCCAGAAATGGACTTGCCTTCAGCTTCAAATTGACCAGACCGGAAGTGGGCTTCTCCAGAAAAACCAAATCTTCCTGAACAGACCACCGAGTTATTTCGGATGGCGGTAAAGCAGCGGCAGCCGTGGGATCGACGACGTTCGGCGCTAATACGCTGGACGTCCAACCCCAGCCCCGGTTGGGGGTCATCGACTCTAGCTGAATAGCAAGCGTATCTCCAGGCTGTGCGCCTTCCACATAGAATGGCCCTGTCATCGGATTGCCTCGTCCGGCCACGCTTTCCCCACTGTGATCCCAGCCTCTTGCATCAACTGTGTTTGTCACGACGGTATCCCCATCGGCAATTTTAAGCACGGGTTGATGTCCACCTATTGTGTTGTAGTAAATTTCGGGTTGAAAATGGTGTACTGTCATTATTCATCCTCCTCCTAAAATCTTTTTATTCCAGTATAAACGAAGTTCCTATGAATTAGCACTTAAAAAATCATGCTTATTTAAAATAGTCTTCTGAAATCCATTACTATCATCCAAATAAAAAAACATTCCAAAAATTTGGAAGGTTCAGATTGTCGAGTAACCCAACTCTTCAAGAGAGAGAGTCGCTGGAAGGATGAAAAACATCTTTCCAGCACGGGATTTCTTTTTTCAGAATGCTGGAAGACTGAAAAACAATCTTCCAGAGCCAATAAAAGGCTTGCTGGACCATATTCGGTCGCTGGAACGATGGAAAACATCTTTCCAGCGTCGATTTTCGTTTTCCAGAATGCTGGAAGGCTGAAAAACATCCTTCCAGAAAAATAGAAAGACCGTTGAGACTTTCTCGACGATCTGACCTTCCAAAAATTTGGAAAGTTCATCTTTGTTTTAACAACCTGAAATGTATGCTGTCCCGTTAACGTTAATCACAGTTAAGCCTTGTGAGTCTTTAGGACCGTTGTCCACTCTAATTTTCGAAACTTCCGAAACTTCATGCTCCTTAAGATCCTCTGTCAGCTCCGGCCGGAATGCTTCGGCAAGCACTCTGCCGTCGAAGCCTGATTCCGTACGAAGACCGATCAAATGGCACACCGTCGGTGCGATATCGACGATGCCGCAGGGTATGTCAGAAACGTGGCCTTGCTTGAAGCTGCCGCCGACGCCCAAACAAAAGCAATGTATATCGTAAGGACTCATTGTGCCGTGCGTGGAACGAATCGGTGAAGAAGTGAGCGCCTGAATCATACCGGGTACGCCGAATTCATTCAATTCGCTATCCCATTTCGGTTGGATCGCAAGAAGCGGAGCGCGGCTGTGCTTGATTGGTCCGAGCAGATGCTCAAGCGGCAGCACGCCCGGCAAATCCTGATATTTCGAAGGTCCTGCAAACACTAGACTGCACCATTCTTGAGCCTGCAGCCATTCGACAATGGCGGCGACATCCTGATCCGACGGCTCTTTCCCTTCGGGAGCATGCAAGTAATTGCCAGTTGTGATAAAGCCGGACTGCAGTCCCAATGCCTCGATGGCTGTTTGCAGATGTCCTTGAAGAGAGCCCTGCGCTTGCACCGTGGAATGCCCATGATCGCTTATCAGCAAGATGTTCAGCTGTTCGCCCAGGCCTTGTTCTTCGATGGCTTTGAGCACCTCAGACACACAATAGTCGACCAATTGCAGTGCTTCTTTGTTTTCCGGGGACCCGATTCCATAGTCATGCTGGCTCATGTCAGGCTCGGACAACCATAACACCATGACTTGATTATTCGGGTTTTTCAAATGAATATCGGTCAGCGCCCGTGTAGCCCAAAGTGCGCGCTCCTTCTTCACTTTGCTTTGTTCTTCGGGAACGCCGCCCAATTGGGTATGCAGCTGTTCAAGCTCACCAACTCCATACCAGGAGGACGGATTCACGACCAGTTCAGGGTGATTCAAGTTCCACAAGAGCGATGCACCTGGCGAGCTAGAAGCAGCAACAGCGAGACATGTTCCATGCTCGTGCAGACGATCGCCCAAGGTCGGACGCAGAATGAACGGCTCTGACTTCATCTGGCTGTAAGACAACAGGTGCTTGTCGTTTCCGGTTTGAACAAATCCGTCTTCACCGAAGCCAGGCACGTATTTCAAATTGCTGACAACGCCATGACGTCCGGGATAAACCCCAGTCGTCAAGGTTGTCATACTGACCCTTGTTTCCGACGGATATGCGGCATGAAAAGAGGTGAACAACGTACCGCTTTCCATCAGCTTCGCATAAGTCGGCATAAGCTCAAGGTCGACACTGTCCGGTCGCAAGCCGTCCGTCCCGATAATCAGCACACGACGGTTCGCTGAATGGCTCTCAGCTTTAGACACCATGTGGTTGCCCTCCTTGCGATAATACCTCTACTTTATGAAGCTTAACCAGAGAATCTCCGAACGGCTCCGCTTTTAATACGAATGGGAAGCGGTCCAAGCTTAAACACAATTCAAAGTCTTCAGGCGGAGCGGAAGCTCCGTCGCGAACGTCGAGAAATTTACCGGTCTTGCTTTCATGGCGCATAAAATGGAGGATGGCTTCGTAATCGTTAGGTTTCCCTTCCAAGGCGTTCTTCACATAGATGGCGAATAATGTATCTTCATCCGCCTCTTCCACAGCATCCCAGCCCATACACACCAGGGACACGTGATCCGGATTTTTCGCACGGATGTAATCGATGATGGCCTGTGCGTTGACAAAACTTCCCGTTATAATTTCATCGGCGTGAACGGCATTGACAATTCCTTGTGTACCCGCACTTGTCGTATGCACTACGGTTTTTCCGGCAAAATCGACGGATTTCACGGTGGAGGGGGAGTTGCCGTAATCGAAGCCGGGTTGAATGAGGCCTCCCCTTTCTCCCATCAAAATATAATCGGGGTTTTCCCGTTTCAGCTCGTAAGCCGTCTCCATGCTTCCCACCGGAAACAGATCTTTAACGCCGTTGTCCGTTACATAGCATGCGACCGAGAAGGCTCGAAACACGTCGATGATGACCGTTAAGCCTTTCGCCTGCTGCGCCCCTTCGACGAAATGGTAGATATTGATTTCCATAAACTTATGATATCCTTCCCTGTGGATCCGTGCCACCCGTTGTTATTTGATGTACCCTCTAATCTTGTCCGCCGCTTCCTTCATCGCTTGCTCGGCAGGGATATTGGTCGTAACCGCTTTTTCCATGGCTTTATCGATTTCCGTCTCAATCCGCTTCGTTTGTTCCAGCGAAGGCACTTCTTTGGCGTAATCCAGCTGTTTCAATGCAACTGTAAAGAGCGGAAATTTTTTATAATAGTCTTGCATTTCCGTCGATTTCTCCGCGGATTCGCGAATCGTCAAATATCCGGATTTTTGCGAGAAGTAAATGGTCTGCTCCTTGGACGTCATAAACTTGATAAACTTCCAAGCCGCATCCTGCTTTTCCTTGGACGTTTTGGCCAAAATCGCCAGGTTGGCTCCGCCCGTAGGAGTCGCGTATTCATTGAATTTGGGCAGGAACGTAGCGCCTAGCGAGAACTTCGCGTTGTTCATTACTGTCGAAAGGCTGGCTGTACTCCCGATGAAGAAGGCGACCTTGCCGCTATAGAAGCTTTGATCCAAGCTTTGACCTGCTCCAGTGCCGCTTGTGCTCGTTCCGCCGACTGGAGGCATCATGGTCTTATCTTTATTAACCATATCAACCCATAGCTGCAATCCACGCGCCGCTTCGGGCTTGTCAAGCAATACAGTCTTCATGTCAGTCCCGAGCACATTGCCGCCTGCGGACCAAATCATCGAATAATCGTACCATCCCGACATACTGGCGGCAAAGCCGAAGCGCTCTGTTTTGCCATTATTGACAACTGTCGCTTTTTTCGCTGCGGCAACCAGTTCGTCCCAGGTATGCACCGGATCTTCCGGATTGAGTCCAATTTCCTTCATAATATCTTTATTGTAATACAAAATCGGTGTGCTGCGGTTATAAGGCAGCGTATATTGCTTGCCGTTCAACGCTGTGTTAACCATCAAGCCTTTTTTCAAATCTGCGGCGTTAAAATCCTTATCGGTTTTCACATAGTTGTCCAAAGCCAGCAGGGCGCCATTTTGGGCAAATGCCGGCCATACGCGCGTATTGAGCTGAACAATATCCGGAACGTTTCCGGCCACTACGGCAGCCTGCAATTTTTCCCCGGTTACGTCATAGCTTTGCTGGAATACCGGTTTAACCACAACCTCGGTTTGTGATTGATTGAACGTATCGATTTGCTGCTTCAGAACGTTTCCTAAATCGCCGCCCATAGCGTGCCAAAATTCGATTTCGACGGGTGCCTTCTTAACAGCAGCAGCTGTGCTAGCCGGATTTGCAGACGTGCTCGCGTTACTGGTGGTGGCAGCAGGCTTAGAGCTCGCGCATGCCGAAGCGACCAGGGCAAGAGAGGTTAACAATACAATACTTTTCTTATTCATGTGCAGTTGCTCCTTCTCAATTAAAAATGGTTGGTAGTTGCAAGAATGGCGGTCTATTTTATGCCTGTTGTGGCGATTCCCCTGACGATGTGCTTTTGAACCATCAAGAATAAGATAATCAACGGAAAAATAATGAGCGATGATGCCGCCATCACCAAATTCCACTGTGTTCCCTTGCCTCCGCCCTCCTCCGAGATCATGCTTGCCAGACCCACCTGCAGCGTTCTCAGCTCTTCGCTGTTCGTTATGACAAGCGGCCAAAAGAAGTCGTTATAGTGCCAAATGATGCTGAGCAAACCAAACGTAAGGATCGGTGACATCGATAACGGGAGCATGACATGCCAAATGATTTGCATATGATTGCACCCATCGAGCGTGGCCGCCTCCTCCAATTCTTTCGGAACCTGCAGAAAGGCTTGTCTCATCATAAAAATGCCGAAGGCGCTGGCGCAGAATGGAACGATCAATGCCCAATACGTATTGAAGATACCGATTTGTTTAATGATCAAAAAATTAGGAATAAACGTGACATAAATCGGGACCATCATCGTGGAAAGTACGATCAGAAACATCGTTTGCCGGCCCTTGAAGCTCATGCGTGCAAAAGCATAGGCGGCAAGCACGGAGCTGAGCAATTGAAGGATTGTAATCAGGATCGTCATCGAAACGCTGTTCCCGAAATATCTCGCAAAAGGCGCAGCCTTCATCACGTCGGCATAGTTCGACCAATGAAACATGGCCGGAATAAACTGCGGCGGGAAAACGAAAACCTCGTCATAGGCTTTGAACGATGTGACGAACATCCAAATAAATGGAAGCGCCATGAACAGTGAAAGTACGGATAAAAATGCGATAAGCAGCGTATTTTGCACCTTCTGCAAGCTTCTCATGAGTAATGCACCCACTTTTTCGAGACATACATTTGCAGCCAAGTGATCAGAAACAATACGATAAACAGGAACACCGATACGGAAGACGCATAGCCTACCTCAAAAAACTGGAATCCGAATTGATATAAGTAATAAATCAGCATGTTCGTGCTGTCAGCCGGCCCGCCATGGGTCATGGTGAACACCATATCGAAATCCTGGAACGAAGCGAGAATAGCTACAATCATGATGAACAAAATGTAGGGTGAAAGCAGGGGCAGCGTAATTTTGAGAAAGATCTGCTTTTCCCCGGCTCCATCGATCCTGGCGGCTTCATTCAAGTCTTCGGGAATGTTTTGCATACCGGCGATCAGCAGTATCGTGTAATACCCGACGACCTTCCAGACCTTTGCGATAATAATCGCCGCCATTGCCCAGCCCGGCTTGGTCAGCCAAGGAATTTGCGGCACTCCTAACAGACCTGTAAACCAATTGATTAATCCGAAATGCTGATCGTACATCCATATCCACACCGTACTGACTGCAACCATTGGCGTAATATAGGGCAAAAAAATCAAGCTCCTGAAAAAGCGGATCCCCTTCATTTTTTTATCTAGCAGCACGGCCAGAAGCAATGCGGCGCCAATCGTAAAGCCGACTGAAAAAAAGCCGAACACCAGCGTATTTCGGACGACCTTCCAAAAGTCTCGGTCTCCCAACATTTTTCGATAGTTGTCCAAGGCGACCCAATTGAAATCTACCGAGATTAAATTCCAATCCGTTAAACTCAGTACAAACGTCATGATCAACGGCAGAAGCACAAATATAAACAGAAACAACATCGCCGGAAATACGAATATATAAGGTGTCAGTAGACGGTAGAATTTTCCTTTCCTCCGCGACATTTGCTTTGACAGCTCAGCAGGCACTTCGCTTATCCCGCTTGTTACAGCTTGTCCATCCACGTCATTACTCTCCTTTCAACTTGATATTATTCATTGTAAGGGGCAAGTGTTTTACGAAAGTTATCACAGTTTTAATATAAAATAAATATAACAATGACATTTATGCAGTATTGTATAGATAAAATCTATAGTTATGAGGAGTCGGGAAATTTGTTTACTTTGCAGCAGTTGAGAATAGTAGTATTACTCTCCGAATATAAGAAGCTTACGGCCGTCGCGGCCCGCCTCAATATCAAACAACCGTCCGTCTCGTTCCATATGAAGAAGCTTGAGGAAGAGGCGGGGGTTCCACTCTTTATTCATAGGCACAAGCTGATACTATTTACAGAAGAAGGCAAGGCGCTGCTTCATTACGCCTCCCGTATCGTCTCGTGGAGCGAGGAAGCGGAGCAGGTGCTGTCCGATTACGCACAGTCTAAATTAGGAAAAATTGTCATCGGTTCAAGCAATACCCCGGCAACGTATTTACTTCCGAAGCTGCTGGGGAAAATGCGCGAAGTGTATCCCGAGGTCAATATCGTTTTGCAAATAAAGAATACGCCTCAAATCGTGGACATGGTGAAAAAGTTTGAAATTAATTTCGGTCTCGTCGCCGAGAATAAAATCGATGATCCGGAGCTGGTCATTATTCCATTGGTTGATGATGAGCTTGGTCTCGTCGTCTATCCGGATCATCCGCTGGCGCAAACCGAAGTGATCGGACCGGAGCTGCTGCAGAACGAAAAATGGATTTTGAGAGATCAGGACTCGTCTTCACGCCGAATGATGGAAATATGGTCCGGCCAGTATCAAATTGACAACAAAGGCGGGATGGAGCTGGGGACAACGGAAGCCATCAAACGCGCTGTCATATGCCGGCTGGGCATTTCCGTTTTATCGAGGTTGGCTGTTGAGGATGAGGTGAAGAAGGGGCAGCTGATTTATAAAAGCTTGGATTCTCGAACATTGTCCAGAAGCATATTTTTCATTTACCACAAGAACCGGTTTATTACGCCTATCGTTAAAGAATTTATTCATTTTTTTGAAACCGCGCGATTGTAACCGCGAAAATGACCCGTACTGAAGGTGATCCGAAGGTACAACAAAGAGGCAGCTACTCTCGAAAGGAGTAACTGCCTTAGATACCTCTGTACATAAGATTCGCATTTTTACATTAATTAGCTTGTGCAGACAACGGATCGACGCCTGGATCTTGTCCTTGCGCTATCGATTGCAGGCGAGGCATGTAATGCATCCATCCTTTTTCATGTGGGGCAACTTCCGATGCCGGCAGATCGTAGTGCGTCAAAACCAAGAGAGTGCCATTGTCTTTGGGGAGTAGACTGAATTCAAGGGTGCTGGATCCGGGAGGCAGTACCTTCGATTTCTCCCATCCAAACGACATGACGATTTTCTCGTTCGGGATCATTTCCTTATATTCACCCATGGCAATATCACTCCCGTTAATATCAATGCGAAATTTACCGCCGATACTCGGGTCGAGTAATACGTGACGTCCCATCCAACGAACTAATTTGTCAGGGTCAGTAAAGAAGGAGAACAATGTCTCCGGATGGCATTCGATAAAAATCTCTTTCTTGATCGTGTCACTGCTGTTGATTGAAGTCATGCTTTCTCCTCTCCTCCTCTTCCGCGGCTTCCTTTAAGCGCATCAAACTGTCATCCCAGAAGCTCTCGATATACTGCATTAATTCGGCAAACCCTTCCCTCCTAATCCCATAAAATCGTTTGGTGCCAGCTCGCCTCACCACGACGAGTCCGGCTTCTTCCAAAACTTTAAGATGCTGCGATATGGCCGGTGCTGAAACGTCAAAATGCGAAGCAATGGCACTGGAGGTCAGCTCCCCATCACGGACGAGATGTAAAATATCTCTGCGCCTGGGTTCCGTTATTGCTTGAATGGCTTTATCTATCATATTTATATTTTAGCATATACTTAATTAAGTGTCAACTTAAAATAAGTATTTGAAACCATCGAGGTTTTCCTTTTGAGAGGATTTCGACATGCTATGTCGAAGTATTGCGGTGGGTACCTGATAGAGTAGATGATTAGAATTGGGGTCGTTAATGTTGAAAACATTCAGTGCTATACTCTTGTTTTCCCTTGGATTGTTATATTGCAGCAGTACTCCTCCTATCAATGCAGCTGAAGAATTCCATTATTATCACATAACAAATACTACTCCCCTATCACAACTTCCTGATTTGTCGAATGGTTGTGAAGCTGTTGCAGCCACCATGTTATTGAATTGGGCAGGAGTAAGCGTGAAAAAAGAAGATATCGCAAACGCATTACCTAAAGGAGATATGCCTGCTGCCAACGATGATGATGCAATGATTGGGGCAAATCCACAGTATGTTTTTGTCGGGGATCCATTCTCTGTTGGTTTTGGGGTGTTCCATGCCCCTGTTGCTAATGTTATTAACACCTATCTACCGGGTAACATAAAAGACATTACTGGGGCCTCATTCAATGATCTTCTGGAAACGATTAAATCCGGAAAGCCTGTCGTTGTTTGGGCTACGGAAAACATGGTTACGCCGAATATCGCTTTAGAATGGCAGGATTATAACGGAGATATAGTTGATTGGTATGAACCGGAACATGCTTTGCTTATGACCGGTTGGGATGACGATCATGCATATATGAACGACCCTATGACTGGAAAAGAGGAACGATATAGTTTATGGGATTTTAAAGATGTGTGGGAGACAATGGGCAGCCAGGCTATTACTGTTAACTGACAATTTTGTACCGCTGGGCTGTTAATACTTGATTCCGCCTAAAAAGGATGCTGGCACGGTTCATGCAGGATCCGTGCCTTCTTGTTGGGCGCTCATTTTTTATCAATAATTGCCACCGTACAGCGGGAGATACAGATCAATTTATCCTGTTCGTCAGTGATCCTGATATCCCAAACCATCGTTTTGCGTCCTTTGTGTAAAGGAATAGCGACCGCAGTCACGATGCCGTCGCTTTTGCTCCGGAGGTGGTTGGCGTTAATCTCCAGCCCTACCGCCGCATATTGCTGGTTGTCGATATTGATGATGGAAGCGATGGAAGCCGCCGATTCCGCCAATAGAACCGAGGCTCCTCCGTGCAGAATGCCCGCCGGCTGATGGGTTTTCGGTCCAACCGGCATGGTCATGACGACGCGATCCGGGTGAAGCTCAGTGTAGTCAATGCCCAGCGATGCCAATGCCGAATTTCTTCGTCCTTCCTCCATGTGCAGGATAAAGGTTTCCTTGTCCATTCCAAAGTTTGCCAATATGGCATCTGCTACGATCACTTTACACAACCTCATCTCTATCCGAATAGTGAAGCTGGAATTGCTCCCGCAAGCTGCGCTTCAAAAACTTGCCGACTGAGGTCTTCGGGATCTCCGTAAGAAACACGATATCGTCCGGTAACCACCATTTTACCACACGTTCGCTTAAAAATTGGAGCAGCTCTTCTTTTCCTGCCGATTGAGCGGGATCCTTAAGAACGACGCAGGCAAGCGGACGTTCTCCCCATTTCTCATGGGGAATCCCTACCACGCAAGCTTCAAAGACAGTGGGATGCGCCATCAGCTCGTTCTCCAAATCAACGGTGGAGATCCACTCGCCGCCGCTTTTGACCAAATCTTTGGTGCGGTCAATGAGCTTCACATACCCCTCGGCATTGACTACAGCGATGTCTCCGGTTAGCAGCCAGCCGTCTTGGAAGGCTTCTTCCGTCCGTTCATCCTTATAATATTCCTCCGCGATCCAGGGACCGCGTAGAAGCAGTTCGCCCATTTCCTTGCCGTCCCATGCGACTTCGCCGTTTGCACCGATAATTTTCATTTCCACTCCCGGGACGAGCAGTCCTTGCATGGAACGAATGTCCAGCAACTGATCCTTCGAGCTGTTTTCCAAATCGCTTTTGATCCGCGCGTACGTGACCACGGGGCTCGTTTCCGTCATGCCATAGGCGTGATAAAAGGGAATACCGTAATGATATTCAAACTTGTCGATAATACTGCGCGGAGCGGCTGAGCCTCCGCATATTAAAGCTCTCACGTGCGAAAAGTCAAAGGATTTCTGTTCCATCACCTTGAGGGCGGCAATCCAAACAGTGGGAACCCCTGCTGAAATCGTCACTTTCTCATCGGCGATCAGGTTCAGTAATATTTCAGGCGTAGGAGCGGTTCCGGGAAGGACTTGCCTGCTGCCGAACCAGACCGAAGCAAATGGCAGTCCCCATGCGTTGACATGGAACATCGGAACGATAGGCATGACCGTATCCCGTTCAGATAAACCTAGCGTATCCGCAAGTCCCAAGCAGAAGCTGTGTAGATAAATGGCACGATGAGTATATATAACGCCCTTCGGGTTGCCGGTCGTCGCGGAAGTATAGCACATGCCTGCGGGAGCGCTTTCATGAATGTCATCCGGGAATTCATATGCCGCGTTTCCTTCCGCAAGGAGCCGTTCATAAGAATAAACCGGCTGAAAGGAAGTGGCAGGAAGGCTTTCTTGATTTGTCATCACGATATAACTTTTAACGGTTTTCAGCTTGCTGCTGATCCTTTCGATTATGGGCAGCAAGCTTTCATCGACCAAAAGCAAGGTGTCTTCCGCATGGTTCAAAATGTAGATGATGTGCTCGTCGAGCAGCCGAATGTTTACGGTGTGCAGCACAGCACCCATACAGGGGACGGCAAAATAAGCTTCAAGATGCCGATGGTCGTTCCAGGCAAATGTGGCTACACGGTCGCCGCGTTTAACGCCAAGCGCCTGCAAAGCGGAAGAAAGCCGTCTCGTCCGTTCGGCAAAATCCCTGTACGTATAACGAAATATTTGCCCACCGGTTCGGGAAACCACCTCTTTTTTCGGAAACAATGCCTCGGCTCTCTCCAGCATGGAACGTAATGTCAAAGAATACCCTTCCATTTCTTTCGCCCCCTTATTAACTAATATTACTTAGCCCTTACTAATCATATAAGCCGTGGAAGAGACTTATGTATAGCTGGATGGAAAAGACTGTACCGCAAATACCAATTCTTTTTACTCCAATGCTTTGGAATTTCTGTATTCCTGAGGGGGCAAGCCAAAATGCTTTTTAAATACTTTGATAAAATAATGCGGATTTTGATAGCCTACTTCAATAGCGATTTCGTAAATTTTGTTTGTGCTGTGTTTTAGAAGCTGCAGTGATTTTTCCATTTTTAGGCTGGTGATATAATCACTAATGTTCTCCCCTGTTTCTAATTTATACAGCCTCGATAAATAAGCAGGGTGCATCTGCAGGTGCTCGGATATCGATTGCAAAGAAATATCGCTGGACAGATGGGATAAAATATACTTCTGCGCTTTCTTGACCGCGAGCATTCTTGCGCTCTGAGTTTCGTGTACCGCTTGGTCCTTAAACTTCCCAAAAACCCTCCATACCCAATCGCTTAAATGCTTCACCGTCTTGCTCGGTGTCAGCTCCTTGGCCCGGACGTAATCGGCATCAATCAGGTCTGCCAGTTTCCTGCCGTTCTTGTGAGCTATGAAAGAAAAAGCGGAAAAAAAGTAAAAGAACGCTTCCGTAATATGCTCGGACGACTCCGACCAATCACTTTCCAATTCTTCAAGTATGCCTTCGAGCTTTTGCCCGACGGCCTCCCAGTGTCCTGCTTCCATTAAATGTACAAGCAACGGAGGTTCATACAGTAGAACCAAGGTTCTAATTTCAGATATATCCGAATCATCAGCTATATAAACCGGCAAATCCTTTTCATGACCGAATCTTTTGCTGAAAATGAGCAGCATGCTGTTGTACAGCTTGGTTATTTCCTCAGGAAAAACGCCCCAATGTCCAAGAAGGACGGAAACCCGCTTTTTCAGAAAATGCTGAATGTTCATTTGCAGCTGATTGGTCAACCTGTTTACATGGTATTGAAGGGACTCTCCCAACTCCAGTAGACCGTTGTGTACCCATTCCTTGGGAATCAACACTAATGCCAAGTAATCGTGCACATCTTTACAGGACCAAACGTGAAAATATTCCTCAAAGGTCTCCTCAGCCAAGTTCACGATGGCAAATTCCATTAATGACATTTCGAACGGGTCATAATCGGAAAACTGTTCTTTGAATCGTACCAATATCATCACGATGTCGTCATTGACTCGAACCGGCACTTCAAGTAAGTTGATCTTCTCGGTTAGCTTCTCCATGGTGATCCGTTTGCCTTGCAACAAATCGTGTAACAACTCTCCCCGAAGTCTTGGAAAGTGATCGCGCATCGCTTTCATCGCCCGATGATAAGTATCGTTACTTTCCCTTTCGGCGCGAATCGCTCGAACAACCGTGGAAATTCGCTCGACCATTTCTTCCTGACTGATGGGTTTCAGCAAATAATCGCAAATATTTCTTTTGATTGCCGTCTGCGCGTATTCGAAATCGGCATGAGCTGTTAACAGAATGCATTTGATATGCTTCCACTGCATGGAAACTGTTCGCACCAGCTCAAGTCCGTCCATCACGGGCATCCGTATATCTGTAATCATAATATCGATCGGGTGCATATTCATAATGTCCAGCGCTTCCGTTGCCGAATACGCTTTATGAATCGTTTCAAACCCCATCTCTTTCCATGGAATCGTGATGGCCAATGTTTCCACCACACTCATCTCATCATCGACTAGAAGCAATTGCAGCATCCGAGTATCCCCCTTCCGCCACAAAATTCTCTATAACGCTCCATTGAATCGTAACTCTAAGTCCTCCAAGAGGTGAAAGTGAGAACGTGAGGCCGGATTGCTGTCCGAACTGATAAGTCAACCTTTGATGGACGTTCCATAATCCGCAGCCCTTCTCCTGATCCAGGGGATTTGATACTTTTTGTTGAAGCTCGATTAATTGCTGCTCTGATAATCCGACTCCGTTGTCATCTACCATAATTCGGTATCCACCAGCCCACTGTTCGCCTGTAACGTTGATGATGCCGTAGCTTTTGCTTTTTTCTATGCCATGAACAATCGTGTTTTCGATAATAGGCTGAATCATCAATCTTGGAATTTGTTGATCGAGCAAATCATCCGGGAGATCAATTTCATAATGAAATCGCTCAATCCGCAAATTTTGGATCGTCAAATAATTTTCTATCAGCTTTAGTTCCTCACGAAGTGTTGTAAGCGTATGCTCCAGCATCGTGATATAACGAAAATATTGCGATAAATTCAAGACCATCGTCGTAGCGGCCTGCTTGTCGTCAATGGAGATCATATTATGAATAAAAAACATGCAATTGGACAAAAAGTGCGGATTAATCTGCGATTGCAGATGCTTTAATTTGGCATCGCGAAATCGTATATTTTCCATATAAACCTTCTCCAGCAGCCGTTGGATTTCTTCTGCCATTTCATTAAATCGCGTGAACAAATAATCAAACTCGTTTCTCGGACGATAATTCAGCCGGTGCGAGTAAGCGCCCTTTTGAATCTTTTGAACCCCGAGCAGCAGCTGCTGAATTGGCAACTGAACCTGCCTGTACAGGAAAACGGCCGCCAAGATACTGATCAGCAGCATAAGAGAAATGGACAAATAAAACAGATTGCGGCTCTCGGTAATAGGCGCCAGCACTTGCTTAAGCGGCAAATAGTCAACCACATACCAGCCTAGGCTTTTCGATCGCACATAGTTCACCATATATTGTTCATTGCCGATTACTACAATGCGATGGCCGGTCTGATCCTGAGGTTCCAGGTTCAAACGTGCGACAATGTCCTCCGTAATCCCAGTGCTCCCCGCGTTATCCGTGATCGGTTTGAATCCCGGTTTATAATAAAAGGAATTTCCATTCCCGTCCTGGGCATAATCATTCAGCAAGCGTATCATGTTGCTCTCGGAAAAGCGTACTTCCACCACTGCTTCGGCATCGGTCAGCCTTCTGTTGACCAGCAGAGGACTCCAAACCACTTTGGAGAAGTATGATTCGCCGCTGCGGCTCAAGTGAAAATCCCAATACGCTGTCGATTGCTGCAAATAACTATCGTCGTACACACTATAATAATCATTTGACAGCACCTGCTTTATCTTTGGCAAATAAATGGTCAGCCTGTTGCGCCAACTGCTTGTTGCGCTCAGCAAGCTTAACTTTTGGATGAGAATCTCCTGCGCCTTCAGCTGATTGAAAGGGTCGCCCTGGGCAAGAGGATTCCCAAGCTCGATGATACTGGGATCTCTGCTAACAATAATGGACAGAATTGATAATTGATCTACAATATTATCCATTTGAGTGGTGAAAAAGGAAAGCCTGTTCAGATTCTTCTCTCTAAGTTCCTTCTCGACAACGTTCACTGAAACATGATTCGTATAGCTATAGATCATTACGATCGGCAGCAATAAACATACGATGAGCAATACCATTTTACTGAACGTATTCCACCTGCGCAGCATCCCAACGCCCCTCTCTAGCTGTTATACCGATTATTATACTTGAATCGTTTGTGCTATGGGTACTGGGTATTGTACTAGGCAGGTGGCGTGTGCAGATTCTATTATCCTTTTACAGCTCCGGCTGATAATCCACTAATGATATATTTTTGTGCAAACAGCGCAAGTATGACAACCGGAAGGGTAATGATACAAGCTGCAACCATCAAGGCTCCCCAGTTAATGGACGTATTAGCGATAAAGGCGAAGACGGCTATGGGGAGCGTTTTTGTTTTTTCCCCCGATAAAATCAACGAAAACATAAAGTTATTCCAAGAGAAAATGAAGGCGAGCAGCGAGGACGTCACAATCCCCGGAATTGAAACCGGCACTACCATCTCAAAAAAAGTACGAATCTTCGAACTGCCGTCGATCCAGGATGATTCTTCCACTTCTTTAGGGAACGATTCAAAGAATGGAATCATGACCCACATAATAAAAGGAAGTCCGATAACCATATGGCTGAAAATCATGCCGGTGAACGTATCGATAAGCTTAACTTTGTTGAACAAAATGTACCATGGCACCAGATAGGTAATACCCGGAATAATTTTGGCGATCAATATAGTGAGCGCTAGGTACTGCATACGGTACTTAGCAATGGCATATGCTGCGGGCAGACCAAGCAGAAGAGCACCGAAAGTAGAGACAGCAGCGATCAGAAAGCTGTTCATAATATACTTCAAATAATCGTATTCGCGAAATACAGTCAGATAGTTTTTAAAAGTAGGCGTAAATGTAAATAGATGTTCCGGAGACAGCACCTGCACCTGCGTTTTGAAGGAAGCTGACAGCATCCATACGAAAGGAAATATGAAAAAAAGAAGGATAAGGATGTTGACAACCGTGTAGTTTATTCTCATCAAGATCGATGTTCTCATTGAACTCCACCCAGCCTTTTTCGAATTGCGGTCAATAGTAGAATAATGAGTAGAATAATGGCAAAAAACATGATCAGAAATGCGGATGCGGATCCTAATTTAAAGTTTTGGAAGGCCGTATCGAATATCATCAAATTGATCGTTTGAGAGGCAAAATTAGGGCCTCCTTGCGTCGTTGCATAGATAGTATCGAATGTTTT
This sequence comes from Paenibacillus sp. GP183, assembly GCF_900104695.1. Taxonomy (NCBI): domain Bacteria; kingdom Bacillati; phylum Bacillota; class Bacilli; order Caryophanales; family Paenibacillaceae; genus Paenibacillus; species Paenibacillus sp. GP183. The sequence goes on from NZ_FNSW01000001.1 coordinate 2,086,303, forward strand.
CAGCAGATCAATAATCCTTAAGGTAATAGCTGTAATAATAGTCGGCATCATAAGCGGCAATGTGATATGCACAAGCTTCTGAAAGGAGGATGCGCCGTCCACATCCGCAGATTCATAAGGGTCCGTAGGCAATGTAGCCAAACCGGCAATACAGATAAGCGCGATCATCGGCGTCCACTCCCATACATCTATTAGTATAAGTGAAGGGATGACCTGAGTAACGGAGCCAAGCCATTCCTGAGTATGCAAGCCGAATTTTTTCAATAATTGATTCGCGAGGCCGATGGACGGCTCATAAATGAGCAGCCAGACCAATCCTATTGATACGGGAGTGGCCACCATGGGAAACATCATCACGGTTTTAACGAGCTTTTTCCCGGCAAACTTTCGTGAAAACAAAATCGCGATGGCGACGCCAAGGACAGCTTCCAGTACAATACTGATAAAAGAATGATAAAACGTTATGCGGAGAGAGTTCCAGAACCGATGATCATTTAACAGCATCATGTAATTATTAAGGCCAACCCATTTGGGAGGTGTAATAGCGGACATGCTCCATTCGTAAAAGCTGATACGCCCTGTATACACAATCGGAAAGGCAACCATCAAGGCTATGAAAAATACTGCCGGCAAAGTAAATACCCACTTGAGATTGCGGTCCAACCAGTTCATCATCACAAATTCGACTCCTTTGTAAGGACAAGCCAGAGAGTGATTCTCCGACTTGTCCTCATGTTGACTCCATTAGCGGTTATTTCGATTTGTCTTTGTCAATGATCGCTTGCAGCTCTTTGTTCGCTTGGTCGGCAGCCGCTTTAATATCTTCGCCCAGCATAGCCTTGACGGCGATACTTCCGACGGCATCACGCGCTTCACCCACGCTGATAACCTGCGGGACGTTGTGGCCGATACCGATTTTCATGGTTTCCTGAATGGCTGCCGCAAGGTCGACCGGATACGTTTCTACGCCTTCCTTTGAAGCCCAAACGGAATTGCGGGCTCCCGGCACCCCGGTACGTTGAACCTTAAGAACGTTTTCTTTGTTGGTGGCCCACTCCATAAATGCCCATGCAGCATCCTTATTTTTCCCTTGAGGGTTCATAGCAAGCGACCAGGATGCGGTACTGTAGGGTTTAGCTCCCGCAGTTCCAGCCGGGAACGTTGCAAAACCTACATTGTCCTTAACAAGCGATTTCTCCGGATCCGTAGTATTTTTGTATATGGACGCCGTTTCGGCATAAAATGCCGCCTTTCCTTGAGCGAATATTCCGGCTGCCTGAGGCCAGCTCATGTTCAATGTTCCTTGCGGACCGTAATTTTTCAATAAATTGGCATAAATTTGGAAGCCGCGAATCGCTTCCGGCGTATTAACCGCTGCCTTATCTCCGATTATAAAATCTCCGCCTTCCGAGAAAACGTAGGAGGCTGCTGCCGTTACCAATGCGCTGCGCTGACCTCTGCCGACAATGCCGTAAAAGTCTTTTCCCGGATCATGCAGTTTTTTAGCCGCCGCTTCCAGCTCTGTGAGCGTTTTCGGGATAGGTATATTATTTTTTTGCAAAATATCCTTGCGGTAATATAAAACAAATTGATCTGTAAACAGAGGAATGGACATCAGTTTACCGTCAATTGTGCTGGCCTCTATGGTTGCTTTGGAGAAATCGGCAAACTCATAGCTTGCGTTTTTCTTAACATAATCGTCTAAAGGTGCTGTCCATCCGTTTTTGGAATACAATATTTTATCCATATAAGGTCGATACATAAAAACGTCCGGCGTTTCCGAACTGGATGTGAATTGAACGGCCAATTTCTGCTGCAGCTGATCCTCTGCAAAGGCTTGGAGATCCACTTTCATTCCCGTGGCCTCTTCAAATTGAGGAAGCTGCGCTTTGATCGAATCGTTCCACTGATGGTTGAGATCAAATACAGTAATTTTTTTCCCGGCAAAAGGCTTTGCCGCAGCAGAGGGTGCCGCCGTCTTTTCCGCTTGTCCGCATGCGGACACCGTCATGACCAGAGCCAGCGTCACTCCCAGCATGCCGCTTTTGTTCCATTTCTTCATGTGGTAACCCCTTTCATTTCTTTTATTGTCGACAATTTAAACCTGAAATATTCATAGCACTTCACTAACAATGCTATAAAAGCAGTAGTGACAAGGGATCTAAGCGATTTAATGGGTCACTTAAAAAGTGAAACGAAAACATGGAAAAAGAGTCCATTCTTTGGTAGTGTTGATGGTGACCAAACACAACAAAACTACAAAGGAGACTCTTCTATGTCAAGTTTACAAGAGTACGGCATGAACTTCAACCCCCGAATGAAAGTGAATTTTGAAGGCGGCGATCTGACTTCGGACGCTGGCCTACTTCTATATAAAGAATTCGACCACAAACTTGGTCTTACTCAGACCGTTAAGCAATTACTCGTTGTACACGATCCCGTTCATCATCGGGATCATTCCAATTCAGATGTTGTGCTCCAGAAGATCTATCAGCATCTGTGTGGCTACCATACCGATGATCATGCAGATGACTTGTCTCACGAACCGTTGTTGACCGCCTTGTTAGCAAAAGAACGGCTGGCTTCTCAGCCGACAATCTCTCGCTTTAATGAAAAGGCGAATATCGCGACCGCCAAATCGTTGGAGAACATCAATGAAATGCTACAGGGCCGGGCATATGCAATCGAGACACGTGATCAGTTTGTGTTAGATTTGGATTCCTCCGGCTTTGCTACCTCAGGTAAGCAACATGGAGCGAACTATAATCATCACTACGCACAAACCGGATTCCATCCGCTGTTTTGCTTTGATGGATTGACTGGTGACTGTTTACGGGCGGAACTTCGTGCCGGCAACGTGTACACTTCCCGCCAGGTTGTACGATTTATGGGGCCTATCCTGAAACGTTATCAATTTTGGGCACCGAAGGCCTTACTTGTCTTTCGCGGGGACAGCGGCTTTGCCGTTCCGGGATTGTTTGACTTTGCCGAAACGAAGGGGCATAAATACGCGATCCGTCTGAAAGCCAATGCCCGTCTGCAATCTGCTGCACAAGAGATGGCAGACCAAGTGCTTAATCCCCAAAAGCTACATGAGAGACAAGTACACTACCGTGAAATCCAATACAAGGCGAAATCTTGGAATTGTGCGCGTCGTGTAATCGTTAAGATGGAACGGCCAGCAGGAGAGTTGATTTTTCAATTCACCTTTATTGCTACGAACATGACTTTGCAAGCACGTAACGTCATTCGCTTTTACTTTCAACGAGGTCACATGGAGAATTTCATCAAGGAAGCGAAGAACGGCTTTGCTTGCCATAAGATGAGTAGCACTGCATTCGAAACCAATGCCGTTAAATTACAATTGGCGATGTTGGCATATAACTTCAACAATTGGTTTCGCAGGTTGTGTTTACCCGAGAGACTCAAGCCAAGTCGTATGGAAACGCTGCGAACCAAACTGATTAAAATTGCGGGGAAATTGATCTATTCCGGCCGCTACTGGACATGGAAATTGTGCAGTTCCTGTATTTATCGTGAGCCATTCCTTGAAACCTTGAACAATATCCAATGCTTGCCTCGGTTCGGTTGATGGCTGGATTTGACTGACAAAATCCAAAAGTAGTACTCCGGCGTAACGGGCAAGTGCGTCCATTTCCACACCACTAAGAAGGAATGTTGCTCATTTTCTCGATAACCGCTTAAAAGATCCACTCTCTGCTATCTCTTAAACACAGATAGGAATGATATCGTGAGAATTTTTATCTTTATTTCCCCAATTCAACTAAGTAGCTTAGGGCTCCATGAATATTTCAGGTTAAATTCTAATTCTCATTTCGGGTCGATCATATAGCAATTATTAAAGAATTATATATCAATTTTTAAACTCTTATGGTTCGGAAACGCCTAACGAGTGTGTAATCTTTTGTCCGCATGCTTTCAGCGCTTTCAGCAGCGCTGCATGGGAATAGTTCCGATTAGGCTGTCCTAGGCAAGGTACTGCAAGTGCCGCCATGAGACAGATCCTCGGATTGCCGACCAGAACAGCGTAATCTCTTACGCCGAGGTGATCCTCGCCTTCAGCACTGCTGAACCCTTCCTCCCTCACTGTCTCAAGCTTGTCAAGGAAAAGAGCTTTCTCTGAAACTTTCATAGCGATAAAACCTGGATGATGCTCCAGAAACCAGGTACGTTATGGATTAAATGATAGTGCATTATCGCGAGTCAATAGTTCATTTCGTCAAAAAGAAACCCTGTTTGCATAGACAGGGTTCCTTGCTTTGCATAATTGCCTTATCTATTTGATACGATATTGTTCAAAATAAGATGGGATAATTTCCGTAGAGGCTCCCGGCATTTCCGGCAACACATAGTACCCATCTTTAACCGTTGCAGGTTCTACAAAAATATGTCGGATCCACGGAATATACTCCAGCATGATGGCGTTTTGTGTGGACGCAACCAAATGCTGATGAATCTGACCCATATCGCCTACATGCGGACAAATGGGAATATCATAGGAAGCCGCCAAGCCAGCTACTTGAAGCCATTCCGTAATACCGGCCACCCGTGTCACATCCACTTGACAATATTCTACGGCACCGTTGTGTATGTAGTCGCGGAATGCATATTTGTTGTACACGTGCTCCCCCAGGGCAATGGGTACATTCAGCTCGTCTGCAAGCTTTTTATGGCCCATAATGTCATCTGGATTAAGCGGCTCCTCTAACCAAAACAGGTCGAACTCCTCCAGCTTCTTGCCCCAAGTCATTGCAGTGTTGATATTCCATTGTTGATTCACGTCGATCATAAAAATCGTCTTCTCGCCGATCACTTTGCGCACGGCCTTGACGCGATCGTAATCTTCGTGCGGATCCGTTTTGCCCACTTTTATCTTAACACCGGTGAATCCCTGTTCGACGATCTCGGCTACATCTCTAAGCAGACGCTCCTTCGACCAGTTCAGCCAGCCTCCGTTGGTGTTATATGCTTTGATTTGTTTCGATTTATGACCGCCAAGATATTGCCACAACGGCTTATTCGCCGCTTTGGACATGATATCCCATAAGGCGATATCCACCGCTGCCAAAGCCATGTGAGTAATGCCCGAGCGGCCGATCCAGTGCATTTTGCCGAACCGCAGCTCATCCCAGATTTGCTTGACCATAAACGGATCCTTACCCAGCAGCTCCGGTGCGTAGTAGCGATCAATCGTATCAGTGATCATCTCATCGCCATTTGCACATGTGCCCGTATATCCATAGCCAACGAACCCTTCGTCGGTATAAATTCGAACTCCCGCCAGTCCCCAATGCGTTGCAACATTAATGGCATCTGTAATCGGTGGAGTAATCGGAACATGCAAAATAAAGCTCTCTACCTTGGTAATTTTCATCCAGCAGTTCTCCTTATTTGTAATTTGGTCTATTCTTTTATCTCATATAGTATATCATGTATGATACATTATACTAGAAGATGTTTCAATTGATCATTTTTCTGAACGGTGATATGATAGAGAAATGTTATAAAACTTGGTTTTCTATAATAAACCACAGAAGGTGAACATGGACAAGAAATATTGGGTTCCCGCTTTAGAAAAGTCACACGAGATTCTGAATATGATTGCTTCCCAGCCGCACAAGCTTAGATTGATTGACCTTTCCAAGCAGTTGGGCATTCACAAAAGCTCCCTGTTTTCCTTGCTTTCCACGATGGAAGCGCTGCATTGGGTAGAACGGAACAAGTCAGATACGTATGCTTTAGGATCGCTGATCGGTACTTTGGGCAGCCAATATTTTCGCGGTTACGACATCATTACTTCTTTTCATCAAGAGGCTGCCATGACTATGCGGAGCATTGGGGAGACCATCCAGCTCGCAAAGCTGGAAAAGAATGAGGTGCTTTATTTAGCCAAGGAGGTAGCGCCTTCTCCTGTTCAATTGGTTTCCGAACCTGGGATGAGGCTTCCGGCGCATGCTACAGCTCTTGGCAAAGCGATGCTTTCCGTGCTTCAAGAAGTCGATGTGCTTGAGTTATATAGGGGTGTTTCACTTGCGAGTCTTACTCCCTACACGTTAACCACACTTGATTCGCTTCTGAATAATTTGAGGCTCGTCCAATCTGATGGCTGCTCCTACGACCTCCAGGAAGCTGTTCTGGGATTTTGTTGTATCAGCGCGCCGGTTATGAATCAAAGCAGCCAGGCCGTTGTCGCCGTCAGCTGCTCGATGCCCCTGCACGCCTGGGAACAAAAAAGGGATAGGGCTAAAGAAGATATTGTTGGGCTGGCCCAAAGGCTCTCTGTTGGATTAGCTTGAAATAAATTTGATTCTGGAGGATGCAGCTCATGAGATTGAAAGACAAAGTTACATTAATTACCGGGTCAGGATCGGGAATCGGCAAGAGCTCTGCGCATTATTTTGCCAGAGAAGGCGCAACGGTAATCATCAATGATTTGGACGAGCAAAAAGGGCAAGAAACTGTACGGGAAATTGCGGAATTGGGTGGGGAAGCGGTTTTCATCCATGCCGATGTGACCCATCCGGAATCTGTTAAAGCTATGGTCGATGAAGCGCTGGGTCAATTCGGCCGTATCGACGTGCTGTTTAACAATGCAGGCATCAGCGGTGTTGGTGCGATTCACGAAATTGAACCGGATGCTTGGGATAGAGTGATCTCTGTCAATATCAGAGGGGTGTTCTTGCCATGTAAATATGTGCTTCCTTCCATGATGGAGAGAAGGTCAGGAAATATTATCAACATGTCTTCCTGCATCGCAGAAATCGGATTGGCCCGCAGAGCTTCCTACTCAGCTACGAAAGGCGCTGTGCTGGCGCTGACTAAATCCATGCAGGTCGATTATGCCCCTTATAACATTCGTGTAAACGCTCTTCTGCCGGGGACGATTCTTACGCCATTTGTTGAAAATTATTTAAAGACTTCATATGACGATCCGGAAGAAGCCATTGAATCACTCAAAAAGCGCCAATTAAGCGGAGATTTGGGCAGACCTGAAGATGTGGCGCAAGCGGCAGTATTTCTGGCATCGGATGAATCGAAATTTATGATGGGCTCGCCTTTATACATTGATGGCGGTGTTGTTTTCGGAAAAAACGCATAGGGGGAAACGAAATTATGAAACTACTTACTTTTTATAAAAATGAAAGTTTACAATTGGGCATTAAGACGACTCATGGCATTCTGGATGTGGCAGCTGTATCAAGCGCATCTAATTTTCAAAACCAACTCATCCCTGATTCCATACATAAAGTTATTGAGGGCGGTGCTTCAGCAGTCGCTGCTCTTCAAAATTTGGTGGATCGTTTGGAATCGTCCTCCGCAGGTGATCCCTATTGGCTGGATGAGGCTTCCTTGACATTAGGTCCATGTGTCACCCACCCCAACAAAATAATTTGTGTGGGCCTTAATTATCGCAAGCATGCCGAAGAAACAAATGCGGCTATTCCACAGTATCCCATTTTGTTTAACAAATTCAACAATACCCTTACTGGGCATGGCGACTCTATCCCATTACCCAAAGTATCTGCTAAGGTAGATTATGAAGCGGAACTGGTCATTGTCATCGGGAAAACAGCGAAATACATCAGTAAGGAGCAAGCTTTGGACCATGTGTTCGGATACTGTAATGTGAATGATCTATCTGCGCGCGATCTGCAAATGCGAACTCAGCAATGGCTGCTCGGTAAATCATGCGACAAATTTTCACCTTTAGGTCCGTATCTGGTGACATCCGATGAAATCGGCGATCCGAACCAGTTGACTATCCAGTGTACGGTCAATGGCGAAGTTCGCCAAAACTCCAACACATCGGATATGATTTTCCATTGTGATGAAATCGTCAGCTATATTTCCCAGCACATGACATTGGTCTCCGGTGATATTATATTGACTGGCACACCTGAGGGCGTCGTGCTGGGTTATCCGCCAGAGAAGCAAGTGTATCTTCGTGACGGCGATGTGGTGACCATTGAGATCGAAAAGCTGGGCAAATTAACCAATCAAATGGTTGCGGAATTACAATAGCACAACTGCCACGCTAACCGTGATTGTAATGGTCTAATCAATAACGCCAACCACTTCTTCCGGAGTTCTGTAAATCTCATCTATAGATTTCCCGATTGCCCGTTTAAGAATATCCATTCGAATTTGGACCTGAGTCATTGAGAACTGCAATGATGCTTCCGGAGGGATATCAAACGGGCTTTTACCATTGCTCTCACCAATTTCCCGGTTTATGGATAAAGCCATCGGTGCCAGTTCCTGCATACGATTGGCAATTCGATCAAAAAGATGCGGATGCTCACAAATCAGCCTTTGAAGCAAGAACGTTCCGTATCCAATATGTCGGGATTCGTCTTTCTTAAGATAGCCTATTCCCTTCATTAGCCCTGGCATTTTACCCATTTTATTCAGACCTTGGTAAAAAGACCAATAACCTGTTTCAGCCAGAACGCCCTCTACGAACATATTGTATAAGACTGACGCATCTGCTAACGCTTCTGGTGTATGGTCAATTAATAATCGATTCATGGTTTCAGGCAAAATCTCATAAAAAATCTTACGGTATGTGGGTACATGATACTTAGAAATATCTTCGTTAACACCTAGGACATTCAAGACGATGCGGAAAAACTCCGTGTGTTTCGCTTCTTCAAATAGGAAAGTCGTGAGATACATTTCTTCTTCGAGTCGTCCTTCTCTGGCAATAGTCATAACAAGCGGCAGCAAATCGAGGGTAACCGCTTCTTCTCCTGCTTGGAACTGGGATAGCAGACCCAGCGTTCCAATGCGCTGTGATTCTGTCAACGTTGTCCAATCCAAAACATCTTGTCTGAAATCTATATCTTTCGGATCCCAGATCCCAAATTTCTTTGCCTTTTGAAACAAACGATATGGCAAAGAATCCTCTCGCAGCGAACGACTTGTTGTTGTGAATTGTTCATGTTTCATATTCAGTTCCTCCTTGGTTAGTTATAAATCATACGAGCCTTATTAATTGGTTAGACAGCCGTTTAAATCACTCGTGTTTTTCGTTGGCACCAAGCATACAATGCGTCATACATTGCGGATTGTATCCGGATTTTCTCGAGATCATCTACACCTAAATAATGAAATCCAAACCCTATCGCTCTAATACCCGCTGACTCTGGTGTTATATCGATATCCACAGGAATATCCGCTCCATGAATGATAGAGCCCATATAAACGAGTGCGGGATCCTTGTCCAATTCATATTTTAAAAGGAATGATTCGAAGCTGCAGCGGCCATTGTGATGCCCGAGTTCTACCCCTTTCATATCATAGGGGGTGCCGTCTGTAATGGTGGCCGGATCTGTATCGTTAGGAACAAATACAAATTCTGCATCAGTATCTATAAATCGTTTAATTAGCCAAGGGCATGCTACCCGCTCTACATTTCCATGTTCTCTAGATACCCATTTCATCCCAATTAACCCCTTTTATATAGGCTGCAACCAAGTTAAAAATGCTGATTCATTTGTTTTCTGCATTGGTCGATCATCAATTGCAACTTTTTTCCCATTGCTGTCTCGAAATAATCCCTTGAACTCACGATTTGAAACTGCCGTTGCATTTTCCGAAATTCTTCTTTAATTTTCTGAATCTGTGATTCACTATACTCCCAAGCTTCTTCTTCTTCAAAATATTGCATGATACTTTGGATCCAAGGGATTAATTCCTCATATTCCTTCTCCCTCGCTTCGTCAAACTGCCGAATCAAATCTTTGTTTTGCTCCTCGGAAAACGCCTTGGAATGAAAGGAATATTCGTGGCCGCCGAAAGAAACTATTTTTTCGCCCAGGGCGCTGATATACAGCTGCACATCATCGAAATCAGGTACAAGGCAGACGCCGTCCTGTAAATACAAAGCGCCGATTTTTTTCATTTCTCTCCATACAGCAGCACGGTACTTAGTTGGTTTGGGCGGAATTTTATAAACGAATAGTATCCAATTCAAATGAAACCCTCCATTCCACCTACGATATATTTAACCAAAACCGACTTCATAATATTAGCATACATGAAGGCAGTGTTTACAACAAAATATTCCGTAAACTTTTGAATCGGGTGTTTTATTTTGAAAAGTGATCTTTACAAAATCTTATAACCACCGTTACACAATATCCGTTGTTATATTTTCAACATGCCTATAAAATCAAAGTGTAATAAGCAAAACACACTCTTAGGAGGAACCATGTTGAAAAAGCTAAAGTACATTGCAACTGTTAGTTCCGTATTAAGTATTGCCGCATTGCTTGCAACAGGTTGTGGATCTGTGAGTACGCCCAATCAAAATGCCTCAGCAAATTCAACTTCTTCACCTGCCGCAAATTCATCCGCTCCGACTGCTTCAAGCTCATCTGCACCAACCGCTTCTCCAGCAGCAGTTAGCAAAGAACTCGTTGTCTATTCAGCAACAGGTTTTGATAAGCCCGTAGCGGATGCTTTCCAAAAGAAAACAGGCATTACAGTCAAACTTGTACAGGATTCAACAGGACCTCTGCTCGCGAGATTACAAGCTGAAAATTCTAATCCACAGTGGGATATCATATGGGCCGATGGCGCACCCAGTATGCAAGGGCTCGACAATCAGAATATGCTTTTAAAAGATTATGTACCAGCTACCTCTTCCAACTATACAGATCTGGGGAAAAAGCTGGTGCCTAGCGATAATTCGTATCATCCAGTAACCGTTACAGCTGCCGGAGCGATAGCTTATAATACACAATTAGTGAAAGATTCAGAGGTTCCAAAAGATTGGTCCGACTTATTAACTCCAACATATAAAGGCGCTTTTGCAATGAATAATCCTAGTATTTCTGGACCGACCTATACCACGGTTTTTGGCTTGATGATGCTTCAAGGCGGAATTTCCCAAGGTGAGGATTTCTTTGCAAAATTTAAAGCGAATGGCTTGACCGTATTTGATTCAAACGGTCCGACGCTGACAAACCTTCTCAAAGGAACTGTAAAGTTTGCAATCGCGCAAGACTCAGCTATCATTGCCAAGATGAAAGATAAAGCCAACCCGATAAAAATCGCTTATCCTGCATCTGGCGTTTCGACGCTAAGCAACAATATTGCGATTGATGCAAAGGCTCCTCATTTGGATGCGGCCAAACAATTTGTCGATTATGTACTAACTGTAGAGGCTCAGAAACTTGCCCAAGCTGCTGACACAGGAGATGCTGCATTTGAATCCATTATTCAAGGGGCTCCTGCTGCTGCGGGTTTGCGTCCTGACGGCATCAAGTGGAATACAGTTGATCCAATCGCAGGCGCTCAGCACGAGAACGAAGTGAAAACATGGTTTACGCAGAACATTGTTCAAAAATAAGTTAAGTAAAGCCCAGATTCAAAAGCTTCTGCTAACTTGGCCTAGCATACTCGTGCTGCTAGGCCTTGTTGCTTATCCATTGGGAACTGTACTGCTGCAAAGTTTGTTTCCTAAGCTGATGAGTCAAGGCTTTACGAATTTTTCCTTACAATCTTTCATCATTACCTTTAAAGATAATTACACGTATAGATCCATTTTGGATGCACTTTATTTGGGTGGTGCGACGGCAGCTTTAACCTCGATTTTCGGAACCTTTTTTGCTGTGCTGGTTTATCGGAAAAAGATACATGGCGAAAAATTGATTACATTATTAATTTGGCTTATTTTCTTTACTCCATCCTATCTGATTGCCGAGGGTTGGGTATTGATGATGCAGCGCAAAGGAATTTTAAGCGAGATGCTGGCTATCCCAAACGGAGGTCTGGATTGGTTCTTTACACCGGGAGGGCTTATTACAGCGATGTCTTTTCGGCTTTTTCCCGTTGTATATATTTCTGTTTTAGCGGGACTTCGCGGGTTAGGTTCCGAATATGAAGAAGCTGCAAGAACACTTGGAGCCAAATCGTTTCTAGTTTGGATGAAAATCAATGTACCGCTTCTTTTCCCATCCATTCTGGCTGGAGCTACCATAGCATTTGCAGAATCCGTCAGCGACTTTGGATTTGCATCTGCCCTTGTCCCTCAAGCGCACATTCCTTTGATTACTTATTCCATTTATACGGCTATTAATAAAACCCCAGTGAATTTTTCGCAGGTGGGCGTGCTTTCTATGGTATTGATCGGAGTGATCGCTTTAGCTTTATGGAGCCAACAATTGATCCTCGGGAAGGGCTCCTACAGTTCGATTAAAAATCAAATCCGGCCTTTCCGATTGACGAACCATAAGCCGATTGCCCTTACGATCTTTGCTTATTTTTTCTTATGTATAGCTTTTGTTTTGCCTTTAAGCGGTGAGCTCTTCAGCTCATTTATGAAAAATACCATACGTGGATTTATCGCTTCAAATTTTACATTTCAGAATTATATCGATGCATTAAAGATCGGCAGTGAATCTTATCGAGCCGTAGTAAGATCTCTGCTTCTAGCGCTAGGAACAGGAGTGTTTGCAGCATTTCTTGGTGTTGGGCTCGCCTTTGTTATTCAAAGAGGGCAGGGATTCAGCACCAGGTTCTTGTATGTGCTTACGATGTCTACACTTGCGATTCCGGGCATCGTATTAGCAGCTGGATACGTGTTTGCTTGGAACGCCTCTTATTTAGTTCCCATGCATTTAAATCTTTATGGAACGCTTGTTTGTGTGTTTTTGGCCTATTTAGCGGGTTCATTGCCTCATTCCATTCGTTTGCAAATTGCGGCCATCACACAGATTAGTCCTTCTTTACTGGATGCTGGGCAAGTCCATGGAGCAGGAATTTTCACGCTGTTCAGCAAGATTTTAATACCTTTGCTTTCTGGAACTTTGACCGCGACTATATATCTTATTTTTAGTCATCTATTATTCGAATTGCCGGCTTCCGAGCTTCTGTACCCGCCTGCCCAACAGCTTCTGCCAGTAGAAATTGTTCATTTCTATAACGAATTATTAGTGGAAAAAGGCTCCGCTCTCACCGTTCTTGGGATCGTTTTAATTTTAATTGTATATGGCATCGGTCAGCTTGTGATATACGCTTTGAAGAGGATCAAACAAATGAATTCCGAACGAATAGTTCAAGATATATTGTCTGATATCAAAGTTGGCTCAGATTTGAAGATGTCTGTTCCTAACTCGGCGATTCAAATGGATATAGAAAGGCAGGTTACTTGAATGAGCCTCCAAATTGCATCGGTCCATAAAAGATTTGGGGAAAAGCAGGTTTTATCCGGTATCCACATATCCATAGAAAAGGGCACTTTCTTGGCGCTCCTTGGACCATCAGGCTGCGGGAAAACCACCCTGCTGCAAGCTATTGCAGGTCTAACCTCCATTGACGAAGGAAAGATCATGATTGATGGGACCGTAGTATCGGAATCCGGGCGGGAAGTGCCTGCAGAGAAAAGGAATATCGGAATGGTTTTTCAGGATTTTGCCTTATGGCCGCATATGAATGTATTTGAAAATGTTGCATTTGGGCTTAAGCTGCGCGGAATAAAGGGATCCGAACTGAAAACACGTGTTGTTGAGACCCTATCTATTTTCCATATGGAAGAATATGTCGCAAGATATCCGCATGAATTATCGGGAGGGCAAAAGCAAAGAATCGCCATGGCTCGCGCCATTGCGCCTAAACCTCATTTGATTTTAATGGATGAACCGTTATCAAGTCTGGATGCGGGTCTTCGGGACGAGATGAGGTATGAATTAGTTCGAATTTTCAAAAGCTTAAACATGACGGTCGTTTATGTCACTCATGACCAAATGGAAGCCATGAGTATGGCGGATCAGATCGTCATTTTGAAAAATGGAAAATGCGAACAGATCGGGGTACCGGAATCTCTTTATTATGAGCCTGTATCAGAGTACGTAGCAAGGTTTATGGGCGCTGCGAATATCCTTCGTAAGAAGGGGGAGCCTACTGAGAGCTTTATTCGTCCGGACGACGTTCAATTGATTGAATTCGAAAGTGCCGATCAACTCCTTTCTCACCAAGACCAGATAGTTACAGGAAGGATTCTGCAATGTTCCTTTCAAGGTCATAAATATCGGTATTTTGTCGATGTTCCCGATTTTGAAAAGTCCATTGAGGTGACCTATCCGCAAAAAATCAGGATTGGAGAGCAGGTCAGACTATTCATTCCGCTTAATAAATGTCGCGAATTATAGAATTTTTGTTAGGAGTGTTTAACATGTTATTTAATTTTTATGCGATGCTGGCTAGTTTTTTAGGAACAGCTGTCGAATTTATCGAAGCATTAACTATTATTTTGGCGGTAGGAACGGTTCGCGGATGGAAAACCTCTCTATCTGGCGCTGCTGCAGCAATTTTGATTTTGCTTGCTCTGGTCTTGGGGATCGGCGAGTCACTTGTTCAAGTGATTCATATTTTTTGGGTGCAGCTTATTGTGGGTCTGTTTATGCTCTTGTTTGGCATTCGCTGGCTCAGAAAAGCTATCATGCGCTATTCAGGACTTAAAGCTTTACATAATGAAGCTGAAAGTTACCAAGAAGAATTAGATCGTCAACGCAAAGCGGGTAAAGTTAAAAGCGGGATCGATTCTTTCGGGTTTATGACAACGCTGAGCATTACTTTTCTGGAAGGAATGGAAGCGATATTTATCGTGCTCACACTGGGTTCAAGCTCAAAAGCTCCCGGTTCCACACTGATGCAATATACAATTCTAGGAGCCCTTGCAGGTATAGTCGTTGTATTGCTAACCGGAATTTTACTGCGTAAGCCTCTTTCCACAGTGCCTGAAAATACGATGAAGTTTATCGTTGGAGTCATGTTAACCAGCTTCGGCGCTTTTTGGGTAGGGGAAGCTGTCGGGGTTTCTTGGCCTCAAGCGGACCTTTCGATTATTTATATAACGATAACCTTATTACTGTTTTCATGGTTCACAGTTATTCGCGTCAAAAAACTTCTAAGTACTTCCTCTAAAACTAGTCAGTCAAACATGGGGGGCATGTAAGTTGAAAATATTATCTACCTTGTGGGGATTGCTTGTTGACGACGGACGCCTTGCGTCCATACTTTTACTTTCAATAGTCATTGGATGGGGTTTATCCCAAATGCAAAAACCGTTTCTTGCAGCCATTGTGATTTGGGCAGGGTTAATTGTCTCGCTTGCTGTTTCCATTGAACATCAATTGAACTTGAAATTGAAAAAATAAAATGACACCGGAATGAAAAAAAGGCAAGCTGGGGAGATCCCAAGTTTGCCCTTTTGCATTTCCATTGGTGAAGTCATATGGAGATGTGAAGGCAGTGAATAATGTCAGCTTCTCTATGGATGAAGAGAAGATCTATGGACTGCTGGGCAGAAATGGTGCTGGGAAGACGACGATCATGCACTCTTCTTTCTATTAGCAACTGTCATTATTGACCATATACGAAATCGTTCGGCTTCACTTGATCCGTACTTTGCAGAATCATTGATCGTTTCTTAGGATCATAATGGAAATGATATACATCAATGAAATCCTGTCCCGCCCCATATCCGCCAGTCAGTATGAGTTCCCCATTGGCTACCTTGAAGGGGCGGTGCGGCAGCTGGCTTATATTCTTCCAGATCTGTTCCGGTTTCATCTCGAATGATATCGAGAAAGCCTTCCCTTTATTTACTCCGAAAAGGTAAGTTTCGAGACCATGACAATCCGTATAACGTGGAACATACGTGAATATATCCGTATCACCCAAGCTAAATTGCTGCATGATGATGGGTGAATCATTTTGCTGCACAATTTCGAAGTCAGCTGGAAATGTCATTACTTTGATCGGAGTCCCCTGAGATTTGGATTCCCATACAACTTCATATTCTCCTGACCAATTCAGGTCAGTCTCAAGCCCATAACAGCTAGGCGCCCCCAAAGAGGCTACGCTTGCTTTGCTAGCAGGTTTCACGAGCAGCCGCCCATCCGAATGCATCCCAATTGCTCTGATCGAGTCATCTTCTTTCACTAAGTTGACCTCTATAGCTTTTGAAGACGAAATTGACGTAGACGTGGGAGGAAATGATGATGATGCAGGCGTTGGGTCAACCGACAACATAGTCGGAGATGTTCTAAGGTTTGCTGGCCTGTCTCCACAGCTCGTTAACATGAGAGCGAATAATAATATTCCCAGCGTGATAACATTCTTCATTTTTATAGTCCCCTTTACTTACTTATAAATTAACCCTATAGCAAAAAAAAGCCATTTCGAGTAGCTTTCTTCCGACGTGAACGCCAAGCTTTTCATTATTGCTTTCACTTTTATTACTTAAACGTGTATGGAAGAATTTTGTTGCACTAAACTGCCCGTTCATCAAAACAGGTGTGAAACACACAAAATATGACTTGACATAAAATTATTTATATGGTATGATTATAGGTTTTGGTGTTTACATCTGCATTATTTATCGTTAGGATAAAGATTAAGACCCCGGCCGGGTATCTTCCATCCTTCAAAGGAGTGAGAACTTTAGTGCGTATTGATCAAGGTATTGTTATGCTCTCTATCTCAACCCAAATACTGGGCCGTACAGATACAGTCCATCCGGTTCTGCTATGGGACAATCATGACATTGTGCTTGCGGATACGGGTTTTCCAGGTCAGACCAAACAACTCTACTCCGCAGCGGACTCCAATGGAGTAGATTTGGACCGGCTGAACAGAATCATAATCACGCATCAAGACATTGATCATATCGGTAATCTACAAGTCTTAGTTGAGGGCTCATCCTCACGAATCGAAGTGTCGGCACATGTGATCGAGAAGCCATACGTTCAGGGGGATAGAAGACTTCTCCGGTTTACGGACGATGCGATTGCTCGTATTGATATGCTTCCTGACCACGTGCCGGAGTCCTTCCGGAAAGGGCTCAAAGCAATAATGCTTCATCCGCCGCGGGCCGCAGTCGATCTTGTTATCGCCGATGGCGAGCGTCTTCCATGGTGCGGAGGAATCATTGTTATCGATACGCCAGGCCATACGTCAGGACATATTAGTCTTTTTCATGAACCGTCACGCACCTTGATTGCTGGGGATGCTCTCATGGTAAGGGATAACCAGCTATGGGGACCGGATCCCGAGACGACGCTAGATCGGCAGGCCGCTCAAGCTTCTATCGTAAAGCTGTCCTCCTTCGACATCGAATCGGTTATATGTTATCATGGCGGTTTATTTAGAGACAATGTCATGGAGCGGCTGGCAGAGCTTGCAACCGAAGGCGTATAGAGTCGACTTTAACCTAGTGATAAAGCCATTGACAAAAAAAGAGATCCACAGCAACAGCTGTGGATCTTAAGTTTATATATTTTAAAAGGGGGTCGAGTTTTATTATAAGCTTTGTTCATTATCGCAGTGTAAACGGCTTATTTCATTTTGATTACAAATGCCGCTGGAACTGGCTAAAAGTAAGCTAGAGCTTGGGATTACGTGATAACGATAGTTGAAGAAAGATAATCGTATTTGTAAGCGGATTCTTTATCTAATTTATTAGCATTTATCAATTTTTTAATAAATCGTAAGCCTTTACAGTTACCTCATGAAAGAGTAACATTCAATGGGTATAAATTGCATAATGTAATTTTCGCTGAATTTTCTTATCGAAAAACGGGGGAACCAATTTTCTTGGGGTGAATGAGGGTATAGTTACTGTACTTTCTAGGGCAATTCTCGCTGTCCGAATCCGCCAGTTAACCTCGTAAGCGATCGTGGGGAGGACCAGACATGTATACATCACAGGGTCTAGCCTTGTGTTTTTTTGTGCTTTCAAGGATTAAATATCCAGATATACATAACAAGAGCTTTATGGAGGAGTACCCATGACAAGTGATTCACTAAGAAAGATCTTTCTTGGCAAACCATTGAAATCAAGTGAGATTGAGTCAGAAAAAATGCCTACATGGAAGGCTTTGCCGATATTATCATCAGATGCCCTTTCCTCTGTAGCTTACGGTACCGAACAAATCCTGCTCGAGCTCGCTTTGGTAGGTGTAGCGGCTTTTTCCTTTTCGCTGCCGATTGCATTAGCCATTATATTACTTATTGCGATTTTAGTTATCAGTTATCGCTATGTCATTGATGCCTATCCGCAAGGCGGCGGAGCTTATATGGTATCTAAAGAAAATTTAGGTATGATATGGGGTAGATTGGCAGGTGTTTCTCTCCTCATCGACTATACATTAACTGTTGCCGTATCCATCTCAGCTGGTGTGATGGCTATCACTTCTGCGTTTCCAAGTACAGTGAATTATATAGTTCCTATTGCGATTGTATTGGTGTGGTTTATGGTTTTAATGAACCTGCGCGGCACATCAGAATCAGGTACTTTATTTGCACTGCCAACGTATCTATTCATTTTCTGTATGCTTGCCCTGGTTGGAAAAGGTACTTGGGATTTATTAATGGGTACCCCTAGCAATATGCATACTCTCCATCTTCCACCCGCCATACCTAGCGGTCTTACCTTATTTGTACTGCTTAGAGCTTTCTCTTCTGGATGTTCAGCAGTTACAGGAATAGAAGCCATTTCAAATACCGTCCCGAACTTTAAAACTCCCAGCCAGAAAAATGCAAAAAACACACTCGTTATCTTGGCTGTCTTGTTAGCGATTATTTTTGGCGGGGTGACCATACTTGCATTAGCTTATGGAGTCGAACCCGACCAAAATGGCCACACATCCGTTTTATCTATGGTGACGGAGCAAGCCTTTGGTCGAGGCGGCATGTATTTCATCACTCAAATCGGAACGATGCTCATCCTTACATTGGCTGCAAATACGAGCTTTAACGGCTTTCCCGTTCTTGCATCTATTATGGCTATGGATAAAAACTTTCCTAGAATGTTTTCTCATCGAGGCGATCGTTTAGCATACAATTACGGGATCATAACATTGGGTGTTCTGTCGAGTCTCTTATTAATTGCCTTCAAGGGAAAAACAGATCTCCTGATACCGCTCTATGCGATTGGTGTCTTTCTATCATTTACGTTATCGCAAACCGGATTAGTCTTAAAGTGGTTACGTGAAAAACAAAAAGGTTGGATCATTAAAATATTGATAAATGGAATCGGAGCCATTGTAACCTTTGCAGTTGTAATCATTTTTAGCATAACAAAATTTACGGAAGGTGCATGGATTGTCATTATTATCACTCCCATCATGTTGTGGATGATTACGAAAGTGTACAACCATTATGAAGATGTTGCCAATGAATTAAGAATTTGTTTAGATGATCCCTTACCTGAAAAAGAATCCGTTATTATTATACCTATTGCAGGGATACATCGTGTCGTTGCTTCCACGATTGCTTACGCAAAAACGTTGACACCGAATGTCATTGCTTTTTATGTGACCTATTCGGATGAAGATGAGCAAAAGATGGAGGAAAAATGGAAGAAATGGAATCCTGGCGTAAGGCTCATCGTTTTTAAATCACGTTATCGTTCACTATTGAAGCCATTAGAGGAATTTATTGAGCGAGTCCAAACACATGTTGAAGAGAAACAAACCGTGATGGTTATGCTGCCCCAATTTGTGGCCAGCAAATGGTGGCATCGTTTGTTGCACAACCAATCCGCGAAACGCATTCGCTCCAAGCTTCAAGCCAACAAAGATATTGTAGTTACGATTGTGCCTTACCATCTGCATGAATAACAAACATTTATATTTTTTCCGGCGATTCTAAACCAATCAACTTTAATCCATTTCGCAAAGTGATCTTAACGCATTTAACCAAAGCAAGGCGGGCTTCGCGCACGGACACATTGTCGACGAGGATTGGACATTCATGATAAAAGCGATTGAACGCTTGTGCAAGATCAATAAGATACCTGCTTATGATTGAAGGCTCCAGCTTTTGCATCGCCGATTCTATACGCTCGCTAAACATGGAAAGCTCCTTCAGTAAATTTATGGTCGGATCATTGATAAGATGCTCAGAACTAACTTCCATTTCAACTATTAATGTGCCAAATTGATTAACAGCTTTGGCTAGGACGCTTGATGCGCGCGCATGCGAATATTGTACATATGGACCCGTTTCTCCTTCGAAGTTTAACGCTTCTTCCCAAGAGAAAACGATATCCTTAATTCGATTTGTGCTCAAATCGTTAAAAATGACTGCCCCGACGCCAACCTGTCGCGCGACCTCATCCATATTTTCCATATCGGGGTTTCTAGCCTCCATGATGGTTTTTGTTTTAGCTATGGATTGCTGCAAGACATCTTCAAGCTTCACAATATTTCCTTTACGTGTAGAAAGACTCATTCCTTCCAAGCTTACACGTCCAAAAGCAACATGAATGAGATCATTTGACCATTCATGCCCCATTAGCTCGATAATCTTAAACCATTGTTGAAAATGATGGTTCTGCGCGTAGTCGGTCACATAGATTGCTTTGTCAAATCTGTATGTTTCTTTTCTATAGATTGCAGCGGTTATATCACGTGTATGATACAACGAACTACCATCCTTTTTTAGGATTAAAGCCGGCGCCATTTCAAAGGCATCCAATCTTACTAACCAAGCACCTTGATCTTCTTCAAGCAGGTCTTTTTCCTTAAGTTTTTCCACTACTGCTCCCATTTTATCGTTATAGAAGCTCTCTCCAGTATATGAATCAAAGTGAACACCCAGGAGCTGATAAATACGTTTAAATTCCTTCATGCTAATGTCAACAAACCAATGCCATAAACGCAGCGCCTCTTGATCGCCTTGTTCCAATTTTACAAACCAAGCACGAGCTTGATCCTCAAGTAAAGGATTATGCTCCGATTCGTCGTGGAATTTAACATAAAGACGAAGAAGTTCATCAATCCCGCCAATTTCCACATCATTCGAATTTCCCCACAATTCATAAGCAACGATCAGCTTTCCAAACTGCGTACCCCAATCCCCTAGATGATTGATTCCGATACAGGTATAACCTTGAAACGAATAAATCCGATATAACGCATTTCCAATGACTGTGGACCGAAGGTGGGCCACATGAAAGGGTTTTGCTATGTTCGGTGATGAAAAGTCAATGACCACAGTCTTACCTTTTCCAGCGTCTTGAGAGCCATATTGATCTCCCTGGGACAGAATGGTTTTAACGATGGTTTCTGCAAAACGTTCATTATTCAAGTAAAAATTAAGATATCCAGATACCGACTCGACACGTTGGATTTCATCCATTTTTATATGCTGCTTTATATCATCAGCTATTGCTTGTGGTGCCTTTCGAAGCTTTTTACTTAGTATAAAACAAGGCAATGATAAGTCACCCATCTCGGAATTAGGCGGATATTCAATTAATGCAGCAATGTCTTTCTCTGTAAAACCATCCAATATGGACGATACCTCTTTGGCAATCAGCATTTTATAATTTTTCATGTTTGCCACACTCCTTTTGTAGGCTGCGAAATGGTAAAACCGTTTATCAACATAAAAAACCCTCGCCTCTATATAAGAGACGAGAGCCTAGCTAGTTCCCGTGGTGCCACTCTAATGTGTTAAACGAATCGTTTAACCACTCAATATTGATAACGGTCATGGACCGGATTTGCCTACTGTCCTTTTTCAGCAAACCATTTCTCGGGTCCGATTCCTCCATGAGAGACGTACCGGCTTCCACCAACCCGGCTCGCTTTGACTGTTCGTCATGGAATACTATCCCGTTCATTAACGTTTTACATTATTTTCTTAAAAGTTACGGTATCACAAAAACGGTTGGATAGCAAGATACCCGGAAGCTACCATCATAAGCGAGCTTAGCCGCTATTGTATAGCGTTAGAATGAAAACTCTATTAATTGAAAAACTCCATATGTTCTTTTTCCAGTTGATAATAATCCAATCTGTCTTGCAATGTACCTGTATGGAATTCGAACTTATGACCATCTGGATCTGTAAAGTAAATAGATTTTTTATCTTTTTCATCTCTTGGACGACCTGAAAGGATGTTTACATTCAATTTCTTTAGCTTCTCATACATTTTAACAAAGTCTGCTTCTTCTATTGAAAAAGCTATGTGAGTGTACGATTCGGTTATTTCATTACGAGGAATATCTTTTTCTACATTCAAGGCAAGCCATATACCATTTAAATCGAAATAGGCAGTACTTCTCCCTTTAACTAACAGCTTTGCATCAAAAACGCCTTCATAAAACTCAATAGATCTCTCTAAATTAGATACTGAAAACAAAAAATGGTTCAAACCTTTTACAGTCACTCCATCACCTCAAAATTTACTTATGTGCTTTAACATAGTTATCATACCATTCTCTACCTGAAACCCACTTTTTAGTAGCAGGATTCTCTTTAAGTATTTCAGAACAGGCGATTGCCATAATATATTCTTCTAATCCATTTTTATTGTTATCAGCAAATTTGTTGAGAATATAATTTAAAGACTTTTCTCCTTGCAAAACAATGTATTTGTAATCCTTATTACTATCTATAACCTTCAAATAGTCATATGGATTAGAGGATATTGATACATTATAATCCTTTGGGTTAGAAATATTGTTGAGTTTTCCATCGATTGTTTGCTCAAAGTTTTTATCCGTTGAAGCTTTCTTTGCAGTATTACTGCATCCAATCAAACTAACTACAAATAAAACAGTGAGACATACAACCATCACGTTCATTAATCTTTTTCTTTTACTCATAAACTTCTCCTTTCTTTTATTTAGAAGAAAATATTTTGTAGCTTAACAAATAGTATTGAGCTGTTGCGGTATCATTTTTTAGAATTAATTCAACGTTATCTTTATTGGGTCTGCAGATAACAACTGTGATCTCAAAAAAGGTTGCTCCATGCATAGCATCGACCGGACTTGCTTTCTTATCTTTGCGTTTTACGGTTACTCGTTCGTTGATTAAAGTAATTCGACTGCAGCCAAATTGTGGATATTTTTCTTTGTAGATATCTTTAAGGGAGGACACAATAACGGAATGCAATTGTTGCAATAGTGCGTTTTCAATTAGAATTTCCCTTGGCTCTGCGAAGGCTTTAGATGAAAAAATTGTCATCAAAAAACAAAATAATATCAAGAGTTTATTGGCCAATTTGCTGCTCACTTTGTCACCCAGTCATTTTTGGGTTATTATGACCAGTTCATTTATGATTATGCTCGCTTTAAAAGCGTCTTAATTCTCCATAATATATTTATTCAAGAAGTCGTTTTGGAACTTTCCTTGGGGGTCGTAGTGAAGGATTAGTTGTCGAAAGTCAGACAGTTTCACGTAGAGCGATTGCAGCCGGGCTGGCGACATGGCAAACAGCTTGCCCCAATGTGGTCGAGCATGGAAAGGCGCAAGCTGCTCCTCAATGATCGGCAACACTTGTTGAACTGCTCCCCAATTGGCTTTCCATGTAAAATGGATAGCAACCGACTCCTGCTTGTAACAGGGACTCATCCACAAATTGTCTTCTGCAATCGTGCGAACCTCGGAAACATGAAGGAGTGGCGATATGTACTCCCGCAGCCTGTCAATCGCACACAATGCCTGATAGGCATCTTGGCGCGATACGAAATACTCGCTTTGCAGCTCTTCACCAGAGCTTGGGGTGAAATCCATGCGAAAATGCGGCAGTCGTTCGTACCATGGTCCCGAAATGCCCATCTGTTCGTTGCAATTCTCCGCTGTGTGACCTGGTACTGGGTGTCGATGCGCGGTTGCTCGTGTCGCGCCGAAAAACTCAGGTTCCACCTGATCAGAGGCTTGAGCTGTTATTCTCTTTTTTTGCCAGACTTGATTGAACATCGCATTCTTCCAATCCGTGAATAGACTGACACTGTAAGCACTGGAGAAAATATCGTCGAAGTGCTCTTTAAGATGCACCAGAGGCAAGTTGTCGTAAACGTACTGACTCATCTGAAAAACCGGGATCACATCCAGTGTGATTTTCGTGACTACGCCTAATCCTCCAAGTCCAACTATCGCTCCTTCGATAACACCGTCTTGCTGTTCACGGGAGAACTCGACCGCCTCCCCATCGGCTTTGACGACCTCTAGGGAATGAACCGCTGTAGCAAGATTTCCGTTCAGATCACCGGAACCATGCGTTGCCGTTGCACATGCACCTGCTACGGTAATGTGCGGCAGCGAAGCCATATTGTGCAGCGCATAGCCGTTGCTGTGAAGATATTGGCCCAGCTCTCCATACCTGATTCCGGCTTCAACCGTTACCTTGTTGCGCGCATGGTCTATGGCCGTCACTCGGTTAAGCTTCTGCAGCGAGAGAAGGCTTTCGGTAGAATCGGCGATCCCATTAAACGAGTGGCGCGTGCCAAGCACTTTTATTCGTCCGCTGCGAGCCACCAATTCTTGTACCTGTCCTACGTTCTCCGGAACATGGAGTTCCGAGGCGCTATACCTGTAATTACCTGCCCAGTTTCGATCATTTTCCACATCATCACACTCCTTGCCAGACTAATCCGGATAAAAACTAATTGTTCAATTGAGATATAGGCTCTTTCTGATACAGGAAGTTCTATAAAGTCCTTGGTCGCATGCTCATCATCAAGCATCAACGATACTTTTTATCCATTATTATACAATGTTCGGTACTCTAGGCGCTAGCCAGCGACCGCCAAGCTTCAGCGAAAAAAATAGAGATGACCATAATCTTGGATCGGGTTTTAAGGATTAGTGAGGAAAACTCACAAATAATAAGCCAAGCCTCAGTATTTTTCAACAATATCTTAATATGACTAGTTATAGTGATTAAAAGCTCATTATTAGTGAACCAATTATTCATGAGAATAACCTTATTAAATAAAACAGATAGAGTTCAGTTCCTTTGCCAATAAAAAGAGACAGTCCTGTTATAAAGGACTGTCTGTCTCTAAGACAAGGTTTTCAGTATTCAACTTTCAATAACTGGGCTTTTAAAGCCTGAACCTGCTCATCTGACATTCCGATAGAAAGTAAATAGCCTTCGGAATCGCCGTACTGGCTTTCTATATGGTTCAGCATATCCATCATATTAATTGGATCGCTCCCCAGAAAGTTCTCGTATATTTCTTCGGGCACTGAAGAAGGGCGATCGCTCCGCAGCTCTTCCATAATCGGAGCTATACAGGAAGCCGTAAGCGCGTAGTCTTCCCTAATCGTCTCATGCGGGACGCCAGCAAGATCCAGCAAAAGAGCCGCAACAATGCCAGTCTTATCTTTACCTGCCGCACAATGAAAAAGAGTCGCTTGATCAGTCCGATCGGCCAGCAAACTGAACACTTGAAGTAACTCAGCCTTGGAACCCTCAAGAATGTTGATGTATAAGTCTCCCAAACTATGAATTTGTGCATTGCCCACAGCCGATGGGTTGATCAAGCTGACATTATGATAGTTCACTTTGTCAGAATCGGCGAACACATTCTTTTTCTCCTCAAGCTCCCTGGTATGTCGCAAGTCGATTACTGTGCGGACGCCCTTGTTCACAAGAGCACCGTGGCTCTCCTCGGTTAGCTTATGTAATCCGTCCGCCCGGAATAAAACTCCCCAACGAGTCGTTCGCCCGTCTTTGGTGAGATAGCCGCCCAAGTCTCGTACATTATATGCGCCTTCAATCTGAAGGACTCGCTGTTCGTTTGCCGAATGTTTATACATTAATTAATCCACCTTTTCAAAGAAATCTATCATATATCAAAATGTTTGACTCAATCCTTAATCATTATGCAGATTGTATGTAAGTTGTATATTATCGTGATTTTGAGTTTTTGTTAATAATTTTACTATCTCTTCTTGAAGGGAAAGAAAAAACGAAAACCGTTAATGTATGATCACTTATTAAAAATGTTAATACTAAGAAAATCAATTAAGAACATTTTCTGGAGGCGAGGTCTATGGATTACAAAGCTGCGGAGCTCACTAATGAAGAAATCGAACGCCTTAAACAATTGGAACAAGATTTGGCAAAGACCGCGGGTGAAAACATTGTCGTTATCGCCTATACGAAGGAGCAAGCGGATATTGTAGACACTTCAAAAAATTCATAAACCGACAACGTTATTCGAGTGTCACTTCACCGACCATCTGATAAAGTGTATGTAAATGGATAGTTTTTACATGGTGTCCATTTTTCTATTCTTTAGCGACTTGGGTAAAGAGGTGAATGTTTGTCTGATATAGGTTTGGATCTACGCGGCGCGATAATCACTTTCATTGTTTTTACAGTTTTACTTTCCTTACTGCATATTGTTATTTGCATTTGGTCATATCGGGATTGTTTAAGAAGAGGCAAAAGCAAGGAATATGCGTTCATCGTGTTATTCGGGTTGTTGTTTTTTCCTATTATTGGCCTAATCGTGTATCTTGTCATCCGGAAATATTAAACCTACGCATCTTAAGAAAATCGGGTATGGCATCAAGAATCGTCAAGGCATTAAACACAGCAAAGACCATACGTGAATTCACGCATGGTCTTTATGTTATCGTCTCAGATAGTTTAGTGCACCCTTCATTTTAGTATTGCATACTTATACAAAATATTGTATATTTATGCAATACTAAACTAGGAGGGTTTATAATGACACTTGTCATAAGAAATGCTGAAGCTGAAGATTTGAACGATTTGACCGAATTAATGTATGAATACATAGTTGGTTTTTATCAGAAACCTAGACCAGCCACTGAAAAAATTCATAATTTAATTCAAACCCTTTTGAAGAAGCAAGATGGTATCCAGTTTGTTGCATTACAAGATGGAAAGTTAGTTGGCTTTGCTACATTATTCTTTACATTTAGCACTATGAAAGCAGATAAATACACTGTAATGAATGACCTTTTTGTTGTTGAGCCATACAGAGATACAGATGTGGAAACTCAGCTTTTTTTAGAATGTCAAAGGTACACGCAGGAGAATGAATTTGTCTACATGTCTTGGATAACGGCAACTGATAATAAACGTGCTCAACGTTTTTTTGATAAAATGGGCGGCATTCAAGGGAATTGGGTTAACTATTCAATTATCTGAATACTTCAGCTGCACCACTCCGCCAATATGGAATCCAAATAACATAATGATTGTTCGGATTTCTCTTTCACCGCTTTCAGCCAAGACTGATGATCGTCATGCTGTTGCATCCGCACATCGATCATCCTTCTTACCTCGTCCTGATTCGGGCCGCCCGGCTTTGAACGAATTGCTTTGAGGTATGTTGAAGAGTTATGCTTGTAATGACTGTTCAAAACTACAAAAAGCAAAAGGTGACATTATGAAATTTGTGAGACTTAAAAGTAATTTGAGTGATTCAAGTATTCAAAACCGATTACAATATAACCCTGATATCATCGAATTTCATCTTGATGAAACCGATTTGCTGGATTCGTCAAAGCTTATTGAAAAAATAAGATTCCTTAAAGATCAAAATATTCGAGTGTACTTACATCAACCTTCAATGCACAATGGAAACTATTTAGACATTCTTTCCGAAGATAAAGAGATGCAGAAATACTATAACGAATCCAGTGAAATTCTTGCAAATATTTGCCGCGAAGAAAACATACATTCAGTCATCCATGCTCATTATACTAAAACCATCAGCTCTGATTTATTAGACAAACAAAGTACAATCAGGATGAAAAAGCGAATACAAGAAATACTCAGTTTCGCAGCTGATCGATTCGTTTGGGAGGATACGACACAAGGTATTTTCTCGTTCGATAATCCCTATTTGTTAGATGAGATAGTCAAGCCACTCGACTTACCCTTAAATATCGACATCAGTCATTCATTTATAGCTTGCAAGGGTGATAACGGAAAGCTGCAGCAAATTCTTGAATCAACACAAAATTATGCCAAGTATTATCATTTGGTAGATAGTATGGGAATAACACATGATTCACTTCCATTAGGTCGTGGAAAAATTGATTGGAGTATGGTGAAACCATACGTTATTGATAAAGATTTCATTTTTGAAATAAATCTTAAAGGGGATCATAGCGACTGCACACCCATGATTGAAAGTGTAAAATACTTTAATAAAATCGAGAACTTTGTTCGTTAGAGTGCTTGAAAATAGGCCCGGCCTTACTATTGAAAAAGGCTTCCGGAAAACCGGAAGCCTTTACTGTCAAATGATTAGAGTTTATTGTTCCATGAAGTAATGCTGCTGTTTCCAGCCGAGAACCTCTTTGAGCTTGACATTTGATAGAAAGCTGGCTCGCCCAGGCAAATGCACGGAGTATTCAGCAAGCTCAGGCATAAACCTACGAATCAGCTCTTCACTAGAAAGATCGGATGAAGTATCGTCAGCCGCCAAAATAAGTGATTGTGCGCCAAGCCCATCTTTCTCCACAGCCAATCTACAGGCTATTGCCATATCCCTTACATCAATATAGCTCCAAAGAATGCGAAGACGTTCTTCCGGATTAGCGAAGGTCAGCTTTACTCGCGGGTAATCCTTCGGTTCCAAAATATTTCCCAGACGGAAGGAAATGACCTGCATGCCTGTTCTTCGATGGAAAGCTTCCCCTGTCATTTCATTAACCATCTTAGATAATCCGTAGCTGTCTTCCGACAATTGAGGATGGCTTTCATCAACTGGAAGGAAATTCGGCGCGAAAAATTGATTTGCAAACACTATACCATATGATGATTCGCTGGATGCGAGTACCACCTTGCGGATACCGAGATTAGCTGAAGCCTCCAAGATGTTATACGTATTCATGACATTATTCCGAAATGTCACGTCATTCGGATAATTAAACGCTTGCGGTATCGCTGCAAAGTGAATCACCGCTTCCACTGGTTGTCTATCCCTGACACTGTGTTGCGATAAGGCATTGTGAACCTGACCCAAATCGTTCAAATCTACAATCAGTGACCGGCACAAGGGTTCTTCTGGCAGCTTCCAATCCAAATTCAATACCTCATACCCCTGCTCAACCAGCTCTTTCACAATCCATTTACCGGCTTTTCCACTTCCGCCTGTAACGATTATTCTCTTTTTCATCTATATCTCGCTCCCTTGATTTCAAATCGTCGGCATCACGTTGCCGCCATTCACGGGAATATATGCTCCCGTAATAAAACTCGCCAAATCTGATGCCAGAAACGCTACCACATTGGCTATTTCCTGATCGGTGCCGCGACGTTTCATTGGCACATTTCTTTCATACGACTCTTGGCGTTCCGTATTGCTTTCCCGATCCTTATCGCTGATCGTCCAGCCTGGCGCCACTTGGTTAACAGTCACCTGATGTTCGCCGACTTCCTTGGCCAGCACACGGTACAACCCATCCATCCCTCGTTTGCCGCTCACGTAAGCGGACTGGGAAGGGAAGTTTTGCATGGAGCATTCCGTATTGATTCCGATAACCCTGCCCTTTTTGCGTTTGATCATATCCGGTAAGAATGCCTTTGCGAGCAGTACACTTTGTATCACGCATGATTCAAACTGGCTGATGTAGTCTTCCATCGGCTGATCGAGTACCGATGTCCACTTGTATTGAACAACGGCATTTGCAACGACAATATCTACGGCCCCCGTAAGTTCAAGCGCGCGTTCCTTCAACGCCGTGACCTCGTCCGTTTTGGTCACATCGGCTTGAACAGTTACAGCACGGCGCCCGATACCTTCGATTTCAGCCTGTAACTCGGCCGCCTTCAATTCATTCTTCATGTAGTGAATGACAACATCCGCTCCGCATTGGGCCAGTGTTCGGGCCATGACACGGCCAAGCTGTCCCGAAGCTCCGGTAATAAGCGCTGTTTGACCCTTCAAATCAATGTTCATAAGGACACTCCCTCTAGTAGTCATGATGTGCAATGGCGCTTCATCCAGTTCTCTCCACACCTATCATTCCATGATGTTTTACTCGGCGAAAGCTTCATCCAACTGACGTACATGCTCTTCAGAGAGCTTCCAGCCGACTGATCCAACATTCTCATCCAGCTGCTCCAGCCGACTCACTCCTATGATTGCCGAGGATACAGCCGGACGATGAATGATCCAGTTCAAGCTGACTTGTGCGGGAGTTTTCCCCAATTCGTCTGCTATGCCTTTCAACTGCTTGACTGCATCCTGAACCTTTCTCGCTTTTTCAGCGACTGCCGGCTCCATGTACCCACGACTTCCTTCAGGAATCACATTCTCGTACTTTCCAGAGAGGATACCCCCGCCAATCGGGCTGTACAAAATCATGCCAACTCCCTGATCCACGCAGAGCGGCTGCAACTCCTTCTCCACGGCCCTGTTGATCAGGCTGTAATTCGGCTGAACAGATACAAAGCTGGCGATCTTGTTGACATCGCTGACCCATAACGATTTGGCAAGGACCCATGCCGGAAAATTGGAACACCCAATATATCTCACTTTTCCCTGGTGAATCAAATCATCGTAAGCGCGAAGCGATTCCTCCATAGGTGTATCCCAATCTACGCCATGAGCCTGATATAGATCGATGTAGTCCGTTCCAAGGCGCCTAAGGCTGTCTTCCACTTCTCTCATTATATGTTGACGGGATTGCCCTTTGTCGTTCGGACCGCTCCCTACTTCTCCATGTACTTTCGTAGCTATGACAACCTTATTTCTCATTCCCTTGACCGCTCTGCCGAGAATTTCTTCAGCTTCGCCGCCCGTATACCGATTTGCATTGTCGATCAAATTGATTCCTTTGTCTACGGCGGCATGAATAATCCGGATCGAATCCTCCGGGCTCACCTTACCCGGTTTTCCCCAACGCGGGGTCGCGCTTCCGAAATTCCAGCAGCCCAAGCTGATTCGCGACACCTTTAGGCCTGATTTTCCAAGCTTTACATATTCCATAATATCCCTTCTCTCCTCAAGTTTTATTCGACAGCTATTTTACGAATTTCCTCAAGTGTAGCCTCATCCAAAGTCAGATCGATAGCCGGCAGTACGCTTAAGATGTGGCTCGGCTTGCGAACACCAACAAGAGCGCTGGTCAAAGCCGGGTGGGCGAGATCATATGCGATGGCAAGCTGAGGCATGGTAATGCTGTACCGGCTCGCGATATTTTTCAGCTTCTCAACGCGGTCAACGTTTTTCCTCAGACCCTCCCCGGTATGCGCAGCGTTGCGGGAGCGCCAATCGTCATCTGAGAATTTGGTGTCGTAAGTATAATTTCCCGACAGGAGACCTGAGGTTAACGGGCTATAAGCAACGACGCCGATTCCTTTCTCCAAACAGAACGGCAGAATCTCCTTCTCAACGGCAGGCCGCAGAATCGAATATGGCGGCTGAAGAGAATCAACGTGTCTTACGGAAAGCGACGCTTCCAATAACGAAACATTGTAATTGCTTACGCCTACATAACGTACTTTGCCATCTTGTACGAGCTTATCCATGGCGCGCATAGTCTCTTCCGCCGGAGCGTTCGCATCCGTATCCGGCCAGTGCATTTGATACAAATCGATATAATCAGTACCTAAACGACGCAGCGATGATTCAGCTTCACGAAGGATAGAGTCGTAGGTTCCGTTCTTTGAAATGTTTTTGTTCTCGTCCCAAACCAGACCGCATTTGGTCGCCAACACCACTTTGTCACGGTCGCTCTTCAATGCTTTCCCGATTACTTCCTCAGAATGACCCAGACCGTAGACGGCCGCAGTGTCAAAAAAGTTAATTCCGTTGTACAATGCAACGCGCACGCTTTCGACTGACAGCTCATCGTCCTGGTTGCCCCAAGCGCTGGCCCAGCCTCCTCCCCCGATCGCCCAGGAGCCGAAGCCAATAACTGAAATCTCAGGACCGTTCTTGCCAAGTTTACGATATTTCATGAGTATAATGCCTCCTAATTTTCCAAGTGCAGCTTGTTTATCTTTGTTTATTGTCCATGTTACAATAATGCCATTACCATGCGTAAGCTTGCGGAGCCTCGCCACCTGGGCCTGGGAAAATTTCGTCCAGACGTTTCATAACTTCTTCCGTCAGGTTGATATCGACTACCCGCAGTGTATTCAGGAATTGCTCCAGCGTCCTCGGTCCGATAATCGGTGCCGTCATGGCTGGATGCATCAGAGTCCAAGCCAGTGCGACATTCGCTTCGCTTTCGCCGACTTCCCGGCAGAGCTTGCCGAACTGTTCCAGCTTATCACGGTTCGCTTCCACCCGTTCCTGGGAACGCGTGCTTCTCGAGCCACCCGACGCCTTCAACGCATTCCCTCCGAGCAAGCCGCCGTCCAGTGGACTCCAAGCGATGACGCCGATCCCATGTTCTTCAGCGGCAGGAAGCACTTCCAATTCGGGCAATCTGCAGAGCAGGCTGTATTTATGCTGTTCGGAAACGAGTCCCAAAGTATGTCGCGCTTTTGCTTCATATTGGGCTTTTACCAAATCTCTTCCGGCAAAATTACTGGAACCCACGTATCCGATTTTCCCCTGATTCACATAGACCTGAAAAGCCTCCCAAAGCTCATCCCAGGTTACATTGCGATCGACATGATGCATTTGATACAGTTCAATATGATCCGTTTGCAAACGGCGAAGCGATTCTTCCAAGTGGCGGCGAATTTTATAAGCGGACAATCCGCGCGATTGATTAGGGCCATCTAGTGGATTTTCCATGTCGCCATACACTTTGGTGGCTAAAACCACCTTTTCCCTGCGACCGCCGCCCTGTGCAAACCAGCGCCCGATGATTCCCTCGGTTCTTCCTCTGTTTCCCTGCCCTCCGTAAACGTTTGCAGTATCAAAAAAGTTGACTCCGGCGTCCAAAGCAGCGTCCATAATTCGAAACGATTCCTTCTCATCCGTTTCAGGCCCAAAATTCATAGTTCCCAAACATAATTTGCTGACCTTTAAACCGGACTTTCCCAGGTAGGCATATTTCATTGTCTATCTCCTCCATATATTTAAATTTTTTGTCTTACTTCGTTCCATTCCTTGTCTGCGAGAAAGTTTCACACTGTCTAGTCCTTACTTTTCAATTATAGATAATCATTACGGTCATGAGAAGGAGTGAATAAATTTAAACTAAGTTACTTGAAGTTAACTGTTGATTTTTGATTACTCAAAATCCGGAAAAGTGCTATATTTAAGAAAATAATTCAATTCAATGGAGGAAACTATGTTTAAAGATCATTTTTACAATAGTTTAAAAGAACTTGCGGAAATTCCTGGAAGCCCCGGAAGAGAACAGACTATCGTTAAACGTATTGTCGAGTTGATTAAGCCATATGCTGATCATGTTGAAATCGATCATATGGGGAACATCTATGCTGTGTTAGAGGGACAAAAATCAGGTCCTACCATTATGGTTTCTGCTCATTCTGATGAAATTGGGTGCATGGTTAGTGCAATAGACGAAAAAGGCTTTTTACGAATGGAACGAACAGGTGGAATGCTGGAATCATTATTAGTTGCCAGAAAGGTTAATGTAAATGGTCATTTTGGTGTAGTTGGCGTAAAGGCCGGTCATTTACAGACTGCCGAAGAAAAAACAAGGATACCGAAAATGGAAAACCTTTATGTTGATGTAGGGGCAAAATCTAGAGAAGAAGTGCTTGCAATGGGCATCGATATTGGTGACTCCATAACCTATATTAGTGATCTTGAGCGGTTTTCAAATCAAGATTTAATATGCGGTAAGGCAATTGATAATCGAAGTTGTTGTGTTTTATTGATAGAACTTTTTAAAAAGTTACAAGATAAAGAGTTTAGCGGAACTTTAGTCGGCTTAATAGCCGTTCAAGAGGAAGTAGGGCTCAGAGGTGCGACAATTGCAAGCTACAAAATAAATCCAAAATATGCCATTGTTTTAGATACGATAGCTTGTACGGATACACCAGATGGTAATCATTATCCTATAGGAATTGGAAAAGGGCCGGTAATGCCGCTTTTGTCTGGTGGAGGGGCAAGAGGAAATATAATGGCCCAACAAATGAAGGAGCTAATTATTTCCTTCGCCAATCAATTAAACATTCCCTATCAGCTATCGGTTATGCCAAATGGTACATCTGATATATCTGCAATACATTTAGTAAAAGAAGGAATTCTTGCTGGCGCGCTTACCTTTCCGCGTAGATACTCTCATTCTCCAGTAGAAGTGGCTGATTTATCAGACTTTGAAAATGGTTTCCTTTTATTAGAGGAGATGATTAGAAATATTGATAGATGGGGAAGTTTGAGTTTTTTAAAATGAATGGCAGATAATGAAATATAAATTGCGATAATCTATAAAGTTACGGCGGCTGTTCACAAATGTGAACAGCCACCGCAACTTTATAGGCTAATTATTATTCGGCGAAAAGGAGCTTGTCGCGATTCGTTCCACTCCTTTAGCGTCTCCAAGGATATAATTTGTTGCTTTCAGGACGTTTATGGATTCATCTTGCTTGGAAGCCATCGCAATAAATCTAGCGAATAGCGGATCCGGTTTGGTTCCTTCTATATCCTTAAGCTCCCACTGTTTGATCCCTGTTACATAGGGCAGAGCGAAGAGAATCGCCCTTTTGAGGCTTCTGCCGTCAGTACTGGTGTAGTCCCACAAATTGTTCCCAACTTGTTCGCCGACCCGAGCGAGTGAAATAAAAGCCTCCAGGTTGAATACGGTGTAATGCAACGATTTTGTTCTCTGCAATTCCAATGGCATCGTTCCATCAGGCTCAATTTGCGAATCGATCCGTTTCTTCTTGGCTTCTTCCACAATAAGTTTGGCAAGGTCGTTCTGACCGACAAACCATGCGTATGCAGCCGTTTGTGCGTCGTACCAAACTCCGTGGTTGTTGGCAGCCATTCCTTCCACCTGGCCCGGTTTACTTGTCTGCATCCATTTCAGGTAATCGGAAAACCATGCTTTCATCCCCTGGTCGTCGGCAGTCGTCCATGATTCGGAACTCTCTAATATATGAACACTGTCAACGACTGAAATGAGACGATAACCATCTATGATGCCCGTCGGGGTTCCATCCGATTTGCCAGGAATGCCTTGGGCATAATTCATATGGGGGTTCATCTTTGTACTGTCGTCCAAGAACCATGCCCGGAGGTATTTCGAAGCGGCTGAGGCATAAGTTTCTTTGCCGGTAAGTATGTAGGCTAGGCTTAATTGATCCACTGCGGTGATCATGCGGCTCATACGATCCGCATCGTATTTACTCGGGTCGTCCTTTTCCGGATTAATCTGGCCGTCTTTTCTGATATATGGCTTCCCGTCCGTCTTCGACGAATCCGGCCAGTAGTAAATGGCCATGCTGACGAAATCATGCGGGCTTGCTCCCGAAATAAGCACGCTTTTGTCCGTTACCGCAGGCGGCTTTTCTTTTTCGTATTTAGCCGCTGAATTTAGAACAGCCTTCAAACTGGACGAGAGGTTTGACGGTATGGAGTTCCTATAGGCGGCAAGCTGAAATTGGTCGTACCAAAGCAATGCCGCACCAGCTTTTTTGGATTCATCGGTACGCGATTGGATGGTGATCCGTTTCGTTACGGCATCCCAATCGATTTTTTGATTTAGGGCTTCGCCTACAAAACGAAGCGGTACCATTGTAAAGCCATTGATAATTTTTGCTGGCGCGTCTAGATCCACCTTGTTTCCGCTCACAGAAGCCGCCTTGGAATTTATAGAAAGAGCAATTGTTTTGCCATTCAAAGTAAGAGTAACACTTTGATCTTCACCGTACCAATCCACCTTAGCCCCCAAAGCTTCGCCTAGAAATCGGAATGGAACCAGGGTATAATCTCCGTCCAAGACAGGCGGAGCCTCAAGTGTCTTTTTATTGCCGTTAATGAAAACGTCCGCTTTCCCTAGCGTCAAAACGATCGAATTCGTCATCCCTTTGCCTGCAGTTATGTCGTTACTGTCGGCAAACGCACATGGTATGGATAACATAAATGCCAATAGCAAACAAAAAATAATTCTATAACTTAATTTGTTCCATGACATATAAACCCTCCGCTGTCTGATAACTTCTTCACTGGATGCATAAGTTTGCCGTGTTCATACAAACGCTCCATCACTATATAATCTTTCCCGCTTTTACTAAAAGTGTTTTCTGTTTTACAAAAACCAAATTTCTCATAAAAAGATGCTTTCTCTTTTCTGGAATTACAATATATCCGCTTCACACCTGCACGTTCTGCTTCCTCTAATACATATATTAGCAGCTTGCTTCCGTAGCCCTTGTTTTGATGAGAAGTTAATGTAGCAAATTTTCGGAACTGCGCTTCTGCCCCATGTACGAAAAGAGACAGCACTGAAATCAGTTGCTCCTCTTCAAAAAGGCCAAAGTGAGTTCCTTCGTTATCATCTTTTAGCTTAACATAATCGAAATCCTCTTCGGGCCACATTACCATATGACGCAGCTGCCATGCTTGTTCTTTCTGTATGAACCTAATATCCAAAGTTGAGTAACCTCCATCCAGAGATTTCGTTTCCGATACTGTAGCACACACATTATATCATGCTTGCGGAACTACAAAACTATTGTCCTTTAAAAGTCTGCTAAACTCGTTGGAATAATTCCCAATGATTCCTACATTTACATTAATAAGCTTTTAGTGCATCTACGATTTTATTTTTGGTTTTACCCAGATGTTTTTCCGCCCCAAGTGGGAATAGCGGAACACTCCAAGAGAATCCATCCCCTTTAAATCTTGGAATGATATGCATATGGTAATGCGTTAAGTCATTAAATACCCCGCCATTCTGGCATACAGAAATTCCGTCTGCGTTGTACAATTCCTTTAATAACTTTGATATTTTGATTGAAGCATCCATGACAGCATGGGCCGTGTCCCTATCCATTTCTTCAATATCCCAATAATGTTTTTTAGGAAGAATAAGAGTATGTCCTTCATTAAATGGAGCGATATCAAGAACACAGGTTATCAGTTCAGTTTCGAATATAATATTTAAGTTAGGCTCAATACCATTAGAGATTCGACAACCAAGGCAATCCATTCATATCACTCCATTCAAACCATTTTTAAACAATTTTTTATTAATATTATCCTGACTGTTTAGCGGAACAGGCTACCGTGATTAAATCTGCGGTAGCCTACTGTGGAATTATATTAAGCTATCGTTTCTCGTTACCGGAAAAAGCGCCTCCGGATTACGGAGTCCGCGTGCGGAAGAAAGATTGGCTGCGCCGTTCTAAGAGGCAGTATTTGTCGCTGGCGGTGCAACAGTTTGAACGGAATGTCGAAGATTATTTCGCGAGGCTCTCGAAGGTGACCGGATAATTTTTCAACCCGAATACGAACGAGCTCTGAATCGGTACGATCTCCCGACCGGGCACCAGCTTGATATCATGGCAAATTTGCAGAAGCGTCTCGATCGCAATGTGTCCCTCCAGGCGGGCTAAAGGCGCTCCTAGACAGAAATGGATGCCGAAACCGAACGACATGTGCGGATTCGGTTTGCGCAGCTTATGAAACGCGTCTGGGTCAGTGAATTTGGTTTCATCCCTGTTTGCAGCGCCAACCCAAGTGATCACCTGATCGCCCTTGTGGATCAGGCTGCCACCGATTTGCACATCCTCCGTAGCCACGCGGCCAATGGAGACAATAGGTGGATAATAACGCAGCACCTCTTCGATGAAGGTCGGAATGACACCGGGATCTTGGGCCAACTCTGCCTGTAGCTGTGGCTGCTCCGTCAGGACACGAAAGCTGTTTGTAATCAAATTTGTCGTCGTTTCGTTACCGGCTGCGAGAAGCAGAATGCAGAAATTGACGATTTCCTGTTCGCTCAGCTTCTCTCCTTCGATTTCAGCTTGCATCAGCGCAGAGATGAGATCGTCTTTCGGCTCGCTTGCTCGCTCCTTCAGAATCCCCTGAAAATAGTCCGTCAGCTCCTTGACCGTCTTCATCCTCTTCTGCGAGATCTGTGCGAATGCTTCGTCACTCAGGTCTTCCGCACTTTCCACGAGCACATCAGACCACTGTTTGAAATGCTGCCTGTCAGACGAAGGCACGCCGAGCAATTCCGCAATAACGATGACGGGAAGCGGTGTAGCAAAGTCGTGGACAACATCCATGTCGGCGCCTGTCGCTTGCGACAGCAAGTCTTTGGCAATATCACGAATCCGCGGGGCAAGTTCTTGGATCGCTCTTGGCGTAAATGCTTTATTGACCAAGTCGCGCAATTGGTGATGCTTGGGTGGATCTATGAACAGGAGGTTTTGGTTGGCGAATGCTCCCCGGGCGGAGGAGAACGTTTTGGGATCCTTGAGGATGCGATGCACATCTTCATACAGAAATACATCCCAGCAGCTGCGATTCTCATCAAACCGTACCGGTCTTTCACGTCTCAGCTGGCTCAATATGCCGAACGGGTTCAGGCCGTTCTCCGGCGTTTCCAGTTCGGTCATCCGCAGCATATTGGCAAACTTGGGTCCTTTCATAATCATTTCCTCCTTTGGTTGAAATTCCTATACTAGTATCCGGTATTCATGCTTTCTTATTCATGCTGATGTTGAAGGTTAGATAGGATTCCCTTACAGGTTAATTATATAAATGCCAAATGATAATGTACAATATATTGCAACAGTTACTATGCACCCAATATCTACTAAGAAATCGTGTGACTTGGTCATTTTTTTCAAGATAACTAGAACATGTCGGATTTAAGTAACCGAATAGTTTAAGCAGCTTCACTAATCATAAAAGCCCGCCAACAATTTAGGAGTCGGCGGGCTTAGGTATCATTTGGTATTTGTTACAGGGAGCTTCACATCGAGCTTCATCTTGGGAGGCACGCCTGAATCCAAGTCACTATCAAATTCTGCGATCACCGATGGAGCGAATTCATTCACCTTTTCATATTTCCAATTCCGAATCAGCATCGTTTGAGCTGTCTCACCCGGAGGCAAATATCTTGCCGTTGCTTTATACCTGCCGAGAGGAATATCTTTTATACCAAAACCAGTCGCTGTGTAAGCAGCACGAGCTGTAATTGATGCCCCCCCGATACTCCCGTCAAATTGCAGACCATCCGGAGTAAGTGTCAGTTCGACATTCTCCTTTTGATCAGCTGGCGGTAGTTCGTAGCGATTTTCCGGAACAACATTAAAAAAAACAAAACCACACGCGACACATCCTTCACCGGAAGAAGTCATGGTTAAATCTCGAATTGCTCCATCTTCGCTTGCAAATGGACTATCG
Source organism: Paenibacillus sp. GP183 (assembly GCF_900104695.1). NCBI lineage: Bacteria > Bacillati > Bacillota > Bacilli > Caryophanales > Paenibacillaceae > Paenibacillus > Paenibacillus sp. GP183. Next base: position 2,125,361 of record NZ_FNSW01000001.1, read on the forward strand.
TCGTTGGACAGCCACAATTTATACGTCTTTCCGTTATAATCGTGTATGTACTGTGCGCTAACTGTCCAGGTAGCCTTGGGAATACCTAACGGGATCTGATATCGGCCATCAACATCTGTCACTGCCTGCGCGATGCTATCGTAGAGTTTCAACTGGTTGCGAACGGTAACTTTTACCCCTTTAAGTGGGTTGCCCTTGGCGTCTACTGCGCGGCCTTTTACCAAATAGGGCTCACTTTCCTCACTTGCGCTATTTGTCCGACCGATATTACCATCGCTTGAGATCTCAATCTTAAATACGTCCCCTTTGTTCGAATACGAAACCTTAAAACCGCTGTTTTCCGATATGAATCGCAGCGGGACCATTGTTTTCTCGTTGATGATTTGTGCGTACGCTGTCAGATTGACATCATTGCCATTTACTTGGGCATATGCTCCGTCAATCGTAAGTTCAATCCTCAGACCGTCCTTCTCCCCAATTGCTTTACGCTCAGAATTGTTCCATTTGACCTCAAATCCAAGCGTTTCAAATAAAGTACGGAACGGTACAAGGGTAGATCCGTCTATGATGACGGGCTGGGTCTCGTTAAACTGAATCTTTTTGCCGTTAAAATACACGTTCACGTCTGCTTCCTTTGCAAATATGGATTGCTTTGCAAAAGCAAGGATAAGCAGCATACATATGAGTACCTTTAATGACTTTAACCATTTGTTAGACACTTGTTTTCCCTCCTTATCTGAATCAACTTAAATTCTCATACTTCCATTTGCAAATTAGATTTTTGAGCGTATTCTCTACCAAGGAACGAATCATCTGCCTCGCTAAGTCAAAATCTATAGTAACCCAATACTGCTCCTTTGCGACAGTTACTCAACACCCAAGTTCAATCTTCCTTTCTAATGACCCGGTAATTAAATAAGGATGACTTGTAATGCGGGTCTAGTTGATCGCCGTGTTTAGGAGGGACGAAAAGGAACGGTTCCGAGACTGCATTGAATTGGGTTTCAACCGGTCTGGACAAGTAAAAATAAAATATGCATTCACCCAATGGAGTGAACGCATATTCTTACTAGGGACATGTGTCCTAAATATCTATTTATTTGAAATTCAAGAAAAATATTTAGTTGCTGCATTAAAATAATAGTCTGGATGAAACATCGGATATTTATAAAATTCTTTTGGATTCTCAATCTTTTCAGAATGATTCAGGTCATATTCAATCATCGTTTTAATTTTATTGGCAAAGGTTTTACTTTTAACCAAGACCCCCGCCTCAAAATCATGAATCGCACTTCTAGTATTCAGATTATAGGATCCATGAAACACACAATCCGATCGTTGATCATAGGCTATTTTCCAATGGGAGAAACGGCCGGTTTTACTATAATCAAAGAAAGAAATGCCATTTAGAAATGGCTTGAACATATTGCAGCGTACAGCAGGCTCGTTCATAGGAATGTCATTCACTTTAAGCGGATTGCAGATAGAAACATGGTTGGCCGGCTCTTCTTCCAGACCTTTTAGCCGATCCCAAAATACTTGATCAACCAAATATGGATTGATGATTACGGTTTCTGCCGTCGCATAGGATACAAGCGCCAGAAAGTACTGTTGGATCAGATTAATCGGATTTCCGGGAAAACAAGTAAAAAGCGTACATTCCTCTACCCCGCAGTTTCGGTCCATTTCGGGAAAATAAGATGAATCGTTTGCATCGAAGATATCCCCGCCCATCACTATCCATTGCGAAGCAAACAACTGATTCAGGTGCTGGGCTGCTGCGCCGAGGATGCGAAAGCAACCGTCATGCCACTCCTCTTTATTGCGAGGGATTCCCAAACACTTTTACCAATTCGGATGGTACTGGAGGTGTTTGGTACAAATGCATATCCCCGATATTCAAGCTTCCCAAAATCGAGGTGTTACCGTCAATGACTATAAATTTTCTACCTGTTCCTGTTTTTAATCCGTATAGATGGGTATTCTCGTAATTGACCATTATTCGCACCCTGACTCCTCTGTTAATAGCGTCTAAAAGCGCTTCGGCGATTAAATTGCCCGATTGATCGTTGAAGAATTGCATCACGGATAAATGAATATAGCTTTGTGCCCCTTTAATCTCCGACAAGATCATGGCCAGACTTTCGGGACCGTTCACATAGGCTTCGACCTGATTGTTCCAACTCGTTTTTGGTGCCAGCTCCTCTAATTTAACCAAATCCAGCCGGCTGACAAAGCAGTCCAGTGCATTCAGCCGATCCTGATTCATTCCTGGAATCCCAGCAAGCTGTTCATTTGAGGTGAACACACCACCCAGCTCTTGATGATACCGATACACCTCCTCATCAGGATTAAACGTTTCCCTTATATACTCGGCCGTTTTCTTGTTATTGCCGGTTAAAAGGTTAAGTGGCCCGTTTGCCAAATAATAGTTAAGAAAATTTATTAATTTTTGGTCATGATAACTGTGATCGATGCTTTTTGTTTGCATGAGTGGAAACTCCTCTACGAAAACTGAAATGTTAAAGATTTATAAAGTTTTACCCTTTTACTAGAATGGCAAATCAAATTAGATCACTAAACAATCCTGTAAATCTTTAGAAGATTAGAGAACGGATAATTTGGGGTATATATTGTGAAGCAAATATAAAGATGAGCACTGGAGGGGATGTTACTATGGCATTTAGTGCGAATCCTGGAAATAAAATCAAAGAAACCGGCAAAAAAGTGACTCGGAATGCTTCATCTAACCCCCTTGTCGAACTTATTGCTCGCGTGGGTTACGGAGTAAGGGGTTTACTTTACTTTACGATCGGATTGCTGGCCGTTCAATTAGCGCTTGGACATGGCGGAAAAGCCGCGGATCAACAAGGTGCCATTGCCGTCATCGGAAAACAGCCCGCAGGTCAAGTATTATTATGGGTGGTTTTGATAGGGCTTGTCTCCTATGCGTTATGGGGTCTTGTTCGGGCACTGCTCGATCCGCTCCATAAAGGTAAAGATTTGAAGGGAATCGCAGAGCGTGTTGGATTTCTATTCAGCGCGGCAGCCTATGCATTGCTGGTTTTCCCCACCTATGCTGCAATTGCCGGAGGAAGAAAACAAGCGCATAATGGCGCCCAAACCGAGCAAACGCAGGAATATGTCACTAAGCTTCTTTCGATGAATTTGGGACGCTTGATGGTAGGCTTTATCGGAGTTTTGGTTATTGCAGTGGGTTTATACCAGATATATGAGGGGTTTCGACTTCATTTCGACGGGCACATCCAACCCCGTTCCATGGCGCCGAAGAAAGCGAGATGGATTATGCGGGCAGGTCAATTCGGCACCGTGGCACGCGGAGTCGTCCAGACGAGATGACGAGAGAATTGCCGGCACCGCTTTCGCCAATTGTAGATGAAAGGAGAGCAGCACAAGATGAACAAATCCTTGAAGATGATAAGAAAAGCGAGTGAACCAGCGAATCAACAAGAAAGGGAACAACCTCTCAAAAAAATTCAAGACAACGTTCAAGAAGCTGCTCATGCGGAGACTTCCCCAAAGCCTGTAAGGCGCCGCCGAGCTATTGCCTTCCAATTTGGATTATTCTTATTAATTATAGCTATTTCTATATTGATTTTTCTCGCCAAAAGAATTGCATTTTTCCCATTAGATCTAGAGATTACCCGGACATTTCAAAATATAACCAACCCCTTTGTTTCCGGCTTGATGAGCATTGTGAGCTGGGCAGGTAATTCTCCCCAGGCTTTTATTATTCCGGTAGTTATCATTGGATTTCTGTATGGCTTTGGATTAAGGTGGGAAGCCATAGCATCGCTGTCAAATGTAGTTATAGGAGAGGTGACCAACTTATTATTAAAGATCGCTATACATCGTCCGCGGCCTGCGTCTGGATTAATACATGTCAATTCTAACTTTGGAAGCTACAGCTTTACCAGCGGACATGTTATGTTCTACGTCGGCTTCTTCGGATTTATGTGCTTTCTAGCATTCACATTGTTTAAACCCTCTTGGAAACGCAATTTATTGCTTATAATTTTCGGAGCTCATATTCTATTAGTCGGTGCGTCGCGCATTTATTTAGGGGCACACTGGGCCAGCGATGTGCTAGGGGCCTATTTGCTGGGCGGATTGGTATTAATTGGATTTATCCTGTTTTATCGTTGGGGCAAGAAACGCTATTTCATCCATCAACCCGTGGCGGAAGGTGGCAATCAGGCTTCATAATCATTCACAATCAAAAGCCCGTTTTTTATGGACTAGTGCCGTTCTTTCTGAACTTGAATAGTATGAAATCAGTACTTAAAGGAAGGAGATAAAACGTATGAGTCTGGTACCTGAACATCTTCTAAATCAACCACACTACGGACCTGGTTATTATCATCCGTACGCTCAACACTATTATCATCAACCCCTTCATGCCTACCACCCTTATTACCATCACTATCCTCACTACTATCACCACTACCATTATCAGCCGGTGCATCACATCAGATATTAATGGATAAATACAGTTCATCATTTTTTGATGAGCTGTATTTATTTTTCTTTGTAAAAATTAAATTGTAACCCGACGCTTGCTCGCACTGTCGGAAATGCGCTCTCCGCACCAGTTGACGTGTTGGATCAGGAAAAATCCGCCCTTTGGGCTATTCCTCCATCAAGCTTGCCTCTTTTATCTTTTTAGCTGCAACATCCAATCTCAACGTCTTGATCTCAAATTTGCCAAGCTTGATTTCTTGTTTAATACCGAGGGCCGGGATCGTTAATGTTGTTTCTCTTGCTGTCCCGGTTGGCTCAAATAAACGAATGATGTAATCATTCGATAATTCTGCTCTTTTGAATGCAGTTAAAAGCACGGTTGAATCACTTAAGGTTAGCGCATTTTCTGGCAATGCCCCTGAACCTGACGGAAAGAAGGAAAGCACAAACGGCTTCTCATTCAATGAGAGTGCTTCACGGTCTATGAATTCCATCCGTTCGGAGGTCTTACCCGCGTTAAACCAAAAGCGGTATAATCTTTCGCCTTGATCAATCCGGCTGGAATAACGGTCCTGTGCCATAATGGGACGATCCCCAATTGGATGTCCTGAGTAACCGGCAGAACGCAGTAATGAAATGCGCACCTCTCCGTCATTATAATCGGATCCATAGACACCGTCATTGATGCAGGTTAACGCCAAATCCTGTTTTTCATCTATTACAGCTAACCATTTTTGCGAGACAGCTTCATTTCCGTTACCAGGCAGCTCATTTCGACCATAAGCAACCTGCCCCCAATACCTGCCTTCCACAAGTAAGGTTGGGATAGAGAGCTTGAGCATCTTGCTTTTTTCATTCCAATGCGCACGAATTTGCACTTCAATTTCAGTGCCTTTTTTGGGCAGCTTATAGGTTTGGATAATAAAGGAGTCCCCATACTCAAACAAAGCCTCCACTACGGTACGAACGGCTCCATCCTCAATCATACGTACAGATTCCAAGCGACTTCCTCGAATACCTGAGAAACGAGTCCCCTCTTCCGCAGACATCAGCTTAAATGCGCCTTCTACATTCCGAAAGCTTAACCCTTCCATTCCCCAAGGATCATCATTATCATCAATGACAATTGGAACAAAAGCATTGGACTGCAAATAATCCACTCCATTTGCTCTGTAGCGATCAATCAATCCAGTTTTACAGTTGATGATAACTTCCAGCTCCTCTGTCAGAAAGCTGATTTTCCCGTCTTGCGGCTGCAATGCTGGAGCTGGCTTATTCGGCAGCATTTCTAAACGAACATCAAAGCGATTCATCTGACCGGGTTCTAATTCAGCTTGGAAAACTACACGCTTACGCCAATCCAAGTTCAAATTACTGAGCTCTTTTTCAGCTTGTGAAGCAATTCGCACGCCATCTTTATAGACCACAGGCATTGAGAATTCATCCTTCCAATTCTGATCCGCCAGTTGAAATTCACATTCAAATGCCCCCCTCACTTTATATGGATGGGGATTATAAATCAGAATCGGGATTTCTCCTTCCTCTGCCTTCTTCTGTCCACTCGCCAAGGCAAAAAATGCACGCGCCTTCAACCTAGATATAATTTCAAGTCCATGATCCACTAAACGTAAGGATGCTTCCTCCACTGGCTGAATGGACGATCCTGGCAATACATCATGAAATTCAGTCACCATAAGGTCGCATATAGCTTCATGAATCAACTCGTATGGATAAACCGTTAAGCCTTGCAGCGAGGAATGCGACATCATTTTTTCCAGCATATATATTTCATTCTCGAGAAGGCGATGCTTTTGTTTAATCCGAATTTGCGAGGTGTAGCAGCCAGGCGCCCATGCATTGACATCCTTCTCATGCCTTGGCAAGCTGCTTCTCACAATGCGTAATTCTTTGAAAAAAGCCTCCGGGGTCGAGTGGATGATTTGTACATCCTTCGTTTCCGCCATAAGCAGCTTAAGCTTCTCTAAATCCTCTCTCGAAGGACCTCCACCATGATTGCCTACTCCCCAAAGCACAGAGCCGATTGGTTGATCCACAGTTTTATCTATCCATTCACGAACCTTCTCATCAGCCTTTCCACGGGGAGAGTTATAGAATTCATCTGCACGATGTCCAATAATCTCTGAGCCATCATATCCCACCCAAACAAAGTCATTCGCTGGGAGCTCACAATCCTTCTGAGTAGGACGACAAAAAATATAAGAATCAAAACCCGCCTTACTCATAATTTGCACTAATCCGCGTGTGTGGCCAAACGGATCAAAATTAATAGCTGTCGTGGACTTCACTCCAAATTTCTCCTGAAAATAATTCCGCCCCAGCAGCATCTGCCGAACAAATGACTCCCCGCTAGGCATATTGCAATCTGGCTGAAGATACCAACCCCCCATAATATGCCATTTCCCTTGTTTGACCAGCTTTTGAATGCGCGCAAATAAAACGGGCTCATACTCTTCTACCCATTTATAAAGTGTAACCTCATTGTGATTAAATAGCTTCTCGGAATAACTAAATCCCTTACTGGTTCTAGCCTCACGGCTAGGGCTTTTTTCGTTTCACCTCAAAAAATAGGGGCGGACGAAAATTTCCCTTGACATTTCTAAATCACCTTAATAATCGCCAGGAAGGCATCTTTTTTCGCCTATCTTACTGAGAATTGGGTGTTTTTATTGCTTCCAGTCCCGCGATCCCATTCAGCATTTATTCGTTTTGCCGTCGAGCATTTGAAAAAGGAGTACAGTCCCGAATTTATGCAGCAATTCTACTCAGATCTCATCAACTGGGTGTCGGCAATCGATTTGTCCCAAACGACTTCTCTCTTGAAACACAGATACTCAGCAAGTCCCAAAGGCCGTAAACCTCGCGACCCCGCGGATCTTCTTCGCAGCTTGCTTCTCATGCACAAGCTTCAGGTGGTAAGCATCGACGATTGGGTCTACAAGCTGCGAACTCTTCCTGTCTACGCCATCCTTAGCGGCTTTATCAAAGATGACACGCCTGGCGTGGGAACCTTCTATGATTTCTTCCGTCGTCTTTGGCTCTCGGAGGGCGCTCACAAAACCGGCCGAAACAAAAGGCCGCTTCGCAAGCCGCGCGAGAAAGGCAAGAAGAACGAAAAACTCGACCCTAGAAATCCGAAGATTACCGACAAGCTTGTCGCTCGTGTGCTGCGTTCTGCAGGTTCCATTCATTACGCTTCAAAAGAGCATGATCTTCTTCAGCGATTGTTTCAATCCCAATTCGTCCTACCCTCTGCCACCATAGGATTGCTTGGTGATACGAACGCGCTTAGTGTCATTGGTGATGGTTCTGCGGTTGAAACAGGCGCCCGTTCCTTCGGCAAATTCCTTTGTGACTGCCGCAAAGGCGGAAACTGGAAGTGCGGCTGTAAGCGGCAGTTCTCAGATCCCGACGCCAATTGGGGCTGGGACAGCTACCGTGAAAAGTACTACTTCGGCCGAACGCTTTACGTGTTTTGCGCCGCGGACAGCCCTCATGATTTACCCATCTATTTGCGCTATTTCCGCGCAAGTCAGCACGACTCGGTGTCTTGGATATGCGGGTACCAAGAGCTACGCCACTGGTACCCACATTGGAAGTTCGGAGAGGCAATTCTGGATTCCGCCCACGACTCGCTCCCCATATATACCATGCTCGAACACGACGATGTTTGCACCATCATCGACCTGAATCTCAGGCGTTGGAGCAAGCTGGTACAAGATGATTTTACCATTGGAAAGGACGGTGTGCCTATCTGTCCAATCGGTCGAAAGATGGTTCATTGGGGTAAGCTTGCCAAGACCCATCGCCGGAAGTGGCGTTGCCCTGCGAAGTGCGGCAACTGGATATGTGAGACCCCGTGCTCACCCTCCAAATACGGAAGAACATTTTATACGTCCACATCCGATAACCCTCGGCTCTTTCCCCGCATTCGCCGAGATAGTAAGGAGTGGCGTATCCGGTATGCCAAGCGTACTGCTGTGGAACGATGCAATAAGCGTCAAAAGATTGATTACAAGCTGGAAAATTCTAAGGGCAGAAGCTCCCGCCACTGGACCATACGCACAACGTTAATCGCCATGTGCCAACATGCGGACGCTTGGCTTGAAGTGACTAAGAAGAACAAACAGATCTTCGCCGTTAAAGAATGGCTCGAAGCAGCAAGTGCCGCTTAAAGTCTGCCTAACTATACCCTTTTGAAAAACCCGACTTTCTCGGTTTGTTTGCCATGCCGATTTCTGAAAACCATTTTCATGAACGAGTCTGTCATGCCCTTCTGGCTCACTCACCCCTCATTTAGGCTCAAAATTGTTTGTTAATTCCGAGCTCCTTCATTAAAAATAAAACCGTCAAACTCCTCACATAAATCGGCTGCAACGCGAAAAGTTGAAATCGCCTCCGCCGCACCTTCCTCCCACTCCCAAAGCCAGACGGGATCTAAATGTGCATTGCTAAGCAAATGAAAATTTTTCATTAAAATGCCTCCCGGTATTTCATGCCATGTCATCCCTTGACGGACCCTTCGGTTAAGCCTGCAATAAACTGGCGCTGCATAAACAGATAAAGCAATAAGACAGGGAGCGACGCCAATACAACGAGCGAAAACACATCCTCCCAGTTCGTGCTGTACTGCCCTACGGCGCGGTATATCCCGGTCGTTACTGTATACCCCTTCGTAGAACCGAGCAAAATGAGGGGATTCAAAAAATCGTTCCAGATCCAAAGAAACAGGAAGATGATTACAGACGCCGTCGCCGGTCGCAGCAACGGAAAAATGATCGTCCAGAAAATGACGAACGGTCCAGCGCCGTCCATCCGTGCCGACTCATCGAGCTCCTTCGACAACGTGCGGATAAAACCGGTATACAAAAACACCGTAAACGGAATGTAAAAACCCATGTAGTAAAGAATCAATCCTTGTGAAGTAAACATCAGTCCCAGTGAGGTGAGTACCTTTACTAAAGGGATGAGGATCACCTGGGGAGGGATCATAAGCCCTGTTAACAAAAGCAAATAAACATATTTCAAAAAAGGATGATTGCTTCGTGCGGTCACGTACGACATCATAGAACTGATTACAATAAGCAAACCGACCGATACCACCGTAATCGTCATGGATGTGCCATAAGCCTTAAAAATGTTGAAAGACGGGCTGACGGCGGAATGAGCAAAATTTTGAAGCGTCAAACGGTGGATCGGAAGTCCGGCAGGATTTTGAACAATGTCCTGCCTAATCTTGAATGAATTAACGACGGTGATATAAAACGGGACCAGCAAGAAAAGAGAAAGCACCATCAGGAGCCCATGACGCCATATGTCGATCAGCTTGGCATCCGATTTCATACGATGCGTTCCTCCCTTCTTCTAAGGTAAACCGTCATAGTTGTCGCCAATACGCCGACTATGATCAATAAATAGACGGATAGGCTTGAAGCGTAGCTCAACCGGTTTGCGCTAAATCCTTCCCTTACGATCTGATAGGCGATCGTTTCCGTAGATCCTGCTGCTGTGTCAGAACCGCGATACGGTCGTATTCCCGCATCATTCCGGTAAACATGAACACAATTCCCATGGTGAAGGATGGCGCCAATAAAGGAAACGTGATGTTGTTGAACTGTGACAAGCGGGAGGCGCCGTCAATGCTCGCAGCATCGTAAAGCTCTTTTGGAATCGTCTGAAGACCAGCAAGGTATATGACAATAATAAAACCTGTCGACTGCCAAATGGCGATTCCGGCAATCGTCAAGACCGACCATTGCGGATCCCCCAGGAATTGGATTTTTTCGATATTCATGCGCTGCAGCACCATGTTCAACAATCCGTTATAGTTGATAATGCTTTTCCATATAAATCCGACTGCCACCGGACTAAGCAGCAAAGGAAAGAAGAAAACGGAGCGGTAAAAGTTGGTTAGCTTCCCCTTTTTGTTAAGAAGCACTGCGAATAAAATGCCGAACGCATTCACGATGATGGTTGAAATGACGGTGATGAAAAGTGTGACGTATAACGCCCGGTGAAATTGTTTGTCTGAAAGGCCCTTGACAAAATTGTCAAAGCCGACGAAATTCATCTTGCTATTAATACCGTTCCAATCGAAAAAAGCATAATAAAAACAAAGGATTATCGGAATGAGCATAAAACAAACATAGATCAATAGTCCGGGAACATACATGAGTGAATAGCTCCGTAAGTCATTTCCTTTCATATCTGCACTCCTCTATTCGACATAACAGCAAAGGTACATGGGAGCCATGTACCTTTGCCGAAATACTTATCGTGTATGGCTTTATTTTTTATGTGACTCCCAGTACGCATCGAGGGAAGCCATTTGATCTTTAACCGCCGCGTTGCCAAGCAGTAACGTTTGAGCCACTTTGTTGTACTGATCCTGGATGCCGGATACTGGCACGCTTCCGACCTGATTATTATAGTGGCCGACCATTTTCCCCACGCCCGCCATCATGCCTGCCAATTCTTTTTGCAGCGGAGACATATCGTAAGTAATCGGTGTCTTCAGATTGGAGATAAGAGCGTCCGCCTTCAAGAACTCCTTGCCTACCTCCGGATCGAGCATCATGAATTTGGCAAATTTGATCGCAGCATCAGCTTGCTTGGACGTTTTGGATACGGCGAACAGGCCCTCGTTGTCGCTCCCTACCATAAATACTTTGCCGTCTTTCGTCGGAATCGGGAACACGCCCACTTCAAAATCCTTTTTCGCCTTCGCCTCGGCAGCCGTAAACCATACCCCCATCGGATACATCGCTCCATTGCCTTTGAGGAACTCCTGCTCCACATCGGTGTATCCGATGCTTAATGCCCCTTTGTTGAAGTAACCTTTCTTCACCAAGCCGTCGAAGTAATTGGCAGCCTCGATCCAGTTCGGGTCCGTGAATTTCACTTTGCCGTCGTAACGGTCCGTATACCACTTCTGGTTGTCTTTGTATATGGTCGGAGAGGCCATCGCTGAAAACGCAAAACCTGCCGTCCAATCTCCGGCCGTGAGAATCGGCGTGAAGCCTTTAGCCTTCAATTTGGCGCTGGCATCCTCCAATTCGGTCCATGTCTTGGGAATGTTGGTGATACCGGCATCGGCAAACATCTTTTTGTTATAAAACATCAACGACTGCGGCTGGCGCACGGCGGAAATGTTGTAGAGCTTGCCGTTAATCATCGAGGAATCGTAATTATTGATTTGTTTGATGTCAGCATCGATAGGTATTTCATGCAGCGCATCCGCATCGAAAAACAGCTTGATGGTCGCATTCTGGACCACATCCGGGAAATCCCCTGCCGCTAACAGCGTCTTTAAATAGTTGTCCGGAGACCCTTCGTTGGCCGGCGGCTCGATGCGTTTCACTTTGATGCCCGGATTTTTTTCTTGAAACTTCTTTATCGCGTTATCATAAAACGCGGCTGTCAAATTCGGCGTGATCCAGGATTGATAAGTGATTTCCACAGCCTGTTTGCCGGCGTTCTGATTCCCTTGCGTCGTGCTTCCCGGATTCTTGCTGCTTCCGCAGCCAGCCGTGAAAACGGTCAGGCCCAGTGTGACGGTAAAAAGCGGTTTCAAAAGCTTGTTCATGTCGTTTTTCCCCCTTGACAAATCATTATGATAGTTTACATTTTGATTATATAAATAGGCAGCTATCAGAACTAGTGGAATAACTAAACATTCACTTCACTAATTAAACCGATTTGAAGGTGACGCCCATGATTAGGCACATGTATAAAAAATATGTCGGCAGACACGTTTTCCGAAAGCTCAATGTCCGAATCGGAATTTCGCTCCTTTGCGTATTTTTGCTGATCGGCTTTTTGACCAACTCAAGGTTTTATGATTTACTGGAGCAAGGGGAAAAGGAGCAGCTGCTCGTACGGGTGCAAAGAATCTCAGACCAATTTCGCGGAGTGCTGGATCAATTCAAACGCGAGACCACGGCATTATACTCGGGAACTGCCCAAACCGTTGGCGCTTACGAGCATTTTTTACCCGGCAACGTGCCGACTTCACCCAAGACCTCTCTGGAAGAAAACCAGTATTTTTCCAGCCTCATGTCTTTACTGTTAAACCGAATTCCTTCCGCTTCAAGTGTCCTTTTTTACCGCGTCAATGATTCCAAGCTCTATTACAAACCAAGAAACACGGCTAACGGCTTAAACGAGCGGTTTGATTACGAAAGCTTCTTTTCCGCGCTGCCGAAAAACTATCAGTATCCCCTGGTCGGCAAACTGAACGAGTTAATGAACAACGAAGATCAGCCGGTTGTTTATATCGTAAATCCAATCTTCGATTTTCAAAGCATTCACCCGAATAAGGTCTACGGATACTTCGTCATATGCCTGGATCGCGACATGCTGCTTGGCTTGTTCGATTCCAGCAAATTAACCCGCACTTTCTTTATAACACGCTCGAATCGTTGCGCATGCAGGCGTTGATCTTAGGTCACCGGCCTTTGAGCGAAAAGCTGTATAATCTTGGGAGGTTGTATCGTTGGATACTAAAATCGGGGGTCGATACCGTGACCATTCAGGAGGAAATTCAATATACCGAGCATTACCTTGATTTATTTATGACCGGTAAATCGAATTCGATTGAACTAACAATCGACACTGAAATCGATATCTCCCAATTTACGATGCTAAAGTTCAGTCTGCAGCCGATTGTTGAAAACGCTTTAGTTCACGGCAACCTGGACACCGTCACTCAACCCCGGATTCATATTCGCATTGAGGTCTGGGAAGGAAGCAATGAATTGTCCATCGACATCCATAACAACGGGAAAGGCTTGCCCCAAGAAGACCAGGACAAATTGAATGAAATCCTGAGCAATCATGACTCGCTTCAGCAGCATCACATTGGCTTAAAGAACGTGCATGACCGCATACGCGCTTTCTATGGCAGCCCCTACGGAGTCGTGGTACTGAGGACCAATCCGCAGGAAGGATTCGGCATTGAAATGAAACTCCCAATCTATCATGAGAGCAGGGATCAACATGACCAAACTATTGATCGTGGATGACGACGAATTTATCCGCACCGGCATCGGTCATCTTGTGGATTGGAGTGAGCTCGGGGTGGAGCTCGCCGGCTTCGCCAAGAGCGGCAATGAAGCTTACGCCTTGTTCCTGGAAAAGCAGCCCGAAATTATTTTGACTGACATCAAAATGCCCGACGGAAACGGCTTGGAGTTGATCGAGAAAATTCGGCAAAAGGACTGGGGTACGCAGATTGTCGTATTGAGCGGCTATGATGACTTCAACTATGTGCGGCAAGCAATGAAATTTCAGGTCGAAGATTATTTGCTGAAGCCGGTCGATGCCGACTAGCTGATCGAAATTGTGAAAAGCTGCGTGAACGACGTGGAGTCGGTGCGGGTTAACGAGAAAGCGGAGAAAGAATCGTTTCAACTGCTCCGCAACAATTTGCTGAACCGCTGGGTGGAAAACCGAATCGATGAAGAGCAGCTGAAAGACAAGTTGGGCTTCTTCCAAATAGACTTGCGGCAATACGGTTCCTTTCAGACGGCAGTTATTCATTGGACCGATTTGCACGAGCCGGAAATCAGCGAAAGTGAGAAGCAGTTTCGATCGTTCGCCATCCACAACAGTTTAGAAGAAGCGTTGCGCGTCGAAGGTAAAGGTCTATGTTTTCTTAATGCAGACAAGCAAATTGTTTGTATATTCATGGGGCCTTCGGGCGAAGGAGCCTCGTTTACCGACAACAATATTCGATGGCTGCAGGAGAAAGCCCAGCATATCTCATCGCGGTTAAAGACACCGTTTTACGCCGCAATGGGCTCCGTCTCCGTCAATGTACAAACCGTTCACTGTTCCTACAAAGATGCAGTACGCGTTCTGCATGTTCTGCCGTTAACGGGGCCGTCCCTTTGCGTAGACTCACACTATTCGGATGAGGCAATCGGCGGATTGCCCAGTCTCACCGAACGTGAAATGATTATTTCCAGCTTAATGTCCGGCGGCTCCGAGCAATGGACGGTATCATTCGACGTCGATTTCCGCTGGGCGGGGCTGCAAGACGATCCGATCTCGGCAGCCAAGTACGTGGCGGCTAAGTGGATCGTTCTTATTCGACAAACCGTACAGCAATTGAAGCTCCATTCGCAGGACCCGTTCCTCGAAGCCGATTTGTATAGCCGGTTGTCCGGAAAGCACAATTTGCCGGAGGTTAAACTATATCTTCAGTCCATATTGCAGCGATTAGAAAAGACGATCCATCAACACATCCATAGAAAAAGAAACCCCTTGGTGGACGAGCTCGTTTCCTACATCCACAAACATTTCGACCAGGAAATGTCGCTGCAGATGCTTGCCCATAAAATGAACGTCAACAACATTTATTTGGGCCGCCTGTTCAAAGAGGAGCTCGGCATGCTGTTCAGCGACTACGTGACGCATGGAGGAAGCTAAGAAGCTGTTGCGTGAAACTCATTTAAAAGCATCGGAAGTCGCTTATAGGGTGGGCTTTACTGATCCGAATTACTTTTTCCGCAAGTTCAAGCAGCTCAGCAGCTTGTCACCTTCGGAATATCGCAAGCTCCATCAAAACACTCTGCCTCATGAAATAAACGCCTACTAACGTTCTCATTATTCACCACCGCTTGTATTAAGGAAAATTTTCCAGAACTTGTTGTAACCAGGGGACCAAGCGCAACACCGATAAATCTCATACTGCTATATAGCGAGCTAATCGTTCCACGCTGTTTCTTTTCGATACCTTCGGTAATAAAAGCATCTAGACTCGGAAGTATAATTCCAATTCCGACCCCGCTCACGAATAATACAGCAATAAGAATAAACAGGCTATTGGAGGAACGCACCCCAATTAATAACATTGATGCCAGCAGCAAGAGTTCGCCAGTGAAAGTACACCACTTCATCCTTGGTTTGCTCTTACCTACAAACTTACCCGTAATGAACGAAGCTAGACAGACCGCACTAAGCGGTATAGCGAGCAATATGCCTTTCCATATGCCTTGAATGCTGTAAGTGTCCTCGAGTATGGAAGACAGATAATATAGAAAACCAAAAAGAATAAACATGGCAATGCCGCCAATTGCAAATACGGGATATATCCAAAAGCCTTTTTGAGAAAATATTTCTTTAATGGTTGCAAGGAAAGCTTTAATAGAGCTGTTGGCTTTGAGCTGTCTCGTGATTAGGTGAGTCGGGCCGACTCGTGGTTCGATTGTTGGCATTATAGATGGCATGTCCTGCCAGTGACTCAAACGAGATGCAAATTCAATTATATAAAAGTAGTTCCTTTTAACAAAAATTAAGTTTTAAAGTGGTGTTTCATTTAACAAACGTTTCCATTAGCTTAAAGACGATCTTGTTCCAAGTTTAAATAAAAGGAATGTTCTGTTCTATTGCAGATTACTTCCATTAAACCAGCTATCTAATTTAACTAATTAAAACTTAACCATAATGATAAGAGAAAACTCAGCAGAAGAAACTGTCCAAAAACGGATGTTTTGCAACCATCCACTTGTTCAAGGAATAATAAATAATTGTCATCGTTAGGATAAAAACCGCATCTTTATTTTTGAAAATCAGTGGTATGATAAAAAATGAAATTTTTTGTTTCATTTGAAAGGAGGAGTTGTTGTTATGTGGAAGCCCGATCGTCAAAGCAAAAAACCAATGTATGAACAAATTGCTGATCATTTGGAACAGAGGATTTCATACGGCGAATTTCCACCAGGCAGTTTACTTCCCTCTGAGAGAAAATTAGCTGAACAATTAGGGGTAAATCGTAGTACCGTCATATTGGCTTTCGACGAACTTAGGTCGTTGGGTATTATAGAGAGCCGGACTGGCAGTGGAACGCGAGTCAGCACAACCAAGTGGGGTGTTACACCCAAGCATACGCCGAACTGGAGTCGGTATGCTGAGGGCGGCAGCTTTCTTCCCAATTTGCCTTTTATGCGAAGGATTCGGGAGGCGCTTACTCAGACCACTTCCCTGATTGATCTCGCAAGCGGCGAACTTTCTGGGGATTTGGCTCCAACTCATGAAATAACTATGCTGATGAGCGAGCATCAATATACCTCTTATTTGGGTTACGACAACCCGCAAGGTTATCTTCCTCTCAGAGAGGATCTTGTCTCCTATCTTGAAAAATATCGGGGCATCCATACGACTGAATCATCAATTTTGATCACATCAGGATCTCAGCAATCACTGTTTCTAATTACTCAGTGTTTATTATCGCCGGGGGACGCTGTAGCCATTGAGGATCCTTCCTACTGTTATTCTCTACCCATGTTTCAATCTGCGGGGCTTCGTTTGTTCCGACTCCCCGTTGACGAACACGGCATCAATCCAGAGGAGGTTCGTTCCTTATATAAAAAACACCACATTAAGATGGTATTTCTAAACCCGAATTTTCAAAATCCTACAGGTACAGTACTTGATAAAGAGAGGCGCGAACAACTGCTAAACGTTGTTAGCGAATTGGGGTTGCCTATTGTAGAAGATGATCCTTTCAGTTTGACTGCTTATGAGGGAACACCTCCTTTGCCTCTCAAATCGATGGATACAATCGGCTCTATCATTTATATTGGCTCCTTTTCCAAAATTGCCGCTTCCGGCTTGCGAGTAGGATGGATGGTTGCCCCTCATTCCATTGTGACAAGGCTGGCAGATGCGAGACAACAAATGGATTTCGGATTAAGCGTGATTCCACAGCAGGTAGCCGCGCAGTTTTTAAAATCTTCCTATTTTGCTCCTCATCTAGACAGTTTGCGTATGCAGTTACGTTTTAAGAGAGACCAACTAATCGAGTCCTTACGGAAGGAATTGCCTAATTTGGTCCAATTCACAATTCCCAATGGGGGATTGCATCTGTGGTGCAGGCTAATCCCTGAAGTTCATGATGGAAAATTGCTGGAAGAAGCAATTAGAAGAGGTGTTGTTTTCGTACCAGGACGTGTTTATGGTTCGGATTCTGGCTTCGTTCGATTTACTTTTGCAAGGGCACCGACCGATGAAATAGCTACAGGAGTCTCAAGATTTGCTGAATCGCTGCTTGGGCTAACAAAAGAATAATTTTCCTAGACGGCCCCCATTGAATGGAACAATAATATGAAAGAACCCCTAAACCCTTTTTATCGGATTAGGGGTAAGTTTGAACATGTACGGCGCTATAATTTACTTATGCCTTACAATATAAGCAATAAGTGCTAACACAGCAGCACCGAAACATATGATATAGAATAAAATTAGTCGCGTCCATTTTGCGTTTGTTTTCGAGAAATAAGTCGGATCCCCTTCTCGATTCGTACGAGACACACCTACTAAAATAGTTCCTAGTACACCTATACCCATCAATACGAATATACTGATATAATATAAATTTGACCATGCCTCCATAAGCGAACCCCTTTCTTTGATTTATAGTATTCTATATATGCTCTAATCGATTTTCTTTTATTCACCAATTAGTAAAACATCTGGAATTCGTTTAATCCTCATTTGTTCTTTCTATACAATTACAAAAAGCGAACGATGCCTTGTTTCTTTTCATTAACATGTAATTGGAACACATCAGGACGACTGTAATGACCAACTACATCAAAATCATATCGACTTTGTGTTACCAGGGACATGTTCAAATCCGCGACAATAAGCCCTTCACGGTCATATAACGGACCTGCAATATATTCACCGAGCGGCCCTACTACAGCGCTTCCTCCCCGAGACAAAATATCCGGTTCTTGTGAGATTTCTTCATAGCAGGCTAAATCTTTAGGATACGTGTCTTTAGTTACAAATTGGTTTCCTGACACTACAAAGCAACGTCCTTCGCAGGCTATATGCTGCAAAGTCGCCTGCCATGTATCCCTGGCATCTGCTGTAGGCGTGATCAAAATATCAATACCTTTGGCGTACATCGCTGCTCGAGCAAGAGGCATGTAATTCTCCCAGCAGATCAAACCGCCTATTTTTCCGAAGGGTGTAACGATAACCGTTAATGTACTTCCGTCTCCTTGTCCCCACAATAACCGCTCCGCCCCGGTAGGCATCAATTTACGATGTTTTCCGAGCAAGGAACCGTCAGGCCCGAAATATACAATTGAGTTATAAAGGGTCGATTTACTGAACTCTGAATCTCTCTCAACAACGCCAATAACCAAGTAAACACCGGATTCTTTTGCAATTGCACCCAAAATATCGGTGTCGCTACCTGGAATAAAAATAGAACTTTCCAAATACCGTTCCCAATCTTTACGGCCATTCGAATTTCGGCTGCCTACCCTTGTGCCCAAAAACATTCCTCTTGGATATCCAGATAGGAACACTTCCGGAAAAACGATAAGTTTAGCTTCTTGAGCAGCTGCATCTTTAGTCCAGCTTTCGATCTTTGTTAGGGCTGAAGCTTTATTGAATAAAATCGGTGACGATTGAACTACAGCTACACGAACATTGTTTTCCTTCATTTTGTTACCCTCACTTCCAGTCAAATCTTTAATTTTTGAACCCTGCCATGAGAATTAATTTCATCATAATATTGTCCGGGATAAATGTAACCATCCATTTTGTACCGTTGTGCCCCATCCAATATGATTACATTGGCAGGCTAAAAATTTAAATATACAAATTCATAATATGCCCAAATGTATAGCATGAAATTGCTACCTAGCAAGTAAAGATCTAATAGATTCGATCAGATAAACATTGGATGGTCCAAAAAATCAATGTAAAATAAATAAAAACGCACACTCTAATACCGCGGCGTGCGTTCACATTTGTAAATTCCAATAACAAACTTTATTTCCACTAACGAACTTTATTTTCCCTCACCATCTCCATTTCATGATGTGGGAAAATAAAGATCTTTAATCAAGATGTTGATTAATAAGGTTTTTCAAATAGAAAATTTGAATATCAAGTTGTTTCAGCAAGGTCTTTAAATACGAACATTTGTTTGATATAATAAATACAAACGAATGTTCGGGAGTGATTGGCGTGGCTCAACAAGAAACGATGACGCTTAAGAGGTTTCAAGAGAAGTTTAATACGGAACAAGCATGTCACGATCATCTGTTCCAGATTCGTTGGCCCGAAGGGTTTTGCTGTCCGAAATGCCAAAGCCAATCGTTCTATTTCCTAGAGACGCGGAAGCTTTACCAGTGTATGGCTTGTAAGCATCAAACTTCCGTGACGGCCGGTACCATTATGCATAAAACGCACACGCCTTTGTTGACCTGGTTTTGGGCGATCTTTTTAATGGCCCATGATAAACGCGGCATCTCTGCAACCTATATCGCTCGAGAACTTGAATTGACCTATCCGACAGCCTGGTTGCTCCTTCAGAAAGTCAGGAAAGCTATGGGTGATCGCGATGCCAACTATCGACTGGCCGGCTTGGTTGAACTCGATGATGCCTTTTTTGGTGCACCAACAGAAGGCGGCAAACGCGGTCGTGGCACCGAACAAACGCCCGTGCTCGTAGGTGTTTCACTCAACAAACAGGGAGCACCGCAATACGTCAAGATGCAAGTGATTCCGGATGTAAAAGGGAAAACGCTGATCGATTTTGCACAGCGTCATATCGATCCCGGCGCAACGATCAGTAGCGACGCTTACCATTCTTACAACGCGCTTGCGAAAGAATACAACCACCAGCCGCTCAAATTCAACGTCAAAGAAAACCCGGATCATTTGAAGTGGCTTCATACGATGATCTCAAACGCCAAAGCTTCTATTGGCGGTACGTTTCACGGCTTGGCACCCAAGCATCTGCAAGCCTACTTGAATTTTGCTTCCGTACCAACCGCAGACAGTTTGAAGGACAACTGTTCAATCGGCTTTTATCTGCTTGTATTTCTACCGATACCATTACTTACCAGGAACTTACCATATGACGATGCGGAGCTAACTTGATATTCAAAATAGAAAATATCCACTCTAAAATAAATAAGTTTTTTAATGAAACCATACTTCCCAAAAAATATCATAATTGTTCAGAAAATAAAGTTCTTTAATGAGACTAAAACTTTGTTTACATTTGTAAAGGACTACAAATTTTAGCCCTGAGTAATTTGAACTGTATCGTGATCGTCCACCACGAGGCCGGACTCTTTGTTAAATATCGTACTCGTTAGCTTAACAACATAACGATTAAATAGGCGGCTGACCGTGGCATCGAGATAGGTGTTTCCCATACCCTGACGGACATTTCATACGCTGTACGACTGGTGATGCAATACCGACTCAGGAAGCGGCCATTATCATTTTTTTTAGGGGGTTAAAGACGATTAACGGGAATTACCTGCACGCTCACGCTTATCAGGGAAGAACCGGTGACGAGGACATGTAAACCGGAACATAATAGGCACAAAAGTGATTAGGCGGGTGTTGAATAATGGCGGTTACCAAAGATACTTTTGTGCCTGGTTTTGTTCCGGAGCATAATCATGGGTCAGTTGATTACACTTCCGTTGCCCAAGGACACGTTCACCAATGTTTGGATGTAACCTCCCCACCTATTCAGACGGCTAACGGAGGACATATTCATTTCACAGAAGGTTACGTCATGTTTGAAAATGGACACAAGCACTATTACAAAGCACATTCTGGACCCGCGATTCCGCTTGGGAACGGTATGCATGTCCATTACTATGATTTCTACACTACAACAGATGATGGCCATAATCATCATGTCCAGGGAGTGGATATGCCAGCGCCGGGAACCAAGTAGATTACCAACAATTTAATACCGTTGTTAATGGGTTTTACCCAAGCTTAAAGCCCCTTGTCGTCCCAAAGAATATCCCTGCTCAATAAAACTGCCCGTTCTAACAGCAGGCCACCGAGTTTATCACCGGCAGCCTGCTTGATCTTTGTTATGGAGCTATCGTTCCCAGTTAGCGCAACGAATTAGAGTTAACTTACCGATGGTTATCTGCAATAAATCAATCCCCATGGCAAATCCATCCACCAAAAAGTCCGGTGGAATAAAACTTGGTTATATTAGTAAAGCCAGATTCCGCCAATAGCCGTTCGATTTGATTTTCCGGAATGATAGAAATTTTCATAGGGTTCATAATGCTTCCGTTTACCATCTCATCCACTTTAGATGATTCCCATACCGCATCCAAGAAAAAGCTTTTCCAGACGTTTAATCTGTCTTGAAATTCGGCATCATCGCGGTCTCCGTACGCACTAACAAGTACGAAAGGAGCTCCCGATTTCAAATTATCCTTAATGCTTCCGAGCAGCTTCAATTTTTCTTGAACATCGTCAATGAAGTGAAGAACCAAAATACAGCTTGCCGCGTCGAACTTCGAGTTTTGCCGTGGAAGATCATCAATCTTACCTTGGATGAGACTAACGCGGTTTTCTATGCCTAGTTCAACTGCTTTATGTTTAGCCATTTTCAGCATTTCTTTCGAAGGATCGACACCAGTAAATGTCCACTTCGGATTAGATGGTGCCCACGCAGAAAGTTCATTTCCGCCGCCCGCGCCGATCACGAGCAAGGAAGCATTTTCTCCTAATTGCACTCGATAATAAGATTGAATCATGGCAAATAACGAGTCATATGAGGGAATCGAAATCCGAGTGTTTTTCTCGTATGTCGCCATTTTGGCATCGAGTGTAAGATCTTCAGTCATAAGTTTGCTCTCCTGTAATTTTGATGATCTACTGCAGTTGTTTTTTTCGATCATTATAGCATCTCCAATTTAACTAAAGCATTTTCTCTTCTGCCCGTTGAGCAATGAAAAAGGAGCTTCTGTAAGATCCAGCTCCTCAACTATAGTTGTCCGTTAGTTCAAGTATAACCTTCTATTTCTAAACACTTTTCAAACTATATTCGTCTGTTTCGATAATGACCGTTTGGAGGGTGGCAGCGAACATAAAATTACAATATTGGGGTAAGATAATTTTAAAAATTAAAATGGTTGAACGGTTCCCTAAACTAATATAGAATGGAAAGGTTTTTAAATATCTCGTATGTTTGTAAAGGGGACTTTGTTATGGGCGATGACTCGAAGCGTCGCAAAGAATTGGGTGCGTTTTTAAAAACACGCCGTTTACGACTTTCTCCCGCCGAATTCGGTATTCAAAGCTCGCCTCATCGGCGGACAAATGGGCTACGACGCGAGGAAGTAGCAGATTTAGCAGGATTAAGCACGATTTGGTATACATGGCTTGAGCAAGGACGAGATATACGGCCTTCTTCTCAAGTTCTTGAAAGTCTGGGAAAAGCATTGCGTTTGAACAGACACGAGTTGCTGCATTTATATACGCTCGCCGAACATCGCCCGCCCCATGATTTGCAAGCTGATATCCAGGTTGAGCCCTCTTTACAACGGATGCTGGACAAACTCGAACCTTTCCCAAGTTTCATCATAGGTCCACGTTGGGATGTACTGGCTTGGAATCAAGCGGCCTGCGAGCTGTTTGGTGATTTTAATCGGATGAACACGCTAGAACGAAACAGCTTATGGAGAATGTTCGTCCGTCCCGATTATCCCGATTCATTGCCTGAGTGGCCGCAGGTGGCGAAGGGGTTGCTTGCCCAGTTTCGAACCAGCTATGGTCGGCATATTGGTGATCCTTGGTTTGAAGAATTGGTTGAGTTGCTTAAGAAAGAGAGCGATACGTTCAAGGATTGGTGGGAAAATCATGAGGTCTTGAGCATCCCGCTTGGAACAAAACGAATTCGACATCCAGTGAAAGGTGACCTTGCATTCGATCAACAATCCTTAACCGTGGCGGATCATCCCGATCTAAAGGTAACAATTTATATTCCGTTTGACCCTGTTTTGAAAGTTTAAATGCAACGGTCGGAATCTATCGTAAGATTAAGGTATTATTTTTTATAATCGTATAAACGGT
The DNA here is from genome assembly GCF_900104695.1 of Paenibacillus sp. GP183. NCBI lineage: Bacteria > Bacillati > Bacillota > Bacilli > Caryophanales > Paenibacillaceae > Paenibacillus > Paenibacillus sp. GP183. Next base: position 2,148,731 of record NZ_FNSW01000001.1, read on the forward strand.
AATCTTACAGAACACGCTTTTAAGCTTATGATGGAGGCATAACCAGGCTGAAGACAAGTTTCCTGGAATCCCACAAAAGGTAGTGTGATCATGATGAAAGCAGCAATTCTCAAAGAATTTGGTACCCCACTTGCGATTGAGAGCCTGCCTGACCCCATTCTGGGTACTGGAGAGGTCATTGTTGATGTCGTAGCTGCTCCCGTACTGTCCTATATGAAAGAGGTCATCAGCGGAGAGCGAAAGTACTTGATGCATTTGCCTCAGGCGCCCGGTGCTGGAGCCATCGGCCGTATACGCGCCGTCGGACCGGACTCGACGCGACTTGCCGTTGGCGACTGGGTCTACTGTGATCCTACCGTACGATCGCGCGATGATGCGTTGACTCCCGATATTACGTTACAGGGCTTGAGCGCGCGAGGCGAAGGTGGATTACATTTGCAGAAGCATTTCCGGCACGGGTCCTATGCACAGCAGATCTTGATTCCGACAGAGAACGCCATTCGTGTAGGCTCGCTGGATAATGGGGATGCGGAGAAATGGTGTGCATTGGGAACGCTGCTGGTGCCGTATGGCGGTCTGCTAGCAGCCAACTTGCAGGCAGGAGAGACGATTGTAGTAAGCGGAGCTACGGGGAACTTTGGCAGTGCATGTATCGCAGTTGCCTTAGCGATGGGAGCTGGCTGTGTTGTCGCACCCGGCCGAAATGAAGAAACGCTTGAGGGCTTGTCGCGTCGTTTTGGTTCCCGTATACGTACTGTAAAGCTGTCAGGCGACGAGGATGACGATCGCAAGCGTATGCAGCAAGCGGCGCCTGGACCTATTGACTGCGTACTGGATATTTTGCCCCCCTTCGCCAGTACAACGGCGGTGCGAGCTGCTGTTATGTCGGTGCGGCCTTACGGGAGAGTCGTATTGATGGGAGGCGTTGGCATGTTGGGGGGCGATGGGTTGGATCTGCCTTATCCATGGATTATGAGAAACTGCATCACGATACACGGCCAATGGATGTATCCAGTAGAGGCCCCCAGCCGTTTGGTCACTTTTATCCGATCTGGCCTACTTTCATTAGAACATTTTGGCATTACGGCGTTCGACTTAGACCATGCGAATGAAGCCATCGAACATGCTGCCGCTAATCCCGGCCCTTTCAAGTTGACAGTAATCAAGCCTCAATCATTCTGACAGTGCGAGACAGCATCGAAGTGAATGATCGGCAGTCTCGTTCCCATAGGATAAAGGTATTTCAGTCTTTAGAGCTGCGATCTAGTAGTAAAACACTCCAGTCGTATATTGATCAATACGTGAACCGGTTGACAATATAAATAAAGCATATGAAGCATCGTCAGTTTAAAGATGATGCTTTTTTGTATAAACTCTGCACTGGGTAGATTTTGCAGGAAATGGGCAAAGTTCTCTTTGTGGGTACAAGTACTTTTCCAGAGAAGAGAATTGCGTTATACTGCCCGTTAGCTTAACGCCCGGAAGTACATATGTAAATAATCTCGTATTTTTTGTATATATGTTTTAATGTTATATCCGTTTCCAAACATGCTCAGGAGCATGCTCTTGTTGGTTAACAATTTTCGTGCCATCATCCAGACGAATCCATGATTTATAAGAGTCTTCTCCCTCTTCTAAACGAATGATCCGTGCTCCACGAGGAAATCCTTCTTTTCCATAAGTGTTGTACCCTGTCGCCCTTCCATAACAAAGATTAATCCCGTGTAATTTTCCCCAAAAATCATTAATGTGGTCATGACCAACAAAGACGCCTTTGACATCGTCCATTTCAAGAAACGCAGTAAAAAGACCTGAATTGACTTCAGGACACCCCATTCCTTCGTAGTTATGACCATAGCACGTATGATAGTTCCATACTTCGTTATATTCAGGAAGAGGAATATGGAAGAACGCTAAGGACAATAACGGAATCCCCTCATTGTTTTCTGTTAATTGCTTGGATTTTTCCTTATACCAACCTATTTGCTTATGCGTAATCCATTCATAACCACCCACTGGATGATATAAATAGCTTCCTGAATCAAACATATAAATTGCAGCAAGTGGAGTATTGTATTTTTTGGAGTTAATTCGAAACATATAATTTCCAAATCTATCATCTAGTTCAGGACCAGCTTCTGTTAAACAATATTGATGTTCTTGTTGCAAACGAATCAAATCTTCTTTTGAACATTTTTCTTCCGCATCATGATTTCCAAAGACAGCTGCCCATGGAATATTAAACTCCTCAACTACTTTGATAGCATTTCTGTAAGAATCAAATGGTTCTTCACATTCCTCACTAAATATGACATCCCCTGTAAAAATGACAAGATCGGGCGATTCCAACTGCAAAATGAGTTTCATTAGCGAATATGTACGCAGATCTTCAGGTTCACCATTTTTCCAATGTAAATCCGTAAATTGAACAATTGTAAATGTCCCATTCTCTCTAAAGTATAAATCTGTCATGTCTCCACTCTCCGTTTATTTCCAAATATAACATTTTGATTTGATCCTATGGTGATTGACAATAGATCTATGGGAACTTCTATAAAAATCGCAAGACTAGAGCAATCGCCCGGGTCCCGGGGGCCGGTTTGTCCTGTCTGACCGGTTACCATCTGCCATTTCCGTTTTCCCATTTCATAAGAAACTACTAAAAGTATATGTATTTAGATTTTATACGCCACGGTATTTGACTCAGTCTATTTTCAATTAATTATGAGGATTGCTAACTTTTCTAAAAAGCTCCAACTGTTCCGAAATTCTGCCAGTTAGCTGAACGGGACATATGTACAATAACCAATTATTTTGTGAGGATGTTACTGCGGTAGCCTGCCAAAACGTTCTAAACAAACAGAAATGCCCTATTTTACCACTTCACCTTTACCGTCGAACAATAAAACTCGACCCCTTTAAAATATATAATTAAGATCCACAGTCTGCTGCTGTGGATCTCTTTCTGTCTACGGATAGGTTCACCATTCTGGCATAAGTAAACAATTGGCCTTTCATAAATTAACAGGGTATAACCAAGGCTGAAATCTAGTTTTCTATGCTTGGTCATAAAATTAGACTTTTAGATATGGCATTTACCCAAGCATTTCCGAAATAATAAAATATAATATAGTAGATTGGTTGAAAGGAGTGAATACGAATGAGCTTTGTTGGTGGATTTGGGCGTCATATCGGTTTTATCCTAGTTCTCTTTATTCTGTTGGTCATCATTCTTTCCACCGGATTCTTGATTTAATAGGGTCATTGTCATGAAAGGTCCGAATACAAATAACCGCAGTTATCGGATTTGGACGTAAGTTCGCATTTATTTTGGTTCTCTTTATTCTGCTGATAATCGTTCTGACCGGTAACGCAGATACCGGTCAGAACGATTATCAGGTCAGCCAGTCTTACAGCGGCCGATTTAGCTTCCGTGAACCATCTAGCACAAAAAACGGCTCTGTTCGCATCCATGCGAAAGAGCCGTTCTCCGTTTTTCCCGATATGTCGGTTTTGTTATTTTGTGCGAGTATTCTTACAGGCGTGATTTTAGAACCTAACGTATGAATATAACGCGTAATGTGCATCACTGGAACAAAAATATGTGTCTTTCTATCTGACATTTGTCCAACCATAATAGATGCCATCTAAATATAATAAACTAGCTGCTAGGGTATTGCATCTAGGAGATAGAAGATGAATCAGGTGACAACAACCGTTGCGATCTTGGTCCTCTTCATTCTGTTAGTAATTATCAGCCGTTCGTTAAGATGGTAATTCCCCTCTTTTACCGGACTGCCGGAATCCTGAGAAAAGCGAGGTGAAATTAATGGTAACCCCAAAAAAACAACTTAAAAAAGCAAAAGCTGTTCAAACGAAGGCAACCCCAAAAAAACAACTTAAAAAGGCAAAAGCTGTTAAAACGAAGGCTTTTACACCATTCGGATTCGAGTCACCACGATTCGAGCGATTTGAGGAACGATTTGAGCCCTTCTTTTTCGAGCGTTTCGAGTCGCCTAGATTTGAGCGATTCGAGGAATTTTTCGAGCGTCCGTTCTTCTTTCCAAGAAGGTTCTTTTAATAAAATAATTTTTCATATTGCTATCTTGATTCTTTTTATTCTTCTGGTAATTATCACACGTACAATCATGGGTTATTAAGTTAGAGTAATGTCACGGTCAATAGAACGCCGAGCGGTTGGCGTTCTTTTGACCTCCTATATGTACAAAATGATGAGCCCCTGAATAAGTTCCTCCACTATCAGTTATCCGTTAGTTGAGCAAACAAAAACGGCTGCCGCAGCACCGTTACTGTACAATCGTTACCCGTTAGCTCAATAGTATATATCAACTTGTTAGTCTACAATAAATAATTTTGCTCCAGTGTTCGTATAAGATCTATGTGGATTTGCATCATCAGCCACCTGATAACTGACTCCTGGTGTGAGTTTAAATTCTTTTCCATCTGAAAGTTCGGTATACAGTTCTCCTTCTAGTACTAACAAAACGTGGCCTCTGTTACACCAATGGTCTGCAATATAACCAGGAGTATATTCTACCATTCGCACTCTTATGTTCCCCATTTCAAATGTCCGCCAATACGCATAACCTTCAATTCCAGGATGTTGAGTAGGCTTTATTTCACTCCAGTCGATTGTACAAAATGGAACATCCATTATCTTCATAAAGTGGTCCCCTTTGATAATTTGGTTTTCATATGACTAACGTATCCGTTTAGCTTAATCAGGAACTCTTATGCCCTTGTTCCAATGGAATTACAACTTCCCAGGAACCTGGGCGATCAACAATCCCAACATTAGTCATTAATTGTATATTCGAAAGAGTAAATTTGACGCTCTTGACTGAGATCGGAATAGGCTCAAATGTTGCAGTTGCCTGTACAATTGTTTTCTCGTCAAAGGGAATAGAGCTAATGCCGACCAGCTTCTTACCGTTATCAGTAACAAGTTCCGTTGCAAATCCGCGGACACCTGGTGACAAACTAAAGCTTACAGTTGCTGATTTACTGGTCATTGTGATGCTGTCAATTTTCAATATTCGTCCCAATGCTTCTACTTTTAAATTGACTGGGAAAGTACCTGAATAAAGGGTATCCGTCGGATATTTCACAAAAAAGTTTGTTGAATTACTAACGTATGAATCTAAGCTCAACTCTACTCGATAATAACCAGGATCTGAAGGTGCCGTCAATGTTACCTTTTCCTCAACAGTTGCATTATCCCCCAGAGGAAGCTGTTTCCAATGATCGATGTTGTGTACCATCAAAGGTTCTTCTCCGTTGGCTTGACCGAACTTATAAACCCTTAATTGTGGTGTACCATTTATCTTTATCTTTCCATTTGCCTTAAGTTTCACATTTGCTTCTATGGAACTTTCTTTCGTTACTTCTGATTGTTTCAGCTCGATTATGGAGATTACACTACCTTCAGTAGAAACAGCAGGACCTCCGTGGTATTCGCGTAACATTTGCTTATCATCAGATTTTGGAGTGATTGAACAACCTAAAATAACAAATAAAGTTAATACTGTTGTTATTAATACCTTATTCATATCAATTTCCCCCAAGTAATAATTTCCTGCCGTTATAATTGACATGTAAATTCAAAATAATGTTTCACAACACAAATGGGTAAATTATGTTAATTTGAGATACTCTTTTATTAAACTCTCCTGCCCGTTAGCACAGCAGGCTACCGAGTTTATCACCGGCAGCCTGCTTGATCTTTGTTATGGAGCTATTTAGCTGAATAGCCATTCTAAAGGTTTATAGAAAAATGAAAAAACCACCCAAAAGTGGTGGTCGTGTTCCCATTAATTATGATGGTTGTCTTTATCTTTTTTGAGTTCCTTAAGTAACGCTTCAATGTTTCGAAGACTTCGACTACTCTTTTGGGAGTTAACCACAAGAATTATGATTGAAACGATTAACAACAACCAAAAGACAACAGATAAAATTGGCATAACTAAAGCCCATATTGGAATTTGCATACCTTGTGCAGGTCCCATTACTATAATCGACCACCTTTTTTTATTATACATCTCTCTGTAAATCCTAGAAGTTCCTTAGCAAATCTAATCTTCTTTAATTGACTGTATTCGACAGTAGAACGAAATAACCTTGTTCTTAGCTAATCTACCCAGTTAGCTGAGCAGGCTGCCGTCGGTAGCTGTCATTGTGATTTAGTGTCCGTCCCTCGGTTTTAAGGGGTTCTCTCACGTATGCTCACTCATTCGCAGGATTTCATCACCTTGGATATACTGATAATCAGTAAAGTAAGCTGGTGAGAGCCCGCTGTTACATTTTTGGGCATGCGGGAATAGAAGAAACGTTTGGAACATTTCCCAAAGACTCTTTTCTACTGCACGCTTCCTCCACCATTTCCCCGGAAGTTCACCATCCCATGGCTCAACGGGTCTATGCCCTTACATTCCATCGTCATACCTGTCCAAGGTGTGGAGACCGATAGCGTTTAGCGGACGGGTCTGTGCCCTTTTCGGATACGAACTCGGTTCTCCGTGCTTTCTTTGTTTGAAATCCTGCGAATGAGTCAATCTACATGGCTTTCAGATGTCTTATGCAGCTTCTATAAAAACGGGACTCACTTTTTCGGGAGAAAACGGTTCTCCCCGCCCAACGATACCGATCAGGATCCGAGCCAGCTTTCCAAGAAGTTTAAATATCGACTGTTGCTTCTTCATTTTCTTGACTTGAACATTGTTTTCATGCATCTGTCGAAAGACGGGATTCGTTCCCACGAGAGTGATCGTAGCCAGATACAGATATTTTCGCAGCTTAGCATCTCCCCGTTTGGAAAGCATGATCTGGCCCTTGCGCTTGCCAGACATGCTTTCGGCAAGATTTAAGCCAGCTTTACGCAATAACTGACGGCCATGGGCATATTGTTTGAGGTCGCCTGCTCCGGAGAGAATAGCTGCGATGAAGATCGTGCCAAGGCCTTTGACCGACCGTAGTTGCTGGGCCATAGGAATTTCATCGAGAAGTTTCCATACTTCCTGTTCCATCTTCTCTAGCATTTCAACGATACTTTCATATTCTTTCAATAACCGCTCTAAATCTTGCTTCGCTTCGCTCAGAGCTGTCGTGTCTCCCACACTCTTCTTCGCCTGAGCGATGAGTTGTGCCGCTTTCTCCATTCCGGTTGAACCGCCCGCTCGCTGCATATGCTCTCTCCAACCGGTGATCACCTCTGATACGGATAGAGATTCTATTTCTAGCGGAGAAGGGAAATGTTTGAGAGTAGCCAGTGATCGTGGGCAGGTCCAATCCTTGAAAACCGACGTGTACTCGGGGAACCGAATGTCCAACCAACGGATGATCCGATTCTGCAGCCGGACGCTATGGGTCACCCAAAATTCCCGATCACTCATAACCGTACGCAACCTTTGGAACACGCTTGTCTGTCGAGTGTAATCGTAGTAGTATCCTCGACAGACGACGTCTGCAATGACAAGCGCGTCCTTGGGATCACTCTTGGATGGACTGTTATCGCGGTTCTCCTTGTTTCGTTTGGTGGTGGCAGGGTTCACCAAAACGACGTTAATGCCTTTGTTTGCAAGCCAATTCGCCAAGTTCCACCAATAGTGTCCGGTGGGTTCCATACCGATGATGACGGTCTTCAGTCGGTGCTTCTGTTGTAATTCATCCATCCAACGTTGTAACTTTTCATAACCTTCAATTGCGTTTTTGAATGTGAGATGTCGCTTAGCAAGAACGATGCCTCGAAAGTTAGTGGCTTGAGCTACATGAATTTCCTTTGCCATGTCAATGCCTACAACGAGCTGAGTTGGGGAAATTCGTTCAATCCGTTGATTTTGTCCGTTGATTTGCTTAAACTTCATAATAAGAGCGCCTCCTTTGATGTTGTTGTGGACAAACCCATCATACCGAGGCGCTTCTTTTTTAGCAAAGGCCATTTCTTAGCCCTTACAGGAATGTTTAGTTCAACAGCTCAGTAGAATATGCGTCATTTCCAGCCGGCACGTTTCAGTATCTCTTTCACAAATTCGCTCTTAGCATTTGTGTATGCCGCACGCTCATTGTGAAATCGTTGTGCAAGTTCTAACTTCAAGTCACCGTACTTTTTGGAGTCATCTGGATGATTCCTCAAATAATCTCGAAACAGGATATGACGTCTAAATTCGGTGTTTTCTACTGTGCACACATATAGGTGATGCCAAGGTACATTATCGGGGGGAATAAAAGGCTCCCGCCCAGAAGTTTCTAAATCGCCTTCATGAACGTAGCCAAGGGTGGCGAGCCTTTGAATAGCAATATGAACATCAGCTTGCGTAGAAACGACCACATCCATATCAACAATCGGCTTAGCTGCTAACCCTGGAACTGATGTACTCCCGACGTGTTCTATCGTGACTACAAGGTCGCTTAAAACCGGAAGAACAAAGTCTCGTAACTTTTCATACAATCGAACCCAAACGGGATCATATTGTACGACTATTACACTTGAGCCCATATAACCCTCCCCATCCCCACAACATGTTTACTGACTATTCGTACAGCTTTTTGCACATTCCTGCCCGTTAAATAGCATCAAAAGTTGAGCAAATCACACCGGTTGAACTTATGAAAACAGTGGTATCAGATCCTCGCATATAACTGGCGGCGAACGTGTGTATTTCACGCGACCGCGGTAGCATACGCCGAGTTATCGGCAACATACTTTTAGCAATATGCTTTTAAGGCGTAAATAAAAAACGGCTGCCAAAGCAAACCACTATTCGCCGCTATCGTTCTCCGATGGAGCGGAATAAAATAGAATGAATATTTTGCTATTATACGAAGAATGACTCCGGATACATTAACTCACCTTGTAAGCTGTTTGTTTTTCCTTGGGTTAATTCATACACCATAAAGACTTCGTCAGATACATTAAACTGTTTTAGTTCGAATCCATATTTTCTCGCTGGTTTAAATCCGAACTTGGGATAATAAGTTGGATGTCCTATCAAAAAAACAAAATCACAACCTAATTCTGTGCATCTATTTAACCCCTCTTGAATTAATATACTACCTATTCCTTTCTTCTGATGACTTGGTAATACTGCAACAGGAGCAAGTACGATAACTTCATGATTTTTTTCTCCGTCAATAACCTCAGCTTACTAAATAAATCATGACCAACTATATGATTATTTCCTTCTGCTACAAGGGACAAATCTGGGATGAATTGTTTAGATAATCTAATTCTTTCAATCAATCTTGATTCATCTTCTCTGTTCTTAAAAGCCAGGTAATTTAACTGAAATACATCATCATAATCACTAACTCTTTCTGTCCTAATTTCCATTGGATATTCACTCCATCCTTTACGTTACATCACTTAATGATTTTACCAGATAGATAGATCATCATTTTGGAAAGTTTCTGTATTATTATTACTCACCTGCCCGTTAGTCTAGTTCATCAAATCTGTTTTGTACATATGAGTATAATCACTTGATATCTAAGTTTAAAAGTTCCTCCATGTACCTTGATAAGGAATTTAAGTGATTTCCAATTCCAATACCTTGAGCCGCTGGTACCATTGATAATTGAGCAGCAACCACTGTTTTGTCAGGGTTCTCTCTAACGATTTGATTCAACCCATTAGTTACTACTTCGATGTACTCTTCCTTTTTACCCTGCATAATTAGATCAAATGTATTTTCTAACAAGACGGATTCTGCTTGAAGCTCCTTTTCCATTATCCTTGCAAAATTAATTAGTTGATCCATTGTGCCTTTCACCGTATTAGGATTTGTAAAAGCCATAATTATTTGTTTGTTTAATTGGCAAATGTTCTGAAACAATGGATCGTCGATTTTAATAATTGGTATAGGATATGAAAGCAGGGTCTCCTGCTGTAAATTCGCAGTAAAAAAAGTACAAGTAATTAAAATAGCGTCTAAGTGACATTTTGCAATCCAGTCGAGAGTATCTTTAATTTTCCTTTGAGCAATCTCATTGGTAAAATCAACATCCGCTTTGATACGGTCTAGACCAGGATCTACAAAGTGAACTATTTCAACATCATAAGGATTTAATGCTCGTTCAATATGCTCAATATTTGAATAATGAGCGTGATAACAACCAATTTTCTTTCGCATGCTCACACCCCCAAGTTTCTAGAAGCATATCAATAGTTGTATTTATTGTAAATCATTTATTTTAACATGAAATCGGAATGTGGATAACTCCAGCCTGTGGATAACCTTCGATTGGACTGCGGTATCTGCTGTCGGGTGTGACGATCCGTTGGACAGTGTGTCCGATTTCACATTGCCAGAGAGATCTACTGATTTATGGCATGCCAAAGAAGCCTGCATTTCTACAGGCTGCTTTCTTTGCTTTGGCGCTGTGAATGAACTGCTAAGCCGTTTGTATGCTGGGCCTGAACCGTTCAGCAAGTGCGATGAACTTCTGATGCATTGTCCTCACGATGACAGCGAGTCCCGGATTGGGAGCAAGACGAACATGCTGATACCGTCCGGAACCCACGACATTGCCGGGAACCCGGATCACGGCCCGGCGGATCGTTTGCACCTCGCATTGTTGCATAGATTCCGGCATCAGTGTTTGTTTAAACCAGACCATCAGGTTGTAGGCAATTGCTTTGATCCAACTGAACAGCAGGTTGCGGAGCATCGAATGTTGGCTGTTTTGCTCTACCGCATAGCCTTCTTTCAGCTCGTCGATGCGATTCTCAATGTTGGCCCGCTTGTTGTAGGAGCGGAGTAACGGCAACGGCTTGAGATCCACATTGGTGACGATCGCCTGAAAGGAATACGTCGTGAGCGTCAGGGTCAACTGGTCATCAGTCGTACGCTCGGTTTCATGGGCTTCCCGGTAGATGACGCAGCGTCTTGCTTGCTCCCAGTTGGTAAGGAGAATCGGGATGTCGGCAGCGGCCCAACGATGGTCTTCGGTCGCAAACGTGATGTCCTCTTGCTTCTCCGCCAGCGTTTCCCAGAATGCCGGATGTTGCTGAAGGTAAGCAATCGCCTTCTTGACGGTTGCTATCTTCGGCAACTTGAAGATGTACTGCCAGCCGCGTTGTTCGGCGTATTCCATAACAGCGGCGTCAGCAAAGCCGCAGTCGGCCCGGATACCTTCGACAATCCATTCCGGCGGCAACATCGCTTCAACTTCCTTGACGAACGATAGTAAATCTTTCATGCCGTTCGTGTTACCGGGATTCAGTTGCAGATGGAGCAGTTCGCCGCTTCCGGCGATGAAAGCAACCCGGATCTTGTAAGAAGGCCGTCCGTGGTAACGCGGATTGTAGCCGTTTGTCGCACCTTCTTGTTCCCCGAATAACGTAATGACCGTATCATCGATGTCGATCCAGACCAGACGCTTTTCGCCCGTTTGCGCTTTGTTTGCCAGTAAATCCCGATTCAAAGCGACGAGCTGAATGAGATGGCTCCAGGAGAGCTTGTTCAAGAAGCCGCGAAAGGTACTTTCGTCAGGAAAACGGTCGATACCGGTAACGATCTGGTAACCCGGATCCGACTGGAGTGCATTCATATGCTGGAAGCGCGTGTGACCGAGCAGTGCGCAGTCCAGCAGTTGATCGACAAGCTTTCCGGCTGGGTAAACACAGTTGGCTTTTTGCTCCAGATGGAAGTGACTTTCGATCAGGGCGTCCAGACCGATAAGTTCCTTGAACCGAGCGAGGAACTGGAAGTTCCCGGCTTCCGTGACGGTGTCGTTGTCGAAGGTGACCGGTCGCAACTTTTTCAGGATATTCTTGATTCGGCGACGCTCCTCGAGAATTTCAATTCGGCGTTCGCGGCGTGTTTTTCGTTCTGGTGCGTGGTTCGTTGTTTGTGGTACCATGTTGCTAGGGACACTCCCTCTCGTCGGTTATTCGTGGTGGTTTAACCTTTGACAAGAGGCTTGCAGTGTCCTGTTTATTTTGCAAAAAAATTAGCAACTTTTTGTGACTAAAAAACCTTGACCCGACACGGATCTATCAACTTTTGACGAGGTTACTTTCCGATTTCATGTTTAACTATATAAGTTGAATTAAAGGTCTTCCAACAATTTCCCTGATTCCATCCTGATACAAAGACGGTCGATTATGTTCAGTGGATCCTTCTTGATCTGTTCCATGAACGTATGCACGTTTTTTCGGATTTCGGCAACTGTATGGTAAAAGACATTATTGACTACATCCGCCTTCAACCATTTCCACAGACCTTCTACGATATTGAGTTCGGGGCTGTACGGAGGTAGAAAAACCAGTTTAAGCCGACCTTGCTGCTCCTTAAGGAATGATTCAAGCAGTTTCGCATGATGAATTCGGGCATTGTCTAGCACCATTACTATTTTGCCTGTAGGGTATGCTGCTACGACTTTCTTCAGAAACACCAAGAACTTATCCGCCGTGTATTCATCATCTTCCTGCCATACGATATGACCCGTCACGTAATTTACTGTAGAAAAAAGCTTTACTCCGCGATGTTTGCCGGTTGTTTTGATGATCCGCTGCTTGCCTTTTTCAAACCATGTATGTTGAAGAGCTTGATAATCACGGATCATGGCTTCATCTTCAAACAATAAATGATCAATTTCGCCGTTTTCGTAATTTTTTTAACTCTGGAAAGGTGTTTTCGACAAACTCTTTTTGCTTCTCTTCGTCAGCGGCAGCTAAGGTATACGTTGGCTTTGTGTAGCTCATACCCAGACGATGCATCATCAAGGAGACTCCTCTGAGGGAGTAGTGCTTCCCAAACTCACGGTTAATGTACTCACTGATTAATTCAAGCGTCCAGTTGAATTTTGCCGTAAATCCAACCTCATGGGGCAGGGATTCGATAATCGTCTTCTTAAGCTCAGTTTGCTGCTCCTTCGTAATTCGTACATTGCGACCCGGAGAGAATTTCATCTGCAATCCATCTAAACCGGATGTTTGATAGTGCTTTAAGTACGTCCTTACCGTACGCTCCGATCTTCCAAGGATGGTGGCAATCAGATTCTTATCGTGTCCAAGCAAATGCAAACGAATGGTCTGGTATCGCTCAAACATTCGACGATCTTTTTCGTGTTTTAATCGTTTCTCAACTTCCTGTAGTTCCTTATTGACTTCCAACTCCATCACCCGTCCATAAGTGGTCTTTACTTATTCAACGTTTGATGGGTAAAAATCCTTTCCATAATCAGGAAAGAGTAAAATTCAACTTATTTAGCTCCGATCATTCAAGACATATATATATACAAAACCCCATATTTTGTGAACATGTTACTGCGGCACCTGCCAAAGCGTGCCAAACAAATAGAAAGGCCCTATTTTGCCACTTCTGAAAATGGCTCGTAGGGCCTTTTGTAGGCTTCTGGAAATGTTTTGTTTATGGACATGCACACAAAAGTGGGTGTTTTGTGCATAAGTGAAGAGCTGCCGCGAGTTTCCTTGTCTTCTGGCCTATCTCGCGATCGTCGCAGACCTTTTATAGAATTTTTGCGTCATCCATAGCAACACTCTACCATCAACCGCATCGCCAAACGTTCTAAATTGTCCCTTAACGGACTATTTTCAACTGAACGTCCAAACTATAACCAATGCTATGCTCTCCAAAGGGTTCTAAGCCACATTCTAACGGTTTTGACGACAGCCGGCCATCATTACTCGTAGGGCATGAAAATATTAGACAATTTCCCCGCCTGATAGTAAGGGTAATCCATCATCTTTTGAATCTTTTTCGCCACATCTATATTCGTTAATGATTCAACAAGGTACAAACCTAAATCAATAGAAGCTGAAACACCTCCGCCCGTGAAAGTATTCCCATCCCGTACAATTCGGGCCTTAACTACCTCTGTGCAATAAGGAATCAACAATTCGTAAGCAGATGGGTTCGTTGTTGCCATTTTACCAGTTAAGAACCCCGCGGCACCTAAAAGTAAAGCACCCGTACAAACAGACACTTTGTACTCTACATTGCGAGCACTTTGGATCCAAGAGACAAACTCTGCATCGTATCTCAGTTCTCTGGTAGGCATACCGCCAGGAATAAATATCAAATCATACTTAGATAGATCTGGGTAAACATGCTTTACCTTTATTGTCATACCACGGTCGTCTGTAATTTCCTCGTGATTTGCACAGAGATCCCACGACACATCTTCTTTAACATTTAGAATTCTTAGCCAAGATACCGCTTCATAAAAGCCGACAAAATCCAATGTTGTCATCTTTTCAAAAAGAATATAAGCTATTTTCATTCCATAACACCTGCCCTTTCATGAATGGAACAAAAAAAGCATTTGATCTAAGATCAAATACTTTGCCCAGGCGAACGGCGTATGAAATATGTGCTTCCTCGTGGTACTCCACGTTTCGCCAGTCACACATACCAAATATTTACTTTATTATAGTCCGAAAAATCTAATATAATCAAGTTAATTTTTACGTTCTCCTGCCAGTTAGGTCAGCAAAGGCTATCGATCATGTCGACTTTAAGTTGTTTATTGAGCAAACGTTTCCGTTAGCTGAATACGCGGCTTCTTCCACCAGGTTCCTGGTGTATCAAGCCGAGGTTCCGATTAATGCATTTGAGATGACCACCAAAGAACTAGTCAAACTTTTTACCGTTGTTTTTTGGGATCAACGCGGTACGGAACAACACCCTGTTGAGATTTCGCATTGGATAACGCCGAGCATTCTCGGAAGGCGAAATGTTTGCAACCCAAGCATTTGTTATAGTCCAGTTGGAGCAAAGAATAGTCAATCGCTTCTCCCGTGTGTGCAAAGAAATGTTCAGCTCCAATAAGTTCATAATGTCCTGTCTTCTTTAATACCTCCAGTGGCTGTGGTAGAATGCCGGAAATCAGCACGATACCGCCTAACTTTTTGAAGTGTTTGACCAAACTAGATAAATTGAATTCACCAGTTGTGTCCATGATTGGCACTTTACCCAACCGAAGAAGTAAGATTTTAGGTCGAAGGTGAATGGTGTCCATTATGGACTTCTCAAACATGTTGGCGGCACCGAAGAAAAGAGGACCTTCGATTGTGTAAATATTGAGCTGTGGGCAATCATGTCCTTCTGTAACCATATGGGCTTTAACCTTTTCCGAGGCGGGATCGGGTAAAACTTTTGCAACGGTTAAAATTCCGCTCATTTGCTTAACAAACATTAACACTGCCAAGATTAAGCCAACTTCAACTGCTGTTGTTAAGTTTGTAAAAACCGTTAATAAAAATGTGATTGCAAGCACGATGGAGTCACTTGTTTTGGTTTTCAGAACATGGGTAAATTCCTTTCGCTCACTCATGTTCCAAGCGACAAACATGAGGATCGGAGCCATGCTGGCAAGTGGAATTTCTGAAGCGTAAGGAGCAAACAAAATAAGAACTAGGAACACCACTACGCCGTGGATGATGCCAGATAAAGGTGATACGGCTCCGTTTTTGATGTTAGTTGCCGTTCTCGCTATGGCTCCTGTTGCAGGAATACCACCAAAGAGGGGAGTGATTATATTAGCGATTCCTTGTCCAATTAACTCACGGTTACTGTTATGACGTTTTCCCGTCATTCCATCTGCTACAACTGCTGACAAGAGCGATTCAATTCCACCTAACATTGCAATTATGAATGCCGGTCGAATTAATGTTCCGATTCGTTCCCACGTTATTTCGGGAATGTGAAAGTCCGGCAAGGAATTCGGTATGGCTCCAAATGAGGAGCCAATGGTTGCGACATGCCCTTTAAAGAACAAAGCTGCAACAACAGTGGATACAATAAGCCCAACTAAAGAACCAGGCACCTTCAGCAAGTACCTCTGTGTAAGTAAGATAACTGCAAAACAAATCACTCCAGTGATCACACTGTAGATACTAGTTGTTTCCAAGTGAGTAATGATCTCTTTCATGTTGGATAAGAAGTCTTCATGTTTATCAATATTTGTTAGACCCAAGAGGTTAGCAATTTGACCGCTGAAAATAATGACTGCGATTCCTGCCGTAAATCCGATTGTCACAGGACGCGGGATAAACTTAATTAAGACACCTAGTTTAAACACCCCCATGAGAACCAAAATAATACCCGCCAAAAATCCAGCAATCAATAAATTTTCATACCCGTACTGCATGACAATCGCAAAAAGGATTGGAATGAACGCACCCGTTGGACCACCGATTTGAAATCTTGAACCACCAAGCAAGGAGATTAAAATCCCGGCAATGATGGTCGTGTAAATACCGTATTCCGGTTTAACACCAGAAGCAATAGCAAACGCCATTCCTAACGGAATGGCTATAATACCGACAATAAGTCCTGAAACAAGATCTTTACGTAAAGAACCTATGTGATAGCCTTCAAACCGTCCTGTCCATTTCATTTGAAAACCTTCTTTTTTGTATATTTGTATATTTGATTATTTGAATATACAGCAAATACTACTACTCCCACAATTAATTCATTTAATTCAAACACGAAAAAAGGGTTTCCGGTATAGTACTTCGGATCGCCAAGTTGTTACTGACTTATTGTTCTTTTCTATTCTTTTCTAATTCCTTCGAGAAGTGAAATGGCATCAACAAGGTGATTATCAAATATCTGCTTCGCCACAGCTAATAAATCTTTAATCAGCGGGTCACGTAATGAATATACCACCGTTGTTCCTTCCTTTAAGCCATACACAACATTTTTATTGCGTAACACCGCCAATTGTTGAGAAACGGCAGAGCCTTCCGAACCCAAAATGCTTTGCAGCTCATTTACATTTTTATTGCCTTCACTCAATACTTCCAGAATACGAATTCGCATTGGATGTGCCAATGCCTTGAAAAAATCGGACTTGAACAGCTGAATATTTTGATATTGGTTCATTACAGTTGCTCTCCTTAATATTCAAACTTTTGAATATATGAATATAATATCAAATTAAACAAAAGTATAAAGTGAAAATTTCTATCAGGTTGACCTCATTTCTTTTAAGTAATAACCGGAAGAACAGAATATAAAAAGCCTGCTCCTGACATATTGTCAAGAACAGGCTGCGATGACAAAGTACTATAGTTTTACAACATTCTCCGCTTGAGGTCCACGTTGGCCTTTAACAACATTGAATTCAACACGTTGCCCTTCGTCCAAAGATTTGTATCCATCGCCTTGAATGGCAGAAAAATGAACGAATACATCATCACCGTTTTCCCTTTGAATGAAGCCAAACCCTTTTTCCGAATTAAACCATTTGACAGTACCTGTTTCCATTAATAGATAACCTCCAAAGTTTTAACATAATGCCCGCCACAAAAATGGGGGTATTTACAGTATATCTCATCAAATACGCAAAACATGTAGAATCTTGTCTTCAAATATATAAGAGATTTAGATCATGAAGTGTTAAACCTTGCATTGCTACATTGGAACACTAACTTAAACATTTGCTTTGCTTTAAGCCCTAAATGTGTTCTGCGGCACAATGCCTCCCGGACGTAAAGGCCGCAACTTTATAAGCTTTCAAATTACTCAAGATGTGATAAACTGTATGTTAAAATATCTTCTTACAAATTACATTTTAACCGTTTGCCGGGGGCTGCAATGACAACACTTAGAGCTAAATTTGAAAAAGAGTTTCTCTTAAACAAGAATCCGATCATAACTGAACTTTTGTTAGATCGTTTTATGAACTTGAGCTCTGAATTTATGTGTATTACCACCCTCGAAGAGGGGCAAATCATTTTTGTGAACCATACTTTCCTTGATCGAGTAGGATACGATAAAGAACACGTTCTTGATTCCTCAGTAGTTTGCTTAAATTTATGGGAGAATCCGAACAATCGTGATTCGTTTATTAAATTGCTGCTCAAAAATGGTTCGGTAGAAGATTTTGAACAAAATTTTCGAGACAAACATGGGCGAATTGTGACCTACATACTTTCGGCTGAAATCATCACTCTCTTTGGGGTAAGCTGCATTCTAACCTTTGGGCGGGATGTGTCTAAAAAAACAAGCTTAGAAGAATTCCATCATATTCAAATGGTGGAAGAGTTGCGGCAAACGGTACAAGCATTGAATGGTCTTATAATAAAAATGAAATTGAGAGAAGATGGTCAGCTTGTATATGTGCTCGCCGAAGGCAAAATAGCGGAGGAAGTAGGTTATACAACAGCCAACAGTTACGGCAAAACAGTGGATGAGTTATTTCCTGGTTTGATGGAAATTGAAGGATCTTATTTCAATCAGGCTTTACAAGGACAAGTCGTGAGTTTTGAGATCGAGCTAGGACAACGAATGTTACTCAAAACACTTTATCCCTACCGTGAACACAACCGAATCACAGGAATTTTAGTCTCAGCTGTAGACATCACTGAACGAAAAAACTTAGAAAGACTGCTTCAAATCTCAGAGCTTAATTCTGCTTTGGGGCAGCTGGCGGCAGGTGCTGCACACGAGATTAGAAATCCACTTACATCTATTCAGGGATTTGTTCAATTGCTTGGAGAAATGACCGAAAAACATGGTCTTATAAAGGGAAAAGAATATGTGAATTTGATATTGACAGAACTAACCCGTATTAATCATCTGGTAACCGAGATGTTATGGTTACAGAAGCCTAAAGAAGACAAACAAGAGCTTTTTAATGTGCTCACTTTAATAAATGAGATTCTTCCCTTAATTAAAATGGAAGCAAACTTGAAGAGTATACAAGTTATTACAGACTTAGACTTGGAAATTATGAACATCGAAGCGAAGCCCAATCTGTTGAAACAAGTGCTCCTGAATTTATGTAAGAACGGCATTGAGGCTATGAACGAAGGTGGCTCACTACATATCTCAGTTTTTCTTGAAGATGATTGGATATCCATTTGTATAAAAGACACCGGTCCAGGAATACCTGTGGAAATAGAACAACAGATATTTAATCCATTCTTCACAACAAAACCGAATGGAAACGGTCTTGGATTATTCATTTCAAGGCAGATCATTTATGAAACAGGCGGAACTCTATCATTGACTTCAGATTCATCAGGAACAACAGCGTGCATAAAATTCAAATCATATTGTAAATTTTATTAGTTGTGGAGTGAAAACTTATGTCTGTTGAAAAAGTGGTACAGCAACAAATTGAGTTTTATAACAATCAGGACTTAGATGGATTTGCAAGTACATATGCAGATGATATTACAGTGCATATATTCCCTGATAATACGATCATTTTAAATGGCAAGCAAGCACTATTTGAAAGGTATACAGAGACATTCAAAAAGAAAATGTATGCAGAAATAAAAAATCGTTCAATTGTTGGCAACAAGGTAATTGATTGGGAAATCGTAACGAATGGTCTAACTGGAGAAAGTACAAGCTTAATGGCAATATACGAAGTAGATGGTAATTTAATTTCAAAAGTTTGGTTCATTCGGGAATAAACCAATGATTACCCCGTGGTTCAGTTCAATAAAAAACGGGTAATAAAACATATGTGGGAAGTGGTATTAATAAATCAATCAGCATTAACGGAAAAACATGATTCCTATGGATTCAATGAAATCCGGGAAGGTTGTTGATTTACCATGAGCACTAAAGAAAGTACGAATCGACCTAGAGATGAAGATCTCTAGATATTGGGTAATTTCTCTTTAATATTTTAAATGAGTAATCGCTTCCCACGAAAAAAAGACCCTACAGTAAAAATCCGTAGGGTCTAAGTTTATTTCAGGTCTTGTAAACAGTGACACGCATTTTATACGCGATTATCACTTCTATCACCTTTAATGAAATACTTCCAAGTTGATCCTTAATTATTGGAATAAGTATTTCAACATCTTCTTCATCGACATTCTCTTCAAAAAAGTAGATCTCGATGATCGGCAGCCTTTTCCTTATGTTTATTGAGCCGTTTGTTTCCGTTAGTACAATAATTTATTTACAGTAATTGATACTGTTGGTTAATATAACGGGTCCTAACTTTTTTGTTATCGAGTTAGAAAGACGTACTTGTATAATAACATTTTCTAACTGTGCTGTTATTTCGTCAAACCTACCAGCCCATGTTGGACCAGCATACTCTTCAGGAGTGGGATAAAGTTTAAAACGCCAGCTAATCTCACTAGGTATAAATGCAAAGCCCTCAAAGCTATCGTAATCCCCAAAAGAGGAGGGTTCGGGAAAATGAAGAACATGAATGCTAATACTTGTACGCGGAGAACCTGCTCTCAGCTTTACTTTGTAGACTAGAGCTACTCCCTTTGCATTGCTGTAGCTATTATTTAATGGATTCAAAACTAAGCTACAAGGAAGAGAAATTGGTGAAGCAGCTTGTGATTGTGTAGGGTTTATAAGAACAGCAAATGAAAGAAATAAAACCAAAATTGATTTATTCATTTATTTCCTCCTGCAATTCATATTGGTTAAAATTTTACCCATAAATTTGTTTGTTATTCGTTAGCGGAACAGGCTACCGAGATTAAACCTGCGGTAGCCTACTGTGGTAATTTATTAAGCTGTCGTGTCCCGTTAGCTGTGGAATGCACACCATTTATGACTCATTAATCGAGTTTGCTATTTGAACTAAAACATCTGCAGTTACTATCTCTAAACGCCTGTCGCTACTCAGGATATACTGCCAACCGTCTTTATCAAAAACCAGCACGTTAAATAATCCATTTATTGGCGTTATACCATATATAGCTTTGGTTCCGTCCTGTAAAGTGTAAGTCTGCATAGTTTCACGTATCCCTGGGAACCCTTTTATTTTATATTTTTGCGGAGTTATCCTAATCATAAAATGAATCTCACCATTATTTTGATTTAGATACTCAACTTCATAATGATTGTTAATCTCATGTTTCAAGTCTTTTGAATAGGTACACCTGCCAAAACGGTGTGTAAATGTAACTGGAGGTTCTATTTTCGGTAATTTAATATCTCGCTGAAAATACTTTTGACATTCCTTTACGGACTCATTTATAGATTTGTAGCCAATATCATAATAAGGTTGTTCGAATGATGGGTTTGACGCAGCATGTAATGAATCTCTACACAGCAAAAATAAAACCATACAAAGCCATATTAATCTCAATTGCATTGCAATCATACCCCTTTGTTTGTTTTGGGTATTATGCCCTTTTATCTAAGATTAAATAACGTTCTTGGTTTAACTATACTGCCCCGTTACCTCCGTTTTATCAACGCAGCATGTGAAAAACAGAAGCTCTCATGGACATAAAGTACCATTATATGATAATGCTTGTGGTTGTTTATGAATTTTCCCTTTTTTTGGGGGAAGAATAATCATGAGGTGATTACACTCAAGCAGCAATTGAATGAGCTCATCCCGTTTGCCGGGATGAGCCGTGATTTTGCCATACATGGAAAACTTGTTCATGTGATCTTTCTTCCTTTCGCTTCTTCTGTTTTCATTTTCATCGCTTCATAATGCTTCGCAACTTCCATGCTAACCTCCGCTATTCTCCCGACGAGCATACTGGGTTCGAGGATGTCGAGCGACCTGCCGTATGGAAGAAGGAAATACGGTACATACGTCGTCAGCGACGGCTGCCCGAGTCTGAAGAGGGCTTCGCCCGGCCGCCGTTCTGCTAAGGAATGCCCGAATAGCCAATGCCTGCAAAGCTCATTCAGCACGTGTTCGTGACCCCGAATCCTTACGTAGACGAGCGATTTCGCATCCAGCGCGTCTGGGAGAAGCGAGCGCATGAGGAAGTCCTTGGCGGAAAAAGCGGCCGGCCGTTCGAAGCGGTGATCCGTCCTTCCCAACTGGACGATGCGGTCTACGCGGAAACTTCGCACCTCCTGCCGCAAGCGGCAAAAACCGACGGCGTACCAGACACCTTTCCAATGCACGATGCCGTACGGATCAAGTCCGCGTCTGCTGACTGCCGGCTCAGGGCCTTTTGCATAGTCCATGTCCAGCGACTGCCCCTGAGCCGCGGCTTCCTCCAGCAGCTGAAGCAGCTCCCGCTGCCTTGCATCGGTCGGCGTCTGAATAACGGCAAGTCCACTTTTATGGCGTTCGATTTGTTCGAATTGTTCCTCATTCGTGTACCGTTTCAGCTTGTCCACTGCGCTGGTCAGTGCATTTGTAAAAGGGTACCCTGCTGCCTGGGCGAAGACCGCCGCGTGCACGAGCGCCTTCTGCTCCTCCAAGTCGAACAGCAGCGGGGCATCGGAAAACTCGCCAAGTATCCGGTAACCCCCATTCGGACCAGAATCCGCAATGATCGGAGCGCCGCTCGCGCACAGCGAATCGATGCAGCGGTACACGGTGCGGATATGGATCTCCAGCGCGTCCGCGAGCTGCTGCGCCGTCATCCTCCGGCCCGAACGAAGCAACCACAGGATCGACAACATGTTATCCGCCTTGGACATACCACCCAACGTCTCCTTTCAACTGATCTCGGAAATGGCAGTGGATTGCTCGATACCTTTATTATAAGGCCGTTTAGGCCAAGGGTGCCAGCCCTTTCTCGACCCAAGTATCGTAAGTCGGACCGTATACTTCCGGCACGCGCAGGCCGGCCTGGCGCATTAGGACGGTCATCTGTCCACGATGATGCGCCTGGTGCATGATCGTATAGCGCAGGGAGCCGCCGTTCGGCCATACTTCGCCGGCGATCGTTTGCGACTCCAGCAGGGTAGTGTCGTTCCACTGTGTCCGCACCGCTTTCAGCAGAGCGCGGCTGATCCGCCGGTACTCCGCCACGATGAACGCCGCGGTGACTGGCGTCTCAACGCCGCCGTCGGGCGCATCGAAGGTGAGCCCCAACGTTGTCATATAGTGCGTCGAACTTACGAGGTGCCACGCGATCTGCCCAAGCGTCCGGCGCCCGTCGGAAACCTCCTGCCCGAGCGAATCGTCCGTCAGGGCCTCCATAACCCTGGCCGTCAGCTCCGCCTCACGTGTCCATTCCGCTGCAAAGTCGTCAATTTTTGTAAACATCCCTATTCCTCCGTTTCGTAATCGGCTGCTGCCTGCCCGGTTTCGTATTGCAAGCACTCCAATGATACTAAATAATCACTGACACATACGGTCAGTGATTTTTTTCATTCATATAAAGTTTCACACGACCTCATTGAACATAATTTCTCCCCGCTCCCTGTGATGCAGCCCCTTCAATAGTTATAAACGCCGAATTACGGTTTAATAGCAAAGATTCTCAATCGTTTATAATCCAAAAACCAAGCACCGTCATAAAATAAATCTTTTTGGGCTTTCGTAGC
The DNA here is from genome assembly GCF_900104695.1 of Paenibacillus sp. GP183. Lineage (NCBI taxonomy): Bacteria > Bacillati > Bacillota > Bacilli > Caryophanales > Paenibacillaceae > Paenibacillus > Paenibacillus sp. GP183. The sequence goes on from NZ_FNSW01000001.1 coordinate 2,171,956, forward strand.
AACTTTCTCAAATACACTGCTTCGTTCGCTTTCCGACAACTCCTTGAAGAAATCATCAGCAAGTCCATCTAACCAGTGATACAGTCCATCCTTACCATCTTTCATTTTTGTTGAGCGGTCGAAATGAACTGCATAAGTTACACGAAAGCCTTGTTCTTCCAGTAAAGTGCTATATTCAGCGATACTTGGGAAATACCAGGGATTTAAAGTGCTAGCATCAATTCCATAATCTACAAACAATACTTCGCTAATTGCCTGAATTATCGTTTCAACATTACCTTTACCACCAAACTCAGCGACAAATCTGCCGTTATTATTCAAGCTATTCCATACACATGACAACACTTTCTCAGCATTCTTCATCCAATGTAAAGCTGCGTTAGAGAATACAGCATCGAACCGTTCATCAAATGTAAAATCCTCAGCATTGCCAGCGATAAACTTGATTTCTGGATAATTTTTTTGTGCTTTTTTTATCATTGTGTTAGACAAATCCAGACCTGTTACGTCCGCTCCAGTTTTTTTAATTTCAAAAGCTAAATCCCCAGTGCCACAACCTAAATCGAGAATACTTTCCCCTTTTGTAGGGTTTAATAGTTCAACTACACCCTTACCAAATTCGGATACATAACCGAGTTTGTTATCGTACAATTCGGACTTCCAGACATGAACTGAACTCATGATACCATCTCCCAATTTTTGTCTTAGAAGTATTTTCACATTATTCAAACTATAAGTAAAATATATAATACCTATCTTCTTTATAGTTTCATCCTATATATTGAGCCTTGAATCAAAAGATTCCTACATTAAACTGCCCGTTAACGCAACGAAGCTGCCGATCTATTCCGGCAGCCTCGTACTGATTGCTTAAACCTTTGGGTAATCAACTACAATAACATTTTCCAGTATTCCATCCAGCAATTTAACAAATTCCTGATGAACAGGATGCGGACCATATGAACGCAGCGAAGCAAGGTCTTCGAATGTAACCCGTAATCCGAGCGTGTAGCCCTTGATATTTTCCGTTTCTTCAGTTACATTGATGCCTGCACTTATATCAAATATCCCGGGGATACGATCCCGAAACGTGAGCAATTGATCCAGCAATTCCTGATGCTTGGCTGGCGTGACATTAGTATAAAACTTGAATACAACGAGATGTTCATACATCGCTAAATTGCTCCTTTTTATGCTTATCGTTGTGGTGCAATAGTTCTCCGTTAGCGTAGCGTTCATATGTATAGAATTCAGTCACTTGCTAAAAATAACCATCAAGAAGTTTTATCAATTTCAACTGGAACTTCGTTAACATTCGACTGAAGAGGTGTATTTGTTCATGCGTGACATTCATTTAGTTCCAGTTTCCTATTTCCCTTCAGAAAATCTTGAATTCCCCATGGTTGCCGACTCTCAAACCATTACACCAAACGAATTGTTTTACGTAAGGAACCATTTTGAATATCCACAGATTGATATAAACACCTGGAACCTTACGATCGAGGGCTTTGTGGACCGTCCAATTAAATTCACTTATGCAGATTTGAAAGGCATGAATAAGGTAACGCTTGCCGCTACGCTAGAGTGTGCAGATAACAAGCGTTCGCTATTTGAAAAGAAGGCACAAGGTAACCAATTCGGGCTAGGTGCGATCAGCCATGCAGTTTGGGGAGGTGTTCGACTTAAGGATGTATTATACCAAGCAGGAGTATCCCCAGATACAACGGAAATTATTTTTGAAGGATTAGATTCTGGTCAACGAAATGATATGGATGGATGCGTTTTTTTCGAAAGAAGTCTCCCTATTGACAAGGCTTTTCATCCAGATACTTTATTGGCATACGAAATGAATGGTGAACAGCTTGCCGATAAACATGGTTTTCCAATAAGATTAATCGTGCCTGGATGGTATGCAGTTGCGTCTGTTAAATGGCTTCATAGGATCAGAGCTGTAGATGAGCCATTCATGGGACCATTTCAAAGTGTAGATTATGTCATTCTAAAAAAAACAAACGATTATAAACACGCAGAGCCACTACCACCCGTTTTAATAAATTCTTCTGTTGCATCTCCTACAGAAGAGCAAGAGATACCGTTAGGCAAAAACATCATTAACGGGTATGCGTGGGCTGGTTCACAATCGGTCACAAAAGTAGAGATTAGCACGGACGGTGGAAAACACTGGAGCGATGCAAATTTTGTTGACCCTGATGTTCAATATTCATGGAGGCGATGGTCGTTTGAATGGGATGTGCAAAAACCTGGTGAATACACAATCATGAGTAAAGCAACCAATGGTACTGGGGAGGTTCAACCTCTCAAAGCAATATGGAATGCAAAAGGTTATCTAAACAATTCAATACATACCGTACGTGTTCACATAATCGATCCTAAATTGGTAAATAATGTATTGCACTAACGTTTCCGTTAGCCATACATGCAGCGCAAGCGCCGCACCACAGATGATGAAAATGTTTAGAATCCGTCAATACTGCTACTATGGCTGGGAGAGGAAGGTCGATGAACTATGGTGCCTTAGAGCCCATCCGTTAGTCTGACTCCAACGACCACGGTGCATCACAGTTTGTCGCTCCCTTTTGGGAAGCACTCATGGGAGATTAATCCTACTCTGGTTGCTGCACCAGCCTCATTATTATTTTCAGCCTTGATAAGTCTTTGGTACTTTAATTTCATACCTCTTCTCAGGCACAGCCTTTTTTAAAACTACGACAGCAAGATTGACTAGCAGGAATTTCCAATCTTTTATCGAAAGTATAAAGGTTAGAATTTATTGTAGGAGATGACCTTAATGCTTGAGAAAAATAGATTGGGTGCTGCGCCCAGAGTTTACTTCAGACCTGAGTTTAAAAAATGTCCGCACTGTGAGTCAAAATTGCGGAGAACCCATACAGCATGGGAGAAAAAGATTGTCACAACAAACGGAATCATCCATGCATGGAGTATGGCTTATGCTTGCAAAAATCTAGATTGTACACATACAGGAGTTGCGTATAAATCTGCTGAAGCTGAGATGCTTAGCATGAAGCATTCCTCATATGGATATGATGTGCTTGCTCTCGTTGGAGAACTGCGCTTTAAGCAGCATCGAACAGTTAAAGAAGTTGCTGATGCGTTGAATGAACGAGGTATTCCAACGAGTGAAAGGCGTGCTCAAAATTTGTACGAACGCTATCAGACGTTGCTTTCGGCGAGTTTGGATGATCATGTAAACAAAGTGCTTGCAGAGACTACCGAACAAAATGGCGGCGTCATCTTATCGATGGATGGCGTTCAGCCTGAGAAAGGGAATGAAACTCTATATGTCCTACGCGAAGTATTCAGCGGCACGGTACTCGCTGCACAAAACATGAAGAGCGGAACGGCAGAAGAACTGAAGACACTCATTGAACCCATCCTGAAGCTGGGCTATCCAATTGTAGGTATTGTAAGTGACGGGCAAAAATCCATTCGGCTGGCATTTGAGACCTTGTTACCGGATGTGCCTTACCAATACTGTCAGTACCACTATCTGAAGGACATAGCCAAACCCATTGTCGACGCCGATCGCAAGTTAAAAATGGAACTCAAAAAAAGCATGCGCGGGATTCGGGACATCGAACGAAAAATAGAACAGGCTGAGATCCAAGCATCCGAGACGGAGAAAACGGAACAGCCAGATTCGGAAACTGCTGAAATTACCGAAGCGCAGATTGCCAAGGGATATGTGGCAGCTGTTCGATCCTTGCTCCTAGAAGACGGAGATCCACCATTGGAGCTTCCTGGATTAATGATTTATGAACGTGCACAAGCGATTCAGGCTTCTTTACAAAGATGCTTGAGTAAAAAAAGAGCCTAGTTTGCTTCGAAATATTATCAGAATATTCAACAAAATATGAATCCTGTTTATGAAGCCGTATCGCGGCTAATGAAACCGATGGATTATATCGCCACTATCCTTAGCCCTGGTGAAGATAAAACTAGCGAGACGGTTGAATGGGAGCTATCAATGTTACTGGATTGGGTGAAACAAACCTACACGCTTGAGAGTGACGAACTCATGGTTAACAATTTACTCAACTTTTCCAAAGGGTTTTGGAGAGGTCTATTCACTTGTTATGATCATTATTACATTCCAAGAACGAATAATGACTTGGAGCAATTCTTTCGACAGACGAAGGCTAGTCACCGCCGAATTACAGGACTTCGTAACTGGAACAGCTACATCGTACGCAATGGTGAAATGATCGTATTGGTGAACGATGCGCTTCGTCAAGAGCATGTGATTTCACGACTGCGTTCCGTTTCCTTTAGTCGTTATAAAGCACGGAAAGCACAGTGGGACCAGCGTTTAACCTGTGTCATATTACGTAAAAAGTTTAATCGCAATACCGAAGGCTACCTCAACGACTTAGAGCATAAATGGAATTTATTGAACGGTTAGTTAATTATGCTGTCGTAGTTCTATTTTTCTGTTCTGAGAGAAAGGACTACCGTTTGTAATAATTCCAAGTATTATGCCATGTGATTTTAGGTTATCTAACACTTCGTACATGCCTGTCGTTGCGACACTACAAAGGGGAAATGTTGAAGCCCAATGTTCACTAATTCGGAAAGTTTCAGGAGACTTATGTGCCCAGGGAAGTTCCTTTGTTAGTTGGGCAAAAACCTCATCCCTTGATCGATATCCATTTCCGTCCGCAATTTTCAATAATTGATAACATCTTCAGGAGATATGACGCTTAAATAATTGTGAAAACTCTCCATAAATGCATTACTATACTTCATGAGTGATTGGCTTCTATCGGTCAAAGTTTCATCAAGATCAGCCATGCAATTAAAGCAATTAAAGCATCGGCTTTTTTAATATCCCGTTTGCAACTCCTTTCTTTTTGAGCAGATCTAAAGCATTTCTCACTTCTTCATCTTCAAGAATCAGGGGGATCTCGGAAACATAAATGTCCCCTTGCTCTTTTATTTCCACCTTATTTATACTCTTTGTTCTAGTGATTAGATCTAGTTCTATTTCATTACCGTTAGTGAAGTCAAAATTCTCGAGTGGAAGTAATTGTTCGAAAAATTCTTGATCTGCTTGACTAAATTCTTGGAAATCCTCCCACAACCCAGCAATATTCGATCCAGCATGGAAAACAACAACGCCTTGATTATTTAAGCTCTCTGGATCGTTTTGATCAATTGCCCTCATGATCCTTCCTACAAATTGTACAAAGGGAGATAGTTCTTTAAAGACGCTGAATACAGCAGCTACACTTAAAAAAGGATGGTCAAATCCTTCTCCTAGCTTTCTTACTTGGACAATAACATCTAATAAATGGTTTTTTAACAAAGTAAGAATTCGCGTGTTTTCTGCCCCTTCTTGTAAACTATGAACATAAGATGCTCTTAAACCCCTTGCCCTATATGCTTCAACAATTTGTATACAATGCTGAAAGTTTAAAGCAGATGCAATTATTTTATGATTTGTATTTTCTGTTAATTGACGATTCCGATTTAACGCTCTTATTGAAGCATCTACAATTGTATAAAGTGATTCTTCAGATGTAACAATACTCTTCCTAAAATCAGCATCTGTTTCACCTAATTGCTCAACCTCAGCCAAGTCCACTTCAATTTCTTGACCATCAGTTTTTCGAACATATTTTAATGTGCTTGGATTTAAAATTACAGCTTTTAATCTTTTCACATAACCTTCTTCGATTGCTCGTACAATCGGAAATGAATAAATCACTTCCCCTGACATGATTTGCCCATCCGCCCTTTTTGGCGTAGCACTAAAATTAACGATTTTAGCTTCAGGAAATGATAGTTTCAAAATGTTCCAGCTTTCTGCAACATTATGATGACCTTCATCAAATAAGAGCAAATCGAAGAAGTCTTGCGGTAATGAATTCAACCATCTATTTTCATCACCTTGAAGCTGCTGTATATTAGTAATAACGACATCCGCATCTTCTAAATCTGATCTATTTGTATTTTTACCCCTAATTTCTGCAGGTTCCGGAAAGGGTTGACCAATAAGAACTCTGCATTTAATGTAAAACATCCCTTCTTCAGACGGATCAAAATTCTTATATAACTGAGAAGCAATATTAATCCCTGGTGCAATAACTAAGGTTCTTCTGGATTTCAGTGCAAAAGGTGTTAGTGTAATTAAACCGGACTTTCCACAACCAACCGGTAAAATAATTCCTGTTTCCCTAGCTTCTTTATTCTCATTATAATAATCAAAAATCCTTTGAAAGGCTTCCCTTTGTGGAATTCTAAGAAAATTATTCCCTGAAACGTGTGGTTCCCTTGTTTGATAAATATTTGCCATTAATAATGCCTCCGTTTTATCAATTTCCAAAAAATCACAGAAATTCTAATCTCGACATAGCTCTCACTTAATCCTTTGTCGAAACTTTGTCATTAAAAAATAAAATAAATATGGGAATCCAACAATAAAAGTGGGTACTGTTGGCTACAAATAAATTTGGCAATTCAAAATTTAAGATTGGGATAAAGTTATCTCCTGTTCATGTCTTTTATTATTCCCATTATCTTTATTCTTATAGTACTAAACCATGTTATCCTGCCCGTTACTTCAATGTGAAAAGAGGAGCTGCTAGACTGCCCGTTAGCGGAGCGGTTCATATGTATAAAACGCGAAATTTTGTGAAGATGTCCAGCCTTCTTTTTCAGTGACTTGCCTATCTATTTCGAGAAATCCGGAGAAAAACAAAGAACGGCTCTTTCGCAAACGATGCGAACAGAGCCGTTCTTTTGCCATTGTTCCACGGAATCGTAATCGGCTACCACGGTGGAAAACAGGGGAATATCAGACTTGAAAATGAGGACTGGATTAAGCTAACGGGGCAGAAATGTACAATAGAACCGGACGAGTTCAATGCTCGTTGACTCTCCGGTTTCTCCTTTGGTTACTGCGCACCTTTCCATTCTTCGTCTAGCAAATCAAGTTGAATTGCGGCGGCGGTCGTTGCTCCACTCGAAGCGGCGGATATTAACTGATATGATGTACTCGCCGCATCCCCTGCTGAGTAAATGCCCGTAACATTCGTCCGCCCCATTGGGTCTGTAACAATCGTTGAGAAGGGACCGTTGTCAGACACTTCGCAACCAAGTGAAGCTGGAATGGAATTGGCTTGAACCAACTTTGTTATAAAGAAAATCCCTTCACACTCGATTGCTGCATCTGTTTTAAAGGTAATCCTTTTAACCAAGCCCTGAGTTGATTCAATTTGTTTTATTGTGTCTTGACTAGTCAAGACACTGTGGCGCTCTAAATCAGCGAGTTGATCCGCTGTTAAGAATTGCGAACCATTGGTAAGAAGCGTAATGCGCTTTGTCCAGCCACTGATGACTTTTACTAAGTGCAAAACCATTTGGTTTGTTCCTATTACACAAATGTGTTTGTCCCTTAACTCCCAACCGTCACAAAAGGGGCAAACAAATGCACTTGTGCCATAAACCTCAACGAGTCCCTCGATATTAGGCAATACGTCCTTCATTCCAGTAGCAAACAAGACTTTTCGACTACGGACAACACTTCCGGATTCCGCAACAACGTGGAAATCCCCGTCACTTCCAGACACAGAACTGACAATGCCTGATTCAAACCGAAGGGTATTGTAAAATTTGTTCCTTTGCAATTCGACGAAATTCGTTAGGTGAAATTCCGTCACGCGTCAGAAATCCGTGTGATTCATGGGTCACTCTATTTCTAGGCATTTCTTCATCGATAACCACCACGCTTCTCCTTGCACGACCGAGAACCAAAGCGGCATTTAATCCTGCGGGACCGCCGCCCACAATTACAACATCCGTTGGTAAATTCGAATCCTTTAAACACATAATTATAGATCTCCAATATACATAATTGATTCGCGAAGTCACTCGTATTGGCTATTAGTAATGACTCGTCGAGTACTGATTGAATGCTGTGTTGTGATAAGTAATTATTTAGTTTTTCTTCAGCACCACGTAATACCTGTTGGACAAGACATCCGCTACTCAATGGATTCTTTGTTTTATCGTTGTTATACGCAGATTTATCGTTGTTATACGCAGATTTATCGTTGTTATACGCAGATTTATCGTTGTTATACGCAGATTTATCGTTGTTATACGCAGATTTATCGTTGTTATACGCAGATTTATCGTTGTTATGCGCAGATTTATTATGCGCAGATTTATCGTTGTTATGCGCATGAAATAATGCGTGTTGGTTCTGTTTAAAGTTAGAACTATTTTAGTTGGTTTCACTTTTCAGACAACAGCATTTAAGCTCTAATAACAAATCCTCTCTGTCTTCTGATGCCAAAGATGTTCTGATTAATGATTCATCATCATGGCGGGATCCGGCATATCTTCATCTTGATTATCATTATGATTGACCTTAGGCTTACGCAGGATAATGCTTAATACTGTACCTGCTGCAACGATGCTCGCTATCAGTAAAAAGGTATTACCGAAGGCGTGCGATAGTGTATTCAGCATATTACCTTCAACTCCCACCTCAGTCGAGCCGTAATTTACTCGGGATGCAAAATACCCTGTTAGGCCAGCAATGGAAAAGGACATAACGACCTGCTGGGTCGCAGAGGTTAACGGAGTCACCCGGCTCACGAGCCTTTTCGGTGCGGAGTTCAATACATGGGTATTCAGTGTCATCATGCAAAAGCCCATTCCGGCTCCCAACAAGCCAATTGGAACCATGACCAGTGCGATTGGTGTATCCAGGCCAATTTGCGAAAGGGAGAATACCGAAATCGAAATTAAAGAAAGCCCTGTTAAAGCTATCGGACGAACACCCCATTTGTCGAATAGCCGCCCTCCAATTGGCATGAAAAGTACTGCACAAATCTCCATCGGTAAAGTAGTCAGTCCGCTCTCTAGTGGAGTGAAACCCCTGACATTTTGAAGGTATAACGGGATCATTAGGATTGATCCGAACAAGGCAGTTTGCGCAATCCACGTTATAATAATGCTACGGGTAAAATCAGAAGAGCGGAACACTCGCAGCTCCAACAACGGTTGTTTCTGTAAAAGCTCCACAATGATAAAAAGAAGGAGAGCTAATCCGCCTACGATCAACCCGGTTAATGTTCGAGTGGAGCCCCAGTCTGTTCCTCCTTCGCTCACTCCGAATGCTAGCATGGCGAACGCGACAGGAGCCAAAATCATCCCAAAGATATCGAGTGCGGGCGTTCTTTGTCGTTCAAGATTAGGTAAAAATTTAAATCCTACTAAAAGTGCCACAATACCAATTGGAAGATTGATTAAAAATATCCAATGCCACGTTGCAACTTCGATCAACCAACCTGATAAAACCGGGCCAATAACTGGGGCCAGCAGCATGGGAATGCCTAGCATGCCCATAACGGAGCCTCGTTTGTTTTCTGGCGCCAATTTGTAAACCATAGCTATTCCAATAGGCGAGACCATACCACCGCCGATACCTTGAATGACACGGAACAAGATAAGCTGCTCGGGCGTTTGAGCTAAAGCACAGAGGACTGAGCCCAATGTGAACAAGGCAATGGTAATCAAGAAAATGCGCTTCGCTCCAAATTTATCGGTCATCCAGCCCGCAAGCGGGATCACGGCAGATAAAGCCAGCGTGTAGCCGGTAATTGTCCACTGAATGATTTTGAGTGAACTACTGAAATACTTTTGCAAATTAGGGACGGCTACATTGACGATAGTGCTGTCCAGAATGACCATTATCATCCCAAGAATAACGGCAACAAGCGGAGCCAAAATCGATTTGATGGAGAATTCCGATTGTGATGTTGATTGTGAGGAGTTTGGTGTAGACATGTGTAATTTTCCTCGCCCTCTTATTTTTTATTTCAATCCGGATGGAATCAAAACGGCTTCAAATCGTTGAATGTCATTTTTGGATAACCATAACGTAGTGTGATCCGGATTGGCTGACGGAACTTAAAACCTGAAGCCCATTTTCCTCCATTGCCTGCCTCATCTGAAAAGAGTGAATCCGGTGCTGCTCAGTTGTTGTTTTCTCCCACTCTACACATAAACATCGACCACCTTCTCTCAAGACTCTCGCAATTTCGCTAATCGCTAGTTTGAGGTTGTCAGTCTCATGAAGAACAAGGGAAGCGATGATTCGGTCCACTGCCCCATCCTCAAGCGGAATATGTTCAAGCGCTCCTTGAATTGTGCGAATATTTGTCAGGTTTCCTTTCTCCGCTTTACTTTCAATCACCTCAAGCATACTCGGTTCCACATCAAGAGCATAAACCACGCCCTCTGTCTGTGCGGCGGCAGGAATAGCAAAGTATCCAGTACCTGCTCCGATATCCAATACCGATACGGTACCGTTCACATCAAGTAGGCTAAGCAAGGTTTCCGCAGGAAACAAAGCTCTTCGTTCCGGGCTTTCAAGCTTGGCTATAAGTTCAGGATTAAACTTTCTTTGATTCATAACTACACCTCATTTTTACGTGTTTTTTCCCGAAATACTCAGAGATTCGCGCACTGCGCGTATTACTCGTCTATCCGTAGCTTCATCCCCGGGACCCCAGGTCAACTTATTTTTCGTCAAAGCTAGAGCAAATCGGTTCTCAGGATCAGCGAAACCAATTGAACCTCCGGAGCCCTCATGTCCGAATACCCCAACGTAATCTCCCATCGGAGAGAGCGGTCCTCCGAGCCAATAACCAAGACCTTTCCGAACAGGACTATCAAACATGACGACATCCGGTTCTTCCGTTTGGAGTGTAGCAGCAATTCGAGTCCGCTCCGGTGGCAGAAGCCGTAATCCGTCAACACCCTCACCACAAAGTGCAGCATAATGGCGAGCAAGAGCGCGCGCGCTTACAATAGCCCCTGCACCGGGTATTGAAGCTTGTCGAATATCCGAGCGGTTCCAGAATTCGCTGCCAGGCTCCATTCCCTTTGGAATAACCTGATTTATCAAATGCCCTTCCGAAAAGGCATCGCCCATCAGAAATTCGCTACCAATTCGCGCGATGCGCGACTCCATTTCTTTCGGTATACCGAAATACAAATCCGTCATTCCTAAAGGCATACAAATTTCCTCCTGGACAATTTGAGCGAGTGATCTACCGTCTACTTGACGAGCAACTTCACCTAAAATCCATCCCTGCGTTAAGGCATGGTAGCCGGTTTTCGTTTTGGGCGTCCAAAGTGGTTTAAGTTTTTCAATTGCTTTAATCATGAAGTCCCAATCGCATACCATCTCAGGGGTTACCCCTCTAGGCATCTGAGGTATGCCAGCCTGATGGGTTAAAACGTCGCGGACCGTGATGCTCTCTTTACCATGCGCCGCGAATTCTGGCCAATAAAAAGAAACAGGCACATCGTAATCTAGCATTCTTGCTTCAGCTAATTGATGAATGACGGTTGAAACAATCCCTTTACCTGATGAGTAAACGGTAAAAAGCGTATACCAGTCACGGGCTGCTTAGTTGTGTCATCTGCAATTCCGGCCCATGCGTCAATAACCAGCTTGCCATCCAAGTACACGGCAACTTGCAAGCCCTTTTCAGTCCCGCTATGAACCAGTTCATCGAGAAGCGTTTGAATACGAGCTTGCGGTTCTGACATCAAGTCATATCTGTATGGCAATTGTTCGTTAAATTGTTTGGAATCCATTAGTAAAATCCTCCTTGTGTTAAAAGATTGAACGAAACCGGCTATGTGTCTCCGAATAATGAAGCTAAAATACACGTTACGGCCGTCATACAAACAGCGAGGATACTCCTCCAATGTACCAGCTGATGAGCGCAAGGCTTGATTAAGCCTACTTATAAACTAATCTGCCCTAAATAAATAAAGTGCAGTTAACCTCAAAAAAATCACTTAATTTTGCATATACAATGAACGGCGCCTGTTCATTTGCAAATGCCATACTGCAATATAACTAAGCACAGTATGAAGTGAAATAAAATGCAGTTACAATTTAACTGCAATCCACTCAGACACAGTATAAGGGTTGTGAAGATACATTGCAAGCGGGAAAAGAAAAAATTGACTAGGTGAAATCGATATCTTTCATCACTTCTGCTAATGTGTGCTGATTAAGCAGCATAATTGTCTGCTTTTGTATTTCCTCCTTAATGGATAGAAGCCGCATTTCAAGCTCTTTCGCGTAGGTACCACAACCTGCTTGCGTTTCCGATTCGCAGCATGCTTCCATTCTCGTACCTCGCTTCTTACCCTCGATTCCGCAATCTATATTCATTTCCTGCTCAACGCAAGCCGAATCATCTACAGCCAAGAAAATATCCGCAAGGGTAATATGATTCGGATCACGTAGCAAACTATATCCCCCATCACGTCCTTCTCTTGCTTCAACAATACTTGCTTGAGCAAGCTGTATCAAAACCCTTCGGAGAAAAGTCGCATGGGAATTCACTTTTTTGGCAATGACCACGCTGGATAACGCTCCGCCGCTTTGCGCAAGCCAAATAAGGGCGTGAACGGCAATCCCGAATCGAGGTGGTCCAATTTTAATGCTACTGTTTATACCCACAATGATCCCTCCTCCTTTGCAGTTTATCTCAATATCGCGCAATAAAGCAAGAAACGATCAATTCCGCGGCAACCTCGACGCCATATATGCGGAAAGTCCTGGAAATTTAGATGTATGACCCCTATTTACCCAGAGAAAAACGAAGAACGGCCCTTTCGCAAATGATGCGAACAGAGGCCGTTTTTTTTGCATTGTTCCACGGAAGATGCTAATCAGCTGCCGCGTGAAAGTGGATCCATCCACTACTCCTGAATAGTGACCCCCGCCCTGTCAAGTTAGGGGCATTCCGTTTACTTTTGCAAACTTCATTAAAGAACTCTTACAACCATTAAACAACTTAATCACTAGTTAAAGGACTCTATTTATCATTAAAGATCTCTAATTATCTACATCATTTTTTTTCATTTCACAACTTTGTAATACACTGTTCAATCCTCTATCACAATTGTTGTGAATTTAATCACATACTTTCAATTAAAACGTGTAATATAATAGATATCTCCACTATTTCCTTAATGGCAGGTGACCTCGATGGATAAATTCAAAAAACAGGAAAAAGCACTGATCATCGTATGTATGGTCGTGGCTGCCGTCATGCTTCTTTCGTTTATCCGCCACCTTTTTTCATAAGCGTTTCACGTGTATCCATTACGATTAATAAAGATTAGCATCTAAAGGAGTTGATCTGCATGGCTTACGATCCGGTGCTTTACAGCCGCATGCTGACGGAGCTGACGCTCGGGTTTCACATCATTTTCGCGACCATCGGGGTCGGCGTTCCGATCATGATCGCACTGGCCGAATGGACGGGCATCCGGCGGGGCGATCCTTACTACACGCTGATGGCTCGCCGCTGGGCGCGCGGCTTTGTGATCACCGTCGCCGTCGGCGTTGTCACCGGCACGGCCATAGGCTTGCAGCTCAGCTTGCTGTGGCCAAGCTTCATGCGGATTGCCGGTCAGGCTATCGCGCTGCCGCTGTTTTTGGAAACCTTCGCCTTCTTCTTTGAGGCGATCTTTCTTGGGATCTACCTGTACACCTGGGATCGCTTCAAAAAACCGATCACTCACTTCCTGCTCGTGATTCCCGTCATCATCGGTTCGTCGATGTCCGCCTTTTTCATCACAACCGTGAACGCGTTCATGAATATGCCGCAAGGCTTCAAGCTCAAAGACGGCGCCATTACAGATATTCAGCCGCTTGTGGCGATGTTCAATCCGGCTACACCGACGAAGGTCTCTCACGTGCTGGCTTCCTCCTACATGACCTGTGCCTTTATCTTGGCCGCTATTGCTGCTTACTCTCTGCTCAAAAAACGCAACAATCTCTACCACCGCAAAGCGCTCAAGCTCACTATGACAGCTGCACTCATATTCTCAATTTCAACCGCTTTAATTGGAGACTTGTCCGGTAAATTCCTGGCCAAATACCAACCGGAGAAGCTGGCTGCGGCGGAATGGCATTTTGAAACAGCAAACAAGGTACCACTCGTCTTGGGCGGCATCCTTACCAAAGATAATGAAATCAAGTATGGGCTTAAGCTCCCCTATGCGCTTAGCATTTTAGCTGGCGACTCTCCATATGCGAAGGTACAAGGCTTAAATGCAACTCCTGTTAACGAACGTCCGCCGCTGTTTGTCCATTACCTATTTGACTCGATGGTCACAATTGGCATTTTCCTTGCGTTTCTTTCGATGCTTTACCTTTGGATGGTTCGTAAGTTCAAGAACGGCAAGTATCCGCGCTGGTTATTACGGCTCATCGTCTGGTCCGGACCGCTGGCCATGCTCGGAATTGAATTCGGCTGGGTCTATGCCGAGGTCGGCCGACAGCCCTGGATCCTGAGGGGCTATATGAAAACACACGAAGGAGCGACTACCTCCACCCACGTAGATTTAATGCTGGTATTGTTCTGTTTGCTCTACTTCGTACTTGGATTCACAGCCATCAAGGTATTGAGCAAGCTGTTCAAAAACAGTAAAGTACATGAGGAATTAATCGCAGTCGGAATCGAGAAAGAAGGAGATGAACCGCGATGAGTTACGAAATCCTGGGAATTACAGTGCTTTGGATTTTCCTGTACGGCTATCTCATCGTGGCTTCGATTGATTTTGGCGCCGGGTTCTTTAGTTATTTTGCCCATGTGACCGGTAAAAAGCATTTAGTTCAAAAGGTCATTGAGCGGTATCTCAATCCCGTGTGGGAAGTAACCAATGTGTTCCTTGTTTTCTTCTTCGTGGGGATTATCGGTTTCTTTCCGGAAACGGCCTATTACTATGGAACCTCTCTGCTCGTTCCGGGCAGCGTAGCGATCATCCTGCTTGCCATTCGGGGTGCCTATTATGCTTTCGGAAACTACGGTCAAAAACAAAACAGCTTGTACATCTTCCTCTATGGAGCAAGCGGTTTACTGATCCCTGCCTCTCTTTCGACCGTCCTGACTATTTCGGAAGGCGGGTTTATGACGGTAACGGACGGCAAAATTGTCTTCTTGTTCTCCAAGCTTTTCACAAGTACCTATTCCTGGTCGGTAGTCCTACTTGCACTCGTCAGCGTTCTTTACATTTCAGCCATGTTCCTAACTTATTATGCGGCAAAAGCGAAGGATGACGGCGCGCTCATCATTGTTCGCGGTTATGCCCTGGGTTGGGCTCCACCAACGATACTTTGCAGCCTGCTCGTCTTCTTCGCGATCAATCAGCACAATCCCGGTCATTATGCGAACATGCTGAGCCTCTCCTGGATGTTCGTGGCTTCCTTCCTTTGTTTCTTAATAGCCATTTACCTGGTATGGAACAAAACGGCATATGGCTGGGCGTTCATCCTGGTGATGCTGCAGTTTGCGTTCGCATTCTTTGGATATGGCGCCTCGCACCTGCCTTATGTACTGTATCCGTACATCACCATACATCGGAATATCACCAGTGACGCCATGGCGATTTCCTTGATTACAGCGTTTATCGCCGGCTTATGTCTGCTTATTCCGTCCATATATCTGCTGATGCGGCTTTTCCTCTTTAATGCCGGATATGTACAAGGCAACTCAAAGAAAGGAGATTGATCATGGAATTTTTTATGCTGATGATTGCCCCTTTTCTGGTGGCTGGAGCGTCCCTGCTCTTCTTGTTTATCTGGTTCAGCCGAGGTAACGATAAATCGCTTGATTAGCTGCCTAAATGCAAAAAAAGGCAGTCCCTGGTCAGATCAGACCTGTGGGATTGCCTTTTACTTATTTTTTACTGATTAAAATATACAGCCTTACCGGTCTTCGCCGACTCGTAAATCGCTTCAAGAATTTCCGATACTACACATGCTTGTTCCGGTGTGACTATAGGGTCCGTATCATTCTCAATCGCTTGAATCCACATTCTCATTTCGAGATCAGCATCACTATCTTTCTTTCCATCATAGAAAGCAACCCCGCCGGCCTTCAGCTCGACTTCAGTTGTATAAAGGCGGCTGTTATTCTCGCCGTTAATGCGAAGCCCGCCCTTCATGTCAGCTCCGCCTTCTGTACCGGAAAGGGAGCATTTGGCTTCATCCACTTCCAAACTGTTCAGCGCCCAGCTGGATTCCAGGATAATGGTCGCACCATTTTCCATCGTAATCATACCGAACGCCGAGTCTTCCACTGTGAACTTCGCTGGATCCCAAGGGCCCCAGGCATTGGCGGCATTTTCGCGTTGGGACAGCTTGTGGTAAGAGGTACCCAGTACGACCTTCGGCTTATAGTTGTTCATCATCCATAAGGTCAGATCGAGTGCATGCGTTCCGATATCGATCAGCGGGCCTCCGCCCTGTTTCTCTTCATCCAGGAAAACGCCCCAGGTGGGAACCGCGCGGCGGCGAATGGCATGAGCCTTGGCAAAATAAATCTCGCCGAGCTCCCCATCCTCACAGAGCTTATGTAGATGTTGGCTGTCTGGACGGAACCGATTGTTATAACCGATCGTCAGCTTTTTGCCGGAGCGTTTTGCCGCTGCCACCATAAGACGGGCATCTGCCGCCGTTTTGGCCATCGGCTTTTCACACATTACATGCTTCCCTGCTTCCAGCGCAGCAATTGCAATTTCGGCATGAGCATCGTTCGGCGTACAAACATGGACGATATCAATAGATGAGTCTTTCAAGACCTCTTTGTAGTTCTCATAAACTTTACTCTCACCTTTACCATACTTCTCTGCGGCTTCCTTTGCTTTTTCCACAACGATATCGCAGAAGGCTACCATTTCTACATTCTTGAGCTTGCTTAAGCTGGGCATATGCTTGCCATTGGCAATTCCGCCGCAGCCGATAATCGCGATTCGATACGTTTTTGACATTATCTTATAATCCTCCTTCAAATTTTTAACCCCGATTAAATGGACTATCTGTAATCCCTGGCATTAAATAAGTCTTTTCATGTCAGGCTTCTCACACTACAATAAGTATAGACAAGTTTTCTCGAAAAGAATATTTATTATCTGGTGAAAGTTATATGCTATTTAGCCATTTGGAGGATCAATGTGGAGATTTATAATGAAAAGATCAACTATGAAAATCCTTTTTTGTCCATGCACATCTTTCAATCAACCCGTAAACAGGATTGCATAGGAAGCTGGCATTATCATAAGGAGCTGGAAATGCTCGTCGTGCTGGATGGCAAATTGGACGTCTACATCGAAGAAGAGCTGATTCAACTGCAGACCGACGATGTCGTGCTGATTGGCGCATCCGAGCTGCACAGAGATCGTTCCTGGAAGCTGTCGGGTCTGAATTATATCGTCTTTCAGTTTGACCTGGAGCACTATTTTGATGAGAGCACGATTCCCTATTTGCGGTACTTTGCGGAGGCAGGGGTGTCGCTTAGCCAGCTGAATTACATCCTTCAGGATAATCTGTCCGCCAAGCAGGAGATTGTCGCCTTTGTGAAGGAGATTTACGCGGAATGGGCCGCCAAACAGCAAGGCTATGAAATCGCCGTGAGCATTTTGATCAAGAGAATCCTGTTGACGCTCCTCAGAAATGATACCCGAAACGTGCTGGGCCACAAAAATCCTGCCGATTTGATCCGCTTGAAGCCCGTGTTTGCCTACATCGAGCAGAACCTGCATGCCCGAATCGGAGTTGAGGAAGCTAGCAAAGCGGTGAATATCAGCTACTACTATTTTGTGAAATATTTCAAAAAAGTACTCGGCATTTCCTTCATGGATTATGTCAATTTCAAAAAGATCAAAAAAGCCGAGAAAATCCTCCTGACCAAAGACATCAGCATCGCTCAGGTTGGAGAAGCCGTCGGGATGCCGAATATGGCGCATTTTTATAAAATTTTCAAGAAGTTCAACCAATGCTCCCCCCACGAATTCCGCAAAAAAATGCTCGATTGGAGCCATTGAACACACAAAAAAGAGCTCGGGTTGCTTTAAAAAGCCCCCGCAGCTCTATTATTTTTTCACCGTATTCGTTACTAGTTTGTACCCCACACCGCGAATCGAGTCGATTTGCACGGATTGCTGATTCATTTCCAGCTTCTTGCGAAGAGAGCTTACATGCACATCGACTGTGCGCTGACCACCGATATAATCGAAGCCCCAGACGATATTCATCAGATCATCCCGGGTCACAACAACACCCGGACGCTGCACCAGATAGAGCAGCACTTCGAATTCCTTGGGCCTAAGCGGAATCGAATCCCCGTTCAGGTTGACTTCATATTTCTCCGGATAAATCTGCAAATCTCCCGCAGTTATCACCTTTTCCGTACCCTTCAGCTTGTCCGCAGCGGCTTCTTCCGACTGTGTCCTTCTGAGCACTGCCGATACGCGAGCCAGCAGCTCAGCTACACCAAATGGCTTCGTTATATAATCATCGGCGCCATATTTAAGACCTTGCACAACCTCTTCTTCTGCATTGCGGGCTGTAAGGATGATGACAGGTGTTGCGTTTCCTTTTTGCCTTAGCTTGCTTAATACCTCAAAGCCGCTCATTCCCGGAAGCATGATATCAAGGATAAGCAAATCATAAGCCTGCTGCAGCGCTTCCTGTAATCCATCACCCCCATGATCGATCACCTTCGTGTCATAACCATCCTGCGACAGATTGTAAGAAAGCAGCCTTGCGAGTGTGGGTTCATCTTCAATCACCAAAATTTTTTGTGCCATGGGATCCCCCGATTAAACAGAATAAAGAAATTAAACAACTTGATCATATCATGAATTTATAAATTAATGAATCACTGGCAGATCGATGATAAATTTCGTGCCCATGCCGACTTCACTTTCAACCCGAATCGTCCCCTTGTGCAGCTCGACCAGATGCTTCACGATCGACAGGCCCAATCCAGTTCCGCCGGAAATTCGGGATCGCGCCTTATCCACCCGATAGAATCGCTCAAAGATTCGCGGTAAATCCTTCTTCGGTATCCCGATCCCGGTATCCGAGACCACGATTCGGAGCCGCTCATACTCCCCGTCCATGTTCATGGAGATCTGCTCGACACGCACCTTAACCTTGCCGCCGTCCTGCGTATAGCTGATTCCGTTGGAAAGCAAATTGATGAAAATCTGCCGCAGCCGATCCTCGTCCGCTTCCAAATAAACATCCTCATCGACCTCCGCACTCAGCACAATGCCTTTCTTTTTAGCTTCCGTACTCATCATGTTAAGCGACTTCTCAATAAATTCCGCCATATGAACCGGGGAAAAATGCAGCGGGATCCGCTTCGATTCGATTTTGGAAAGCTCCAGAATGTCGCCAATCAAACGATTAAGCCGCTCGCTCTCGTCAAAAATAATCTGTAGAAACGATTTGGCCGTTTCTTTATCATTCAGCGCACCCGCCAGCAACGTTTCCGCAAATCCCTTCACCGCGGCTATCGGCGTCTTCAATTCATGCGACACATTCGCCACAAACTCGCTGCGCATCCGCTCCAGCCGGCGAACGGCCGTAATATCGTGCAGCACAATCAGCACACCTGACCATTCCTCGCCCACCTGCGAGATCGGGTTCAGGTTGATTTCCAAAATCCGCTCTGTCGGAAAATAAAAAATCATCTCATCGCGGATGTGTTCCCTTCCTTCAATACTCTCTTCGATCAGCTTGGTAAACTCAAATTGCTGCTTGGCTTCCTTATACTTTTTGCCAAGCAGCTCCTGGGAGGAGAATCCGAGAATTTCTTCTGCAGAGGGATTGAGCAGCACGATACGCTCTTCGCGGTCAATCATCATGACCCCGCTCACCATATTTTCCAATACCCCGGTCAACCGGCTCTCGTTTTCCTGAATATGGTTCATTTGCAGCTGCAAGCTGTCGGCCATCACGTTAATCGCATGTCCAAGCTGGCCGATTTCATCGTTGCTTTTCGTATTGACCCTGGCCTTATAATTCATGTCGGTGATTTGCTTCGCTACTCTTGTAATTTGTTCCATCGGTCTCGTAATGCTTTTGGCAATCCGGTAGCTGACATACGCCGCTATCAGGAGCAGCAGAAGCAGCCCGAGGATTAAGAAATACCACAACTGGCGAACAGCCGCGTCCACTTGCTCCAAACCGATCGCAAGCCTCAGATAACTGGTAATCTCCTTACCGTTCATAATCGGTATTGCTGCATAGAGCATATTTTCATTCAACGTGTCGCTGTATCGTGTCTTAAAGCCATACCCCTCTGTGCGAGCTTGCTGAATTTCCGGAGTCTGCAGTTGATTGTCCATCATTGCGGGATCCTGATCCGAATCGCCAAGTACCTTGCCATCCGCGCGAATAAAAGTCAGAGTTGCCGACGTGAACTCCTTAATCCGCTTGGACTTCGCTGTATAAGTTTCAATTAACGCACTCTCCGGACCATTCAGACTCCAGTCCCCCGTCACCTCAATGATCTTAAGCTCCCGCGTCATATTATTTTGGAGTGCATTCATATGCGATTGCGCCAACAATCTGGCCATAAAAATCCCTGCCGTCAGCATCGAGCAGGCAATCAGCACGGTTAAAATCAAAGTCAGCTTTAAACGGAACTTCATCATCCGCATCTTATATATCCTCCATCTCCTGCATAGCCAGAGATTACATAGAAAAAAGGGCTACTCTTCATAGTAACCCTTTTTTTTCAACAGTATCCAGTAAATTTATTGTAAAAGCCTAAACAAAAACGGGCTCTTTCAGAGCAGACAATTTTTGCAGGGAGTCCTTCTCTACCTCGGCATGCAGGCTGTTCCCCTGGGAGTCCATGGTGACGATGGCCGCAAAACCTTCGGTTTGCAAATGCCACATCGCTTCAGGGACCCCGAATTCCATATAGTCTACGCCTTCTACCTTAGTGAAACACCTCGCATAGTACTGTGCAGCACCGCCTATGGCATTCAAATACACAGCGCCATGCTCCTGCAGCGCTTTTAACGTCTTAGGCCCCATTCCGCCTTTGCCGATTACAGCGCGGATGCCGAACTTCTTGATGATGTCGCCTTGATAAGGCTCCTCGCGGATGCTCGTCGTCGGTCCGGCCGCCATGACGTGCCATTCGCCGCTCTGATCCTTGCTCATCACCGGGCCGCAGTGGTACAGGGCGGCACCGTTCAAATCCACATCCGTATCATGATCCATCAGATACTTGTGTATCGCATCGCGGCCTGTATGCATCATGCCGTTGATGACCACCACATCGCCGACACGGAGGCTGCGAACCTGCTCCTCGGAAATTGGCGTCTGCAGCACAATTTCCCGGCGCTCCGGCTGCCCGGCGCTGTCGGCTCCGGCTGCCGCAGGCTCCGCCTGAGGTGTATGCATCGGCACATCCGTGCCGCTTTCATACACCCAGCTCTGGATAGCGCCCGTAGTCGCATCCAGAACCACGCCTTGGCGGCGATAGGCCCAGCAGTTGTAGGCCACAGAGACAAAAAAGCTGGCCGGGAGCCGGTTGGCTACGCCAACCTTACAGCCCAGCAGCGTCACCTGCCCGCCGAAGCCCATCGTACCGATGCCGAGTGTATTGGCGTGCTCAAGCACGTACGCTTCGAGCCTGCGAAGCTCGTCGATCGGGTTTACGTCTTCGACGTGGCGGAACAGCTGCTGCTTCGCAAGCTCATAGCCGCTCGTCCGGTCGCCGCCGATGCCGACACCGATAAAACCGGCGCTGCAGCCCTGGCCTTGCGCTTGATAGACCGCATGCATGATGCATTTGCGGATGCCATCCAGGTCGCGTCCCGCTTTGCCCAAGCCTTCAAGCTCAGTGGGGAGGCTGTACTGGATATTCTTGTTCTCGCAGCCGCCGCCCTTCAAAATCAGCTTCACTTCTACATCGTCCCGTTCCCATTGCTCAAAATGGATTACAGGCGTTCCAGGTCCCAGATTATCACCCGTATTCGCCCCGGTTAACGAATCTACCGAATTGGAACGCAGCTTACTATTTGCCGTAGCCTCGGCTACCGCTTCAAGGATCTGCTTTTTCATAATGATTTGGTTTGCCCCAACGGGACAGTGTATAATAAATGTAGGCATGCCTGTATCCTGGCAAATTGGAGATACATTGCTTTCGGCCATTTGAATATTATCGGCAATTGTCGATAACGACAGGGCGGAACGCGTGCCTTGGTCCTCCCGCTCTTTCGCTGCTTGAACAGCACGCCTTACATCAGCGGGCAGATTTGTAGAAGTTTCTACAATGAGATCATACACACTCTTTTTAAAATATTGCATACCCATAAAGCTCCTCTCTCTAAATACCCATGTGAATCTATTATAACATATGATCATTTTACTTCGAAGAATAAAAAGGAGCGGCCCTGGATGACAAGTGACTTTTTTGCTTATATGTATCGACTTCGCTATATTGAACGCTGGAGTCTCATGCGTAATACGGTCAAGGAAAATGTGGCCGAGCATTCTTTCCATGTAGCCATTCTGACTCATGCGCTCTGCACCATTGCCAATGAGGTTTTCAAGAGAGACATTGCTACGAATGAAGCGGTTTCCATGGCACTCTTTCACGATGTGACCGAAGTGTTCACAGGGGACATCCCCACACCGGTCAAGCATCAAAATCCCGAAATACTTTCCAATTTTCGCAAAATTGAAGAGATTTCCGCAGATAAGCTGTTCTCGATGCTTCCTCCGGAGCTTCAACCTATGTATAAGCCCTTGGTCACTGGCAAATCAGATCAAACCGAGCTCCGACGCTTTGTAAAAGCCGCTGATCTCCTGGACGCATACCTCAAATGTGTGACCGAGCTATCAGCCGGAAATCGCGAATTCGGGACCGCAAAAAAACAAATCGAGCAGACCATTCAAGAGATGGCCATGCCCGAAGTGAATTATTTTCTGACTCATTTGGCACCAAGCCTGGAAAAAACACTTGATGAATTATCCCATTAAGCTACTTATGTATACCTTCATCGATTAGCCGAATACAGCAGGATGGGTCATTATATATACAATGAACAAGATAAGAATAGCGGAAAGCCAACTGAAGGTTTGCACTTTGGATGCAGGTACGGATGTACTGCTGTCTGCTTTACTGGCGTCAAGCATTTTTTTCAGGCTGGAACCCATGATCCCAGATGTTGCACCAATAGCCAATACCAGGATAATGGCCGTTATCATAAAGGCAACAGATACCCCTGCTGTTGAAATCATGGCTCCGCCCGTCAGCAATGCGACAACCAAAGCAATCTGCCCAACTCGATTTAATGTAATTAGAAGACTGACATTACTTTGCTGCTCCAGCCCGGAAAGTGCTGCTGCGCGACCGGAAAGAAACGGAAGTACCAGATAAGAACCCATCAATATGGCAGAAATTACATGCAAAAATAACATAACACTGTTCATGCGACGCCTCCAAAGTTTTTATGAATTGGTTTTCTTTAGTATAACCGAAATGAAACATGAAGGACAACAGGCTCCTTCCAACCCAACCCAACACCTATCCAGTCCAGTCCCATCTCAGTTCATTTCCAAGTTCAAATCTCATCCATTTCATTTATACAACGAGGTCGGGGGTTACCTTCTTTATATATGTTTAATAGCTTTTCTGAGCTATCTACAATTAGTCCATGAAGGAAATTATTATCCCAGCTATCACAATGCCTCTTTTCATATTCTAAATATTGATTTGTATGTATCTCAGAATTCATTAAAAATACCTTCACAACCCAAAAAGCTGCCGTTTGACTAAAATCATATAGGAGTTTCCTAACTCTCGATGCAATCGTCCAAGATTACATGTAAAAAACCCGGCCCCCTTTGCGTTTGCAAAGTGGCCGGGTTTTGTTTAATCGCTGCTATTAACCAGTAACAACCTTAATTACGTTGCGTACGGAGCTTGCTGTCTTGTCCAAGGCTGTCTTTTCATCGGAAGTCAGCTCGATATCGAGAATTTTCTCGATTCCATTTGCGCCAAGTACAGTCAATACGCCCATGAACAAGTTATCATATCCGTATTCACCTTCAAGTAATGCGATCGTTGGAATGATGCGCTTCTTGTCTTTGAGGATAGCTTCAGTCATCTGCACCAGTGAAGCCGCCGGAGCATAATACGCGCTGCCGTTGCCCAGCAGATTGACGATCTCTCCGCCGCCGGTACGAGTGCGCTGTACGATCGCTTCGATGCGATCCGCCGAGATCAGCTTCTCTATCGGCACCCCGCCTGCGTAGGTGTAACGAACAAGCGGAACCATATCGTCGCCATGTCCGCCGATCACTACGCCGCGAACATCTTCAACGGAAACGTTCAGCTCTTGCGCGATGAATGTGCAGTAACGGGCTGTATCCAGAACGCCGGATTGACCGATTACGCGGTTTTTAGGGAAGCCCAGCGCTTGGAAAGCTACATAGGTCATCGCATCAACCGGGTTGCTGAGAATGATCACGATGGAATCCGGAGCGTACTGTTTTACATTTTCACAAACGGATTTCACGATTCCGGCATTGGTGTTAACCAGATCATCGCGGCTCATGCCCGGTTTGCGGGCAATTCCAGCCGTAATGATGACGATATCGGATCCAGCAGCGTCTTCATAACTGGAAGTACCGATGATGTTGCTGTCAAAGCCTTGAACCGGGCTGGCTTCCAGCATGTCGAGCGCTTTACCTTTTGTCGGGTTCTCCAGCTGCGGGATATCGACCAAAACGACATCTCCGAGTTCTTTTTGAGCGAGCATAAGTGCCGTAGTGGCACCCGTAAAGCCGGCGCCTACGACAGTAATTTTATTGCGGCGAATAGCCATGGAATGGTTCCTCCTGATTGGATTGATTGGGATTATCCCATATTTTTGATGATTTCGCTAGCGAACTCCGAGCATTTGATTTCTTTCGCGCCTTCCATCAAACGGGCAAAATCGTAAGTTACGGTTTTGTTGTTGATCGAAGTTTCCAGGCCTTTATAGATCAGGTCAGCCGCTTCCAGCCAGCCCAGATGCTCAAGCATCATAACGCCAGACAGGATAACGGAACCTGGATTTACAACGTCAAGACCCGCATATTTAGGAGCTGTACCGTGTGTGGCTTCGAAAATCGCATGGCCTGTGATGTAATTGATATTGGCTCCAGGAGCGATTCCAATTCCTCCAACTTGCGCAGCAAGGGCATCAGACAAATAGTCACCATTCAGGTTCAAGGTTGCGATCACATCAAAATCAGTAGGACGAGTCAAAACCTGTTGAAGCGCGATGTCGGCAATCGCATCTTTCACGATAACCTTACCAGCTGCTTCAGCTTCTTTTTGTGCTTTGTTGGCAGCATCTGTGCCGCTGGCTTCTTTAATTTTGTCGTATTGGGCCCAAGTGAAGGTTTTGTCGCCAAACTCTTGCTCAGCTAGCTCATAGCCCCAGTTCTTGAAAGCTCCCTCGGTGTATTTCATGATGTTTCCTTTGTGAACCAGGGTTAAGGTTTTACGCTTGTGCTTGATGGCATACTCAATGGCAGAACGGATTAAACGCTTGGAACCTTCTTCGGAAACAGGCTTAATCCCGATACCGGAGGTTTCAGGGAAGCGAATTTTATTGACTCCCATTTCATTTTGCAAAAATTCAATCACTTTTTTCACTTGTGCGGAGCCGGATTCCCACTCGATACCTGCATAAATATCTTCCGTATTTTCACGGAAAATGATCATATCCACAAGCTCGGGGCGTTTAACCGGTGAAGGTACACCTGAGAAATAGCGAACTGGACGGGAGCACACATAGAGATCAAGCTCTTGGCGCAGCGCTACGTTCAGAGAGCGTATCCCGCCGCCTACCGGAGTCGTCAGAGGTCCCTTGATCGCCACGATATACTCGCGGATCGCAGTCAATGTATCGGCTGGAAGCCAGCTGTTGTATTTGTTAAAAGCTTTTTCGCCCGCATATACTTCGTACCATGCAATTTTCTTGTCGCCTTTGTAAGCTTTCTCTACAGCTGCATCGAGAACGCGCTTGGAAGCCGCCCAGATATCGGGGCCTGTCCCATCTCCTTCGATGAAAGGAATGATCGGATTGCTCGGAACTTGCAGTACACCATTCTCGATGGTGATTTTCTGGCCTTCAGTTGGCAGAGCGAAAGATTCGAATTTTGGCATGTTTGTTGTTCCTCCTATGATTTAAAAACTCGTACACACAAAAAGTGACGGGAGTCACGGCCGTTAATGCAGGGAGAGAAAAGTATCCTGCGAAAAGCGGCCGAACAGCCCGTAGTGGAAAGATGGAGCATAAATTAGGGTTAGCGTTGGTTAATCGGCGTATATTTCTGACTGACCGGTCCAGTGTACTCAGCACGTGGACGAATCAAACGGTTATTTTCATATTGTTCCAGCATGTGGGCTGACCAACCCGAAGTTCTGCTGATGGCAAAAATCGGTGTGAACAGGTCGCGAGGAATTTCCAGCACCGTATAGACGGAAGCCGAGTAGAAATCTACGTTTGGCTTCAAGCCCTTTTGCTCCGTAACCATGGCTTCAATCTTGATCGACATATCGTACCACTTCATATTGCCGGTGATTTTGCCGAGTTCCTTCGACATCACCTGCAGATGCTTGGCGCGCGGGTCTCCATTTTTGTAAACGCGGTGGCCGAAGCCCATGAGCTTCTCTTTGCGCTCCAGCTTGTCATTCACATAAGATTCAACATTGTCAACGGTTCCGATCTCTTCCAGCATAGCCATAACAGCTTCATTCGCGCCGCCGTGAAGAGGTCCTCTCAATGCGCCGATAGCGGAGGTAATGCCTGAATACATATCACTCAGTGTAGCAACAGTAACACGAGCGGCAAAAGTAGATGCGTTAAGCTCATGGTCAGCATGCAGGACAAGCGCTTTATCCAGAGCCTGAACTGCCACTTTATCAGGCTCGCTGCCTGTCATTTGGTATAAAAAATTAGCGGCGATCGAAGGATATCCTTTGGGTTTGATCGGTTCTTTCCCTTCACGAATACGTGAAAATGCCGCGATAATCGTCGTAATTTGCGCTTGCAGCTTAATGGCTTTGCGAATATTGGACTCAGTGCTGATGTCGTTTGCTTCCTTATCATAAAGACCCAGACTCGAAATAGCTGTGCGAAGAGCTGCCATCGAATTCGTATCTTTAGGATAAAGCTTTAATTGATCAATGACTCCGGCTGGAACTTCACTGCTGGCATTCAAATCGTTTCGCAGCTTCTCAAGCTCGGATAATGTCGGTAATTTGCCATAATAAAGCAAGTAAATGACTTCTTCAAATGTCGAGTACTCGGCAAGGTCATCGATATCAAACCCACGATAAGTCAACACTCCATCCACAATGGAGCTGATCGACGAAGTCGTGGCAACAATTCCTTCTAAACCTTTGGTTGCTGTCATGGAAACCTCTCCTTAACTACTTAATTGGCAAAAATAATGGCTTTCTACTTACTCTCATCATAAATGATTTCAAGCGCTAAGTGAAGAAACGGGAACATAAAACTTCATTATCACTACCATAAAGATTCTTTTTGATAAAATTTGCTGGAATTCAGCAGATTCACCCGTTTTCCCGAATTTCGTCCGAAATGTCATTTCGTTCAGAATAATTTGTATGAACCGTCAGTGATTGATACAATGGAAAACAAAGAAATATCGTGGTCAGTCGGAGGAGATAAACATATGAGCACAAGCACGCGCATCGGGATCATGGATATCGGGTCCAACTCCATTCGTCTCGTTATTTACGAGTTAGGGGCGAATGGCGGCTACAGAGTAGTCAGCGAGTATAAGGAATCCGCCCGCCTTAGTGAGCGCATCGGAGACGATGGCATTTTGCATCTAGAAGATATTTTGTCCATTGTTCCTATTCTAACCCATTTCTCCTTGCTTTGTACAAATCATGAGGTCACAACGATTCGTTCGGCAGCCACCGCGGCTATCCGCAATGCCGTCAATTCAAGGGAAATCGTCGACATATTGCGAAGAGAAACCGGTTTGCCCATTGAAGTGTTAAGCGGGGCGGAAGAGGCTCGCTACGGCTTTCTCGGCGTGATCAACACCATCGACATTCGAGACGGATTAATCGTCGATATTGGCGGGGGCAGCACTGAGGTGACCTTATTCAGGAATCGGAAGATGCTCCACAGCATCTCCTTCCCCTTCGGATCCGTGAACACCACCAGCCAATTTTCCAAGGATGGGTTTGTCGGTGAAGATCGACTGCCGGATATTCGGCGAATGGTCTTGGCGGCACTATCCGAGCACCCATGGATACAAAGCTCCCCGGGACTGGCATTAATCGGGCTGGGCGGAACCATACGCAACCTCGGCAAAATGAATCAAAAGCGTCAAAAGTACTCGCTGCCCATCGCTCATAACTACATGATGCAGGGAGACGAGGTTGAATTTTTTCTCAAACTGCTTTCCGGCCTGCCGCTCGATAAACGCAGAAGGATTGACGGCATGTCCAAAGAACGGGCCGATATCATCGTCCCCGGCCTTACCATATTGGACACCATCTATAAGGCCGCTGGGGCTTCAGCTTGCCTGATAAGCGGCTCCGGCTTAAGGGATGGATTGTTTTATGAAGCCATCCGACCGGAGCAGCCAATGGTCGACGATGTGCTTGAGGCGAGCATTCAAAACCTGCTGCGGCTTCATCCCAATGCAGCGGGCCGTCATGTACAGCAGGTCAACAAACTCGCTATGAAATTGTTTGACGATATCGCAGACTCTGAACAGCTGTATATCCAGGCAGAAAACAAGCCGCTTCTGCATGCCGCCTCCCTGCTGTATCGAGTAGGGGTCAGCGTGCATTATTATCAATTCAGCAGGCACACTCAATATGTCATTTCACAAGCGAGAATCGATGGGTTTACCCATAGGGAAATGCTGCTCTGCTCGCTCATCGCCGCATACAAAACAAAAAGCAGAAATCATCAGATGGTGCTTATGCACAAAGACATTTTGAAGGAGTCCGACGAATTATTAATTATGAAGCTCGCTGCCTTGCTGCAGCTTTCCATTGCCATGGATCGAAGCGAAATTCAGGCCATTACCCATGCTACCGCGCGCATTAAGGGTAATGAGCTTCAGCTAAAGCTGACCTGTAATCACGATCCCTTCCTGGAGCTCAAAGAAATCGCCGATCTCGACAAAGAGTTTCAAAAGATGTGGAAGCTGAAGCTTATTCCTGAATGAGAAGCTTTTTCCACGAAATAGACTGCATCGCTTCGAACTGGCTCCTATATGGAGCCTTTTCATTGCTTATACGCTCATAGGAGCCGTTGGACAGCAATTGCCGTGCCTTGATATTATCCATCATCGAAATGTTCAAGATATGCTCCATTCTTTTTTTCAGCTTTGGATCGAGCACCGGACACATCAACTCGATTCGCCGAGTTAAATTCCGCGTCATCCAATCCGCGCTGGAAATATAATAGTCGGTATCTCCGCCATTTTCAAAATAATAAATTCGCGAATGCTCGAGAAAACGGTCGACAATGCTGCGCACGGTGATGTTCTCGCTTAAACCGGGGACACCGGGACGCAGGCAGCATACCCCGCGAACAATCAAGTCGATCTTGACACCGGCTTGCGAAGCCTCATACAGCACATCCACCATCTGCTGGTTGGAGAGCGAATTCATCTTGGCTTTTATATACGCGGGACGTCCGGATTTGGCATGCTCGGTTTCCCTTTCAATCAATTCGAACAGCTTGTCCTTCAAGTCTGAGGGCGCAACTGAAAATGCTTGCCAATTGTGCGGGGCGGAATAGCCGGTGATTTCATTGAATAAAGCGGATGCATCCTCGCCAATGACGGAATGGGCCGTGAACAACCCGACATCGGTGTAAAGCCTGGCCGTATTGTCATTATAGTTGCCGGTTCCCACATGCACATACCTTCTAAGGGAATCTTGCTCTTGTCTTACGACGAGCGTGATTTTCGCATGCGTTTTGAGTCCCACGAGCCCATATACCACATGGCAGCCGGATTTCTCCAGCTTTCTAGCCCAGGCAATATTACGTTCTTCGTCAAATCGCGCCTTCAGCTCCACAACCACTGTTACCTGCTTGCCCGACTCCGCTGCAATGGCCAATGCCTGAATGATCGGTGAATTCCCGCTTACCCGGTATAATGTCATTTTAATAGCTAGAACCTGAGGATCATAGGCGGCATGCACGACAAAATCCGTTACAGCATCAAAAGATTCATAAGGATGATGGACCAGTACATCGCTTTCCTTCAGCTGGGTAAAAAAGTCCGCGTTTGCTTCGAATTCCACCGGGTATTTGGGCTCAATCCGCGGATATCGCAAATGCTCAAAGCCATTCAAGCTTAGCGCCATTTTCATAAAATAGGAAAGATCCAGCGGACCATCAATCATAAATACGGAGTCATCGGAAAACTGAAATTCATCCTGGAGCTGGGTAAGCGCATAAGGATGCATGCTTTCTTGTACTTCAAGGCGAACCGGAGAGCCCCAGCGCCTGCGGCGAAGCTCTTTTTCTATTTCCTCCAGAAGATCCTCGGCACCCTCCTCGTTCAAGGTAAGATCCGCATTGCGCGTAACTCTGAACGCGTGCACCGCGACAGGGATATAACCGCTAAAGAGTGTATGTATATGCTGTTCAATCAGCTCTTCAATTAAGATGAATTCCCTCTTTTTGCTGTTCGGACGCACCGTCAGCGGGATATATCGGGATAAATTATTGGGAACCTGTATGATGGCAAAATAGTGCTCATCTCCCGGGTCCTCCTTCTCCAAAACCACGGATAAATAGACAGATTGATTATGGACAAGCGGAAAAGGACGGCTTTGATCGACAGCCATCGGAGTAAGCACAGGGAAAATAATATCATGGTAGTAAGCATCCATTGCCTTCTTCTGATTCGCGCTCAGTTCTTCGTACTCGGCGAACACAATGCCTTCCTTGACAAGCTGTCTCTTGATATCCCGATATGTTTTATATTGCTCATTAACCATCTTGGATGTGCGCTTCATGATGCGTTTAAGCAGTCCGGCAGGAGTGTAGCCTGTGAAATCCTTTTTGTTATACCCTGCCTTGACCTGATCCTTAAGGCCGGCAACACGAACACTCATGAATTCATCCAAATTACTGGACACGATGGATAAAAATTTCATGCGTTCCAGCAGCGGTGTGCTCGCATCCTGCGCTTCCTCAAGCACTCGCCAATTAAATTCGATCCAGCTTAAATCACGGTTCAGGTAATTGGATGGGATCTCTTTCTGAGCTGTTGTAGTTATACTCATACGGCCTCCGGCTTCATCAATTTTCGCAACCCTTATGATCTTATTGTACTATGACAGAACTGGGTCTACAATCACCCGGGAACATGCTACAATATAAGTATTATTATAAAGGAGAAAAATATTATGAATATCCTTAATCCCCAGCTCGTTCATCAAATTTTTCGGGGCATCTGGGTGGCTGTTATTTTGTTCTTGATCGGCCTGTTCCTTTACAAGGTGACGCCGCTGGTGTATCCCTTCCTCTTTGGCTGGGCGATTGCCTATCTGCTCAATCCGCTTGTAAATGTGCTGCAGCGCAGAGCCAAATTTCCCAGATGGCTGGCTGTTACCTTCTCGATGCTGCTTTTTTTTAGTGCGACGGTTACGTGCATCACACTGTTTGTGGCCAATATCGTTGTGGAAATCGGTACCCTTTCGGAAAAGCTTCAGGTCCAGATTAACCAATGGGCAGGGATGTACAACAATTTCATCAATTCGCCCGAGTTTCAAAACATGGTCAGCTGGGTGAACGATTTCTATGATAAAAATCCTCAATATCAGGATACCATTAACAAAAATTTAACCTCAACTGCAAACACCTTGGCAGGGTTCAGCAAAGACTCCATCAGTTACATATTGAATACAATCGTCAAGCTGCTTACTTCACTCCCCAACATAGCTACCTTGGCCATCATTACATTATTGGCTACCTTTTTCATCAGTAAGGACTGGTATAAAATTATTACTCGGTATTCGGGGATTTTCTCTGAAACGATCCTGAAAGTCAGCAAGCTGATTCGTTCGGATTTGCAGAAAGCTCTTTTCGGTTATCTTCGTGCACAGCTGATTCTGGTATCACTGACCGCGCTTGTCGTTATTATCGGGCTGCTGATTCTTCGCGTTGATTATGCGATCACGATCGGACTGTTAACCGGACTTGCGGATTTGATGCCCTACCTCGGTACCGGAGCGGTCATGGTCCCTTGGATCCTGTATGTTTTCTTCGCGCAGGGAAATATATACCTGGGTATCGGGCTCAGTATCCTTTATGGGGTGATTCTCGTGCTGCGGCAGATTGTGGAGCCGAAAGTTCTTGCATCCAGCGTCGGTCTCGATCCGCTTGCAACGTTGATCGCCTTATTCGTAGGTCTCAAATTATTTGGGCTCGTGGGATTAATCATCGGTCCGGTGACGCTTGTTATTTTATCGGCCTTTTATCGTGCGCGAATCTTTCATGATATCGCACTTTATGTGCATAAAGGATCTATATCCGAGAAGTAGCGGATAAAAACAAAAAGAGTGAAGCCGAAATCATTTCCGGTTTCACTCTTTTTTTGTTGTTTGAATTTGTTTTATAAATCCTTTTATAAAACTTTGGCGCGTCCTGAGTAGATCACACCAACTTCCGGATAGATGGAAACTTCCATGCCGTCTTCGATCAAATCCAATGCGTGGTTGACACCCACAATGACGGGGATGCCGAGACTTAATGCGACAACCGCAGCATGGGAGGTAATGCCGCCCACTTCGGTAATTAGGGCGCCAGCCCGTTGAACGGCCGGCATGTATTCTTTATCTGTTGACACCGTTACAAGAATAGCGCCGTCTGTCATTTTGCTGACCGCTTCTTCCGGTGTGCGAGCCGTTACGACTTTACCGGTCGCATTTTGCATGCCAATCCCGGTTCCTTTGGCAATCATCTCGCCGACATGATGCACTTTGATCAAGTTCGTTGTTCCAGAGCGACCAACGGGAACACCCGCTGTGATAATAACGATGTCACCGAGACTGACAAGTCCGGATTTGATGCTGCTGTCGACAGCAAGGTCAAACAACTGATCCGTCGTTTTACAGGTTTCACCTTTGACCGGCATCACTCCCCAAACGAGACATAATCGGCGAATGACTTGATCATTCGGAGTAACCGCTACGATCGGTGACTTAGGACGGTACTTGGATACCATTCTCGCGGTATAGCCGCTTTCGGTAGCCGTCAGGATCGCTTTTGCTCCCAGCTCCAAAGCGGAGTTCGCCACTGCCTGGCTGATCGCTTCGGTAACTGTAGTCTGCTGAGCTTGAGCGGTCCGTATGAAGATCTCACGATATTCCAAGGCGTCTTCTGCTCGAATTGCAATACGCGCCATTGTAAGTACGGATTCAACGGGATACTTTCCTGCTGCCGTTTCGCCGGACAGCATGACCGCATCGGTTCCGTCAAACACCGCGTTCGCAACGTCACTAGCTTCCGCACGAGTCGGGCGAGGGTTGCGCTGCATCGAGTCGAGCATCATGGTTGCGGTAATAACAGGTTTTCCAACCATGTTACATTTTTTGATCATTTGTTTTTGCACGATCGGCACTTCTTCAGCAGGAATTTCCACACCAAGATCGCCGCGCGCTACCATCAGACCATCGGAAACCTCCAGAATTTCATCGAGGTTTTCGACGCCTTCCTGGTTTTCGATTTTACTGATGATCTGGATATGTGGAGCTCCATAACGCTCCAAAAGCTCTCTAATTTCCATAACATCGCTGGCTTTGCGAACGAATGAAGCTGCGATGAAGTCCACATCCTGCTGTATGCCGAAAATAATATCATTGGTGTCTTTTTCCGTAATGCCGGGAAGCTTGATTTTGACGCCTGGAACATTTACGCCTTTTTTACTTTTCAGCTGACCGCCATTCACAATACGGCAATCGATCTCCGTACCGCGAACATTTACAACAAGCAATCCGATCAAGCCGTCATCTACAAGAATCGTAGACCCGACATGGACGTCACGCGGCAAATCTTTATAAGTGACCGAAACACGCTCGGCATCACCAAGAATTTCCTCCGTAGTCAGGATAATATGATTATCCTGAATCAGCTCAATCGGCTCCTCTTTGAGCTTGCCTGTCCGGATTTCAGGGCCTTTGGTATCGAGCAGAATCGCTACCGTCTTGCCCGTTTCCTTGCTGGCCTCTCGAATGTTATGGATACGGGCTCCATGCTCTTCAAAGTCGCCATGGGAAAAATTCAAACGGGCGACGTTCATCCCCGCTTCCATTAGCCTTTTTAAATTTTCCAGTGATTCACTTGCCGGTCCGATCGTGCAGACAATCTTTGTTTTACGCATGATTTCCCTCCTGAATGAATGTAAACCGACCTATTTCTCTAAATTTTCGATATCGGTCTTCGACTAACTCCTCTTCCGACAAACTGAGCAAAGGCTCCAAATGCTGCCATATTTCGGCTTTAATCGACTCTGCCTGAACAGCCAAATCCCGATGAGCTCCGCCTTTCGGCTCGGGAATGACGCTGTCTACAACGCCAAGCTCAAGGATTTGATCTGCGGTTATTCGCATAGCTTCAGCCGCATGTATAGATTTGGAAGCATCTTTATATAAGATGGAAGCCGCCCCTTCGGGAGTAATCACCGAATAAATGGCGTTTTCCAACATTAATACTTTATTTCCTACTCCGAGTGCAAGCGCACCTCCACTGCCGCCTTCGCCGATGACAATACAAATAATCGGCACTCGAAATGTAGCCATCTCCAGCAGGTTGCGAGCAATCGCTTCGGCTTGTCCGCGCTCTTCGGCTGCTTTTCCGGGAAAAGCGCCTTTGGTATCAATGAAGGTGATGATCGGACGGCGAAATTTATCCGCTTGCCTCATCAACCGCAATGCTTTCCGAAAGCCTTCGGGATGAGGCATACTGAAATTACGGGCAATATTATCTTTGGTGTCCTTGCCCTTTTGATGCCCAACCACAGTAACCGGAATACCGTTCAACTTGGCAAGACCGCCTACCATAGCGAGGTCATCCCCGTATAGACGGTCGCCGTGAAGCTCTACAAAGTCAGTAAAAATAGTTTGAATATAATCCATGGTCGTCGGCCTGTGCGGATGACGGGCAAGCTGCATTTTCTGCGCTGTAGTCATATCGGTATACAGCTCATCTTCAAGCTGCGCATACCTATCTTCCAAACGCCGAATTTCCTCTGAAAAATCAATCTGCTTCTCCGCTCCAAATCTGCGAAGCTCCTCAATCTTGCTGCGCATTTCCGCTAGAGGCTGTTCGAACGGCATCTCACCCGCCATGCTTGACTTCCTCCTTCACGACATGCATGTCCAAAAGCTTGATCAAAGTGGGACGCATATCCTTGCGGCTAACGACTTTATCCAGCTGGCCGTGCTGTAGATTGAACTCTGCTGTCTGAAAATTATCCGGCAGCTTTTGGCCTATCGTCTGTTCAATGACGCGTCGGCCGGTAAAACCGAATGAAGTGGCAGGTTCGGAAATGATAATATCGCCTAGCATGGCAAAACTCGCGGAAACTCCGCCAAAGGTAGGATCGGTAATGACCGAGATAAAGAGTCCGCCATCCTTATTCAATTTAGCTACTGCGGCACTCGTCTTGGCCATTTGCATCAAGCTGAGAATACTCTCCTGCATCCTGGCACCGCCGGATGTCGAAAAAATGAGAATCGGCAAACGCTTTTGCCTGGCAGCTTCAATGGCTCTTGTGATTTTCTCGCCGACCACTGAACCCAGAGAGCCGCCCATAAAGTCAAAGCTCATCACAGCCACTACAACCGGGTAGCCGCCGACCGTTCCTTCTCCGGTCATGATCGCATCCTGAAGACCGGTGGAGTCCTTGGCCTTCACAAGTTTATCCGGATAATCCGGAAAACGTAAGGGATCCTCTGAAATCATATCCTCATCATACTCTTCGATCAAACCTTCATCCAACGTCATTTGGATGCGCTCAACGGCGCTTAATTTATAATGATAGCTGCAAGCCGTGCATACCTTAAGGTTTTTTTCCAGTTCCTTGCTAGTCTGAATGGTACCACACTTGGGGCATTTGTTCATCAAGCCTTCAGGAATTTCCCGTTTGGTTTTCTCGGAAGGGATTGTGGCATACTTCCGTTTTTGAAATAGGTCCTTTAACACAGTTTCACCTCATACCGCTCATTTATCTATGTAAAATAGAGTTAAGCACTTCCTGAACTTCCTCCAGCTCCCCTTCGGGAACGAGGATTTCAAACTGATTTTTAGACAAGTTGATGCCCCTGATTTGCACCAGGAAGCCTTCTTCCGAGAGCTTTAATTTGATGCGCTCTGCGATTTTTGCAGTTGGAGCAATGTAAATCACTGTCCACATGAAAAAAAAACCTCCTGGAAGTTTTCACTGCATTTACGTATGCATAATGCAATAATAATAGCATAAGAACTCTTTTTACCGCAACAAAGCAGTTCGGTCAAAAGTGACGGTTCTTGATGATTCAGGGTTTATTGGACAGCAAATAAGCCAGAATCCTATGGATTCTGACTCTATGAGCTGAGCATTTATTTCACCCGGACGGATTCCTTGCCCATAATCGTCTCGACCAGCCTGAACAAATCCGGTGAAGGCTTCACGTGGTATTGATCGCTCAGGGCCAGAAGCCGCTGGTCGCGTTCGTAGAACAGCACCACGCCCAAAGGGCCTGTATGCAGCTTCAGCAGCGTCTTAAGCTGCTGAAGCTTGTGCGGCTGCTCGAAGTCAGCCGCTATCTTGACGTATACCCGCTGCTCCTTGGGAGCAGCAGCGGCGGTGCCGCTTTGGCCCGCCGCCTGCGGCCGGGCAGGGCTAGTTCGCGCAGGCGGTGCCGCTGCGCGTGAAGGCTCGCGGCCCGGCGCCGCCGGGGCCGCTGCAGGCCGTACGGCAGCGCTGCGCGTGCCGGCGCCTGTCGCGGTGGCAGCCACGGTGCGTGGCTGCCGGCGAAGCCGCTGGATGCCCACAGGGTCGTCCAGCGCGGTTAGCTGCTCCGCGAGCAGCTTCGGCGGTTCCTCGTCCTGCAGCTGCAGCTTTGCGCGAACGAGGAGGAGCCGCCCTTTCTGCACGAGCGGAGCGTGCTCTTTCCACGTCTCGGGGAATAACACCACCTCGACCTTTTCAATGCGATCCTCCAGCTCCATAAACGCCATCGGCTGCCCCTTCTTGGTGACGATGGTCTTGCTGGAGAGGACCATACCGGCCACGATCACCTCACTGTGATCGGGCAGCTCCGCAAGCTCATGGAGCTTCTCGGCATCGAGCTCCTCCAACAGATCGCCATACGCATCGAGTGGATGGCCGGAGACGTACAGACCAAGCAGCTCCCGCTCCAGCTCGAGCTGCTTGGTCTGCGACATAGGCGCTATGTCTGGGATATCCACCTTCCAATTCGGCTCTTCGACGAAGCCGAAGAGATGTAGCTGGAGATCATCCCGTTCTTTGCGCCATTTCGTCGCCGACGCGATCGTCTCCTCCAGCATGGCGAGCAGCTGTGCGCGATGCCCGGACAATGTGTCGAAGGCGCCGCCCTGGATTAAAGACTCCATCACGCGCTTGTTGCATACGCGAAGATCAACACGCCTGCAGAAATCAAGCAGGCTCACAAAAGGTCCGTTTTTCCGCTCGCTAAGGATCGCCTCAATCGCTTGAGTGCCTACATTCTTGATCGCGGCCAGCCCAAAGCGTATCGCTTCGCTTCCGCCGGTTTCCGCCGAAATAACCGGAGTAAAAACAACACCGCTTCCGTTGACATCCGGGGGCAGAGTCTCAAGCTTCATCCGTCTGCATTCATCGATATATTCAGCCACTTTACGATGGTTCCCCATCACAGCTGTAAGCATCGACGCCATAAAATACTTCGGATAATGAGCCTTTAAGTAAGCGGTTTGAAAAGCCAGCACACCATAAGCTGTCGCATGGGCGCGGGGAAATCCATAGTCAGCAAAACGCACAATCATATCATAAACAAGATTAGCCTCATCTACCTGGTAACCCTGACCTAAGCTTCCAGAGACAAAATGCTCTCGCTCTTGATCCAGCACCTCACGCTTTTTCTTGGAAACAGCTCTGCGAAGCAGATCCGCTTCGCCCAAGCTAAAACCAGCCATCAACGAAGCAATTTGCATGATTTGTTCCTGATATACTATAATCCCATAGGTATCTCGAAGGATCGGCTCCAAATCCGGATGAGGATAATCAATTTGTATTTTCCCATGCTTCCCTTGAATGTATTTGGGAATAAATTCCATTGGTCCTGGCCGATAAAGCGCAAGTACCGAGATGATATCCTCGAATTCGGAAGGCTTCAGATCCTTCAAAACCCGCTTGACTCCTTTGCCCTCCAACTGAAAAATTCCAGCCGCCTCGCCTTTTCCGAGCAGTTCATAGGTGAGGGGGTCATCATTCATATCCAGCAAAGAAAAGTCGACAGCTACCCCCTCAAGCTCTTTGATCCAGGCCAATGTTCGTTCAATAATGGAGAGCGTGCGCAGTCCGAGAAAATCCATCTTGAGGAGGCCTATGGCTTCCAGATGCTCCATCGTATATTGAGTCAAAGCCGTTTGTTCCGTGCCAGCCTGCAAAGGCACATAATCGGTTAACGGTTCTCTGGAAATAACGACACCTGCAGCATGGGTGGAGGCATGGCGCGGCATACCTTCGACACGAGTCGCCATATTTAGCAGTTCTGCAGTTTTTGGCTGTTTTTGGACCAGAGCCTGAAGCTCAGCGCTGCTTTTAAGCGCTTCGGCAAGCGTCATGCCATTTTGAGCCGGAATCATTTTGGCGGCACGATCCACATCACCGTAAGGTAAGTTCAGTACTCTTCCTACATCACGAACGGCCCCCTTAGCAGCCATCGTACCAAAAGTAATAATTTGGGCAACATGCTCATGCCCATATTTGTCCACGACATAAGTGATAACCTCTTCACGCCGCTCATCACTGAAATCAATATCAATATCCGGCATGGAAACCCGCTCCGGATTCAAAAACCGCTCAAACAACAGCTTATATTGAATCGGGTCTACATCCGTAATTTTCAGCACATAAGCGACCAGGCTTCCCGCAGAGGACCCGCGTCCCGGCCCCGTCATAATTTGATGGTCATGAGCAAAGCGAATAAAGTCCCATACGATCAAAAAGTAATCCGAGAACCCCATTGACTCTATGACCCCAAGCTCATAAGACAGCCTGTCTTCTACCATAGCCCGATATTCCAATCGATCCTGCCTATCCGTACCAGAACTAACCCAATCCGGTTTCATTTGATAACGCTGCTCCAGTCCCTCTTGGCAAAGCTGCTTCAAATACTCGGCAGCGCTCAATCCATCTGGAATCGGTCTGAATCTGGGTAAAATGGACTGTCCAAATTCCAACTCCAGCTGGCATCGATCCGCAACAACAATGGTATTTGCGATAGCTTCGGGAACATGCGCAAATAAACGCTTCATCTCCTCATCGCTTTTGAGATACAGCTGATTTGAGCTGAATTTCAAGCGATCCGGATCATCGACCGTTTTCCCCGTCCCAATACAAAGCAAAATATCCTGGACAACATGGTCCGGCTCTCTAACATAGTGGGAATCATTCGTCGCAATCAGAGGAATCCCTGTCTCTCGGCTTAGCTCGATCATGGCATGCATCACTTTCTTTTGCTCTACCATGCCATGGTCCTGGATCTCCAAAAAGAAATCCTCCCCAAAAATGTCCCTGTAGCGCAGCGCTGATTTTTTCGCTTCTTCCTTGCGATCATGCAGCAAATGCTGAGACACCTCGCTGCCCAAGCAAGAACTAAGGCAAATAAGACCCTCGGCATGCAGCGCCAAGTAATGCGGGTCAATTCTTGGTTTATAGTGAAAGCCCTGCAAATGTCCGATGGAGCAAAGCTTCATTAAATTTTTGTAGCCTTGCTCGTTCTTGGCCAGAAGAATCAGATGATAGATAGGCTGCTCCTGACGAGTGCCTTTATCAGCAATCGAACCCGCAGTAAAATATACCTCGCAGCCAATAATCGGCTTGATGCCTCTTTGCTTGCAAGCTTTATAAAAAGCTACAGCGCCGTACATAACGCCATGATCCGTCAAAGCCAAAGAGGTCATCCCCAGCTCTGACGCTCGCTCGGCAAGATCCTCGATGCGCGCAGCGCCGTCGAGCAAGCTGTATTCACTATGCACATGAAGATGCACGAACGAACTCATGACGTTCCTCCTCCTGAATAACTACCTATTATTTTATCATAATGTGGACAGGGTATCCCATACAATGAAAGAAGAGATCAAAATGAAAATTCATTTCAAGCTGCAGCAACAGCAAAATTCCACCGGTTTGGAGGACGAGAAGATGTACATCTTTCTAGGGGATATCATTGTGTACTTTTGCATTTCCTTTGGGGTCGTACTGGGAGGGAGTATGCTCAGCGGCATCGCCGCCGTATTGACACTGCAATCTCCTGTGGATAAAATGCTCGTCGTTTCCGAAAATATTAAAATTTGGGCCATGGTCGCAGCCGTGGGCGGTACCATCGATCCCATACGATATATTGAAAGTCAGATGGCAGAAGGACATTTGAATCCGGCTATCAAACAAATACTTCTGATCGTTATAGCTTTTATCGGGGCCCAGATGGGAACCATGCTGATTCAAATGATTTGCAAAGGAGAAACCCGGCCTTGAGAGTCCCTCCATTCGATCGTTATCGACATCTGCTTTCAGGATTGGGACTAATGCTGGCAGGAGCGATTATCGGGAGTGCCATTTTTATGAGCATTTACCATCGAAACTATAACCTCATGTATATCAAAATGCATAACTATCAGGAAGAAAATAAAAAATACTTGCAAGATATCGATTCCTTGAAAAAAACACGCAACAATCAAACTTTAGTCAGCTTTATAAATGTTTATCTGCAAAATTTGGAAAACGAAGAAATTTTGAGCGAAAATATCCAGGAAGAAATAGAGAGCATAGTCAAAAAAGAACTCAAGCTGGCAATCGGACAAAAAGCCGCCTACGTTCGAGATGCACAAATCCTATATGAAAAACTAATCTCACAAAAAATAGTTACCATTGATAACAAAAATTACACCGTTCAAGTAAAGTCCA
Source organism: Paenibacillus sp. GP183 (assembly GCF_900104695.1). Lineage (NCBI taxonomy): Bacteria > Bacillati > Bacillota > Bacilli > Caryophanales > Paenibacillaceae > Paenibacillus > Paenibacillus sp. GP183. The sequence goes on from NZ_FNSW01000001.1 coordinate 2,213,039, forward strand.
TCATTCTGGTGCAATCGGAACTCACTGTATGGATAACCGCTAAAGAAAAACGCACCTAACCCGAGCCGTTGCATGACATGACCAAAAGCAATAAAAATCGAATCGAACCAAACCGAGTCTTTACTCAGAATTAAGAACTCGCCAACTTCCAATACCTAAGAAAATAAGGATACAAGAAAATGGAGGTAAACGCCCCCATCCATTCCCTATGCAGAAACTCTGCTGAACGCTTTCTCATTCGTTGTGGAATGAAGGCCCAATTTACTGTTCCAAAGGGCAGGTTAAATAGAAGCCGCTTCCTCAAAGTATATAAAGAGACCCCGCGTTCTTGCATAGCAGATGTGTCCTTTTGAATAATTGTTGCACCTACTTCGGCACATGTAACAACAACACCATCAGTATCAACAACAGTAACACCATCAGCATCAGCAACATCAGCAACATCAGCAACAACCTCACTTTCTGGAAGTATCACTGCTTGCTTTGGTATTTTAGGGTCATATTTCTTGTGCAACGCTAATTGTATTTTAAACAGCATTAAACGTGCAGTCCGGTAATTCACTCCAAGCTCCTCTGCCAAAGTTAAAGTAGTAAACTCGCGTTCAGCATGAATAAGAAGATCAATCGCTTTAAACCAAATCAGTAAAGGTACTTTAGATTTATGCATGACTGTACCCGCTGTAACTGAAACTTGAGTCCTACATTCGCAGCATTCGTATAGTTTACGCGTTTTTACTATATAGCACTTCTCGTAGTCGCATCGTGGACAAACAAATCCAAGGGACCAGCGAGTATTGAATAAATAAGCTTCACAAGCATCTTCACTAGTAAGGTTTTGCGGAAAGTATTGCAAATTCAGATTATCCATAAAGTTAAGCGTCTCCTTACTAGTGATATATACTAATATTATACCAAACATACGTTCTTATGTGAAGTAAAAACAACAATAAATGTTCTGATTGCACTATAAAATTTTCTTTGACCTCCCAAGTCCATTCAATGCCAGTTTTATTTAGTAACGTGCGCAGCTCCCAGCCCACGTTGTTATGGCGGCGGTCGAACCACATTTTGAAAGTTTCTGAGCTAACTACAAAGATTTTGTAGAATAAAGTATTTAAGTAGAAATAACAGTGACTTTAAACACCATTCTCGTTCTTATTTGTATATATCTCAGAATTTGCAAAATCTACATGCTTCGTCAGAAACGAGCCGTTCGGGATTAGAATGGTTGAGTATTAGGGGGTTCGGGGTTCGGGGTTCGGGGTTCGGGGTTCGGGGTTCATTCGAATGGGTCGAATGCTATTTCTTGAAACTGTTCTTTCCATGGAGAGATGGCGGGTATTTGAGTCATGAGTTCTTTTGCTCTTGATAGCTGGAGCTGTGCGATCATTCTTGAGTATTCAATACACCCGGAATCGGCAATATAGGCCAAGCATTCGAGTTTTTTTTGTAAAAGTTGCTGCAAGGTTATTGTGCCATCAAAATATTGCTGCAGTTGGGGGAAAGGGCTGTCCGATTCTTCCAGCAGGTATAGGATTGGCAGGGTTCTTTTTTTCTTGAACAGGTCGTTTTTGATATCCATTCGCAGTAAATCCGAGATATCGTTATTGATTTGAGCTATCATTCCTATGTAATCGGCTAAATGATTCAATTGATCCCACATGGATGGACTAATTCGGAGACTTGGAATCGCTCCAATTCCTATGTAAAAAGCAATTCGAATGAGTACGCAGGATTTTTGCTGCACCATGTTGACGTATTCTTCTTCTGTTTCAACGGTAAGCATCAAGTCGGTATGCTGTCCATTAATCGCCACACTGATTAATCGGCTAAGCTCTCCTGCATCCGGCAGGGTCAGTTCCGGGTTCTGCTTGGATAATGCACCTAGTTCAGCAGAAGCCGCCATAAATAGCGCTACCATCGCATTAAGCACTAATTCCTGGGGTTGCTGCATCCAAGGCTTCTCAGGATTATCCTGATCCTGTAAATCATCCATAATATCAAGCCCCAGTATAACCAGCTCCGTTATAGCTGCCAGCTTTGGGATGAATGGGTTGTTTCCACCTAGCATGCGATGGGTATAAATTGTAAGGTTCGACCAAATTGTTTTTTCTTCGGCTTTTGAATCGATGCAAGTTTGTAAGAGTTCGTTTAATAAGGGCATTGGATAATAGTGGTTTACTATTCCTTTCATTTCCTTTTGTAAAAGGTGCTCCAATTCATTCACTCCTGATCGTTTTCTCAACCAATACCACACTCATTTTTCTTAAGCAAGGATGTGCAAAAAACTTGCGTCAACACGCAATGAAATTTGCGCTGAAGTTTGCAAGTTTTAAAGATAATATAAGAGTATACATTTTTATCCAAACTTTATTTGGGAGATATAGCGATGAGCAAAGAGCAATTTGACGTGCTGTTTGAGCATGTATTTGAGAAAGCCGTAAACGAAATTTATCAGGATGCTCCTCCGATACCCTCTATTACCATTAAACAATCCTGGGCATCCATTCAAAAAAATTTCGATGATCAACCTAAAGCCAACTAAAACCTGCACTCCATTCTCTTGGGGCAGCAGGTTTTTTTGTTGGGACGAAAAGGCAGAATTATATGCTTGGGCCGCAAGTTTTTGGGAATGTGTGGATGAATTGCTTTTGTTTCAAAAAATGGCTAGAGTTAAGTAAAAACGAACCATAAAGGATGTCATGAATATGCTCTTAGCTTGGATACAAATCATTTTGTTTGTTTCCATTGTCATTTTATTAGGATTGTCCGTCTATCATAGTGTGAAGTCCAGAACACACAAGGATCCCAAAATGCGTGGCATTTATGCAGCTCGAATGAATATATTTATGGGTGCTATGCTCATTATGATTGCGGTCACCCAGCTGTTCTTTTTCAGCGAATCCGTATTTAGAAGAATCTTTGGGATTGTCTGCTTTTTGTTGGGCTTTTTTAATGTGTTTGCCGGGATCCGCAATCACGGGTACTTTCAGCGCATGAAAGGGTAAGCTTATGAAGGATCGATGACCTGAACGGTCAGCATTGCTTTGGAAACCATGGCTCCTGAATGAAAAATTTCCACATCGATTTTACCAAATTTACGGCTTATCTCGATAATGGTAGGCCGTATTTCTATTTGGCTGTCAATTTGGACTGGCCGCAAGAAGTAATTCGACATGTTGTCCATGACGAAATCGCCTTTTTTGTAATCTTTAACGACTCGGTAAGCTGCTTGGGTCATTAAAGTGGTAAGCACTCCTTCAGATACTGTGCCGAAATGGTTGGTCATCTGCGGTGTGATGGAGCCGCGGAATGTAAGATTTCCTTGTTCATCCCGGATTTCCCCCATACCGGACCAAATTAAATCCTCAAAGGTCTCTCCGTTTTGCGGCTGCTTTTGAATGTACTGCATCGCCTTTAGCACTTCTTGACGACTGAGGATACCCAGCAGCTTTCGACTGCTATCCACTACCGGCAGCAGCTCAATGCCCTCCCACACCATCATATGTGCTGCGGAAGCAACAGACGTTTGCGCCGAAGCCGTTAACGGGTTGCGAGTCATCAGCTTCTCCATGCTGTGCTCTGGATTGGCGCCAACCATATCTTTGGAAGTGACTACTCCAACTACGCGATTCCAATCATCCACGACCGGGAAACGACTGTGGCCCGTCTCTTCCAGCAGGCGCTGCCAATCCTTAAGAGTGCTGCTTAATTTTAGGTAATAAAGTACGGTGCCTGAAGCTAAAATGTCCTCCACCAGCAAAATTTTCTTTTTGATCAAACGATCGTAAATCGCTCTATTGATCATGGAAGCTACGGTAAAGGTATCATAGCTGCTCGAAATAATCGGAAGCTCCCGCTCATCCGCCAGCTTCTTAACCCCTTCGCTCGTATTAAAGCCTCCCGTAATCAAAACACCGGCTCCTTGCTCCAATGCGCCATGATGCGCTTCATTGCGGTTACCTACAATAAGCAGGCTTCCTGCTTCAATGTAACGCATCATGGCGTCTTGCTCCATCGCACCGATGACAAATTTGTGCAGGGTTTTGTGAAGTCCTCTGGCTCCACCCAGAACAATGCCATCGACCATGTTGACGACCTCGGCGAAGGTGAGCTTATCGATGTTTTGCCTAAGCTTTTTCTCGACACGCACAGTGCCGATTCTTTCCTTCGTGCTTACCAACCCTTGATTTTCCGCTTCTTTGATCGCCCTATAGGCGGTTCCCTCGCTTACATCCAGATATTTGGAAATTTTCCGCACAGAAATTCGGCTGCCTACCTGCAGGCTTTCAATATGATGCAAGATTTGTTCATGCTTGGTTAATGTCGCTTGAGCTGTTTCATCCACCTGTTACATACACCCCGACTCTAATCTGTAATAGTCTGTACTATAAGTATAGCGATTGTTAAGAATTAGGACAATCGGGGTAAATGAAAAGAAAAAAGGAGTCCTTGCACCCTTCTGAGGGACAAGAACTCCTTGAATGCCGTTTAATTTTTTTCTCTGACCGGGGAATTTTGTACATGCTCCGTCTTTACCTGCCTTGCCCGATCATCCTCAACACCGAGAATTTCGTGTAAATTCGCAGCCACGATAAGCAGAGCCAAACCAATCCAAACCACGGTAAAGGTCGTGGAAAGCGAAAATTCCAAGTTAAATTTCAGCCGGGGCAGTGAATAAAACAGCATCCCCAGCGCCAAACTCATAAGAATCACATGCTTTAAACCTCTCATTATGTCTAAGCTCCTTTCACCGAATGGATGCTCTTAATTGGATGATCCTATAAGCAAGTTTATGAGACAAGTCCGCCAAATATGAATGGAGGATCAATGATGAACAAATTACGGAATATAAGGATCGGCAGTATGGCAATGGCAACCGCTTTATTCGGCATTGGCTTCGCTCATGTACAAGCAGAATCTGCAGCCCCCCTACTTCGATTTTCGGTGATCAGTGACATTCATGTTGAGTCTGGAAATCATGAATCGGTAAGAAAGACCAAGCATGCACTTAACGACCTGAATGCGACCATTCCCAAGTTTGATGCACTTGTCATCAACGGCGACCTGGGCCAAGGCACAATGAATGATTATATCACATTGAAAAATCTGCTCAAGAACGTCCCTCTGCCGCCGAACGTTCTTTATACCATCGGCAATCATGAGTATTACAATGCTTTGCATGATCCAAATGGAAAATGGTCTTTGAACACCTTCCCAAATGGTGAGACGGAAAAGGCATCCCAACAAAGATTTCTGAATTTTGTCGGGCGGCCCAGCCTTTACGATGATGCCTGGATTTCCGGATACCATTTCATCATGCTCGGTTCCGAGAAGTACCGGCAGTCCGATTTATCCATCAATGAGGATGCCTGGCTTTCCAATGAGCAGCTCACATGGCTGCATCAAAAGCTGCTGGCCGATGATCAGTCAGGTAAGCCAGTGTTTGTCTTTTTGCATCAGCCATTGCCTTACACAGTAGCCGGAAGCAGCGTTAATTATAATAGTCGAGGTGTGGTGCAGCATGAAAAACTGAAGGAAATCCTTTCGGAGCATCCTCAGGTTATTTTTTTCAGCGGGCATACGCACTGGGAGCTGGCCTCAAAAAATACGCTGGTCAAGGATAAGTTTACGATGGTAAACAGTTCGTCCGTGTATGATCCTTATGATGAAAACGATAAACCGTATAGTCTAAACCAGCGTCGCAGCGAAGGTCTCGTTGTTGAAGTTTATCCGGATAAAATGCTGATTCAAGGACGGGATTTCACGAAGCATTCGTGGATCCCCCAGGCTCGTTTCGAAATAAAAACCGAATCCAACCGGCTTTTTGGCCAATTTCAAGTCCTAACGGAGCTTCAACGCCCTTATGGTTTTCTTATAGAGTAGAGTAACTGCCCATGGGATCAGGACCAACAACACGACCAATGCAATATTATACAGATTAAACCATATTATCGGCCCAAGTGCAGGCCATGCATATTTAAATAAGGATAACAATGCGGGATGCATCAAATAAACTCCGTAAGATGCCGCTCCCAAAGACGTAAAAATTCCTGCGAGCCTTGGAAGCCCGCGTTCCATCTTCCGTGTCAGCCAAAGCATCGAGATGCCTACACCCATTGTATACAGCGTCCAAACGGCAATAAACCAAGTATTTTCAATAAATGTACCCTTTTGCTCCACAATAAATAAGCATCCGTAAACGATTCCGCTAAGGATCGTAAAGGGAACAACCCACCAAGCCGCTTTGCGAATCCATTCAATGAAAGCTTGATAATGGATCCCTATGTAACCTCCAAGAAGAAAAAAGCTGAAATAAGTGACACACAGTGAAGCATCATGTGGTCCATAACCGCCGAACCAATGACTGTTTATATAAAAGACGGCTTGAACAGCCGCTCCCCACCAAGGCAAATAATCACGGAACGCTTTCACTTTTCGGGCAAGGCTGACCAGAAGCGGAAACAATACATAAAACTGCAGGATAATAATCATGAAATACAAATGATAGCTGGAATCCGCCCATGGCAGCAGTTTGGCAAAATCTATTAAATTCACACGAATGGGATGACCAGCCGTTGTCAACCAAGGGTAAAACACATAGTAAAAAAACGACCAGAGGATATACGGAATGACAATCTGACGCACTCTCTTAAGATAAAACTCCCAAGTTTTCCTGCCGTTCCAGGAATCAAAATAGACGTAGAACAGAACAAGCCCGCTGATGAAAATAAACAAAGGCACGGCAAAGGTGGAGACTCGATTGATAAACAAATATAACAATTGGGTAGTGCTTTCCCCCATAATTTCCTTCAAAGTTCCTTCGGCAGTCACATGAATGATGACTACAGCCATAATGGCCAGTGCTCTCACGATGTCCATTTCGGTAATTTTGGGCTTTGCCACTAAGTTGTGCCTTCTTTCATAAGTTATGCTCAATATTATAATCTATATCCAGGATATCAGCCAACCGGCCAGAGCAGTAAAAGCAACAATCAACCATGGCGGCAATTTCCAATACATGAGCAAAACAAAGGCAGCCAGAACAATCCCAAAATCCACCGGAGTATGAACTGCACTGGTCCAAACCGGGTTATATAATGCTGCTAACAGCATACCGACGACTACGGCATTAATTCCGAATAAAGCGCGTTTGGCTGAGGCTCTTTGGCGTAAGGAATGCCAGAATGGCAGCACGCCGATCACCAGCAAAAATGCAGGGAGAAAAATCGCCATCAGTGATGCCGCAGCTCCGACCCAGCCTTTCATGGCCATTCCCAGGTATGCGGCAAATGTAAAAAGCGGCCCCGGCACAGCTTGCGCGGCGCCGTAACCTGCCAAAAATTGCTGCTCCGTCATCCAGCCGGGTGAGACCACCTCTCGCTCCAGCAGCGGAAGAACGACATGTCCGCCTCCGAAGACAAGCGCACCCGAGTGGTAAAAGCTGTCGATCAGCGCCACCCAATCGGTCGGATATATGATTCTCAGCAAGGGAAGTAGAATCAATAGTCCAAAAAATAGAATCAATGCGGCTGCGGCAGGCTTTTTGGATATCGTTTTCGGCAGCTCGGATGCTGCTTCTACTGGAGCTTCCTTGTAAAAAGCAAGCCCAGCAAGCCCTCCTGCCGCAATCAGGAGCACCTGGCTCCATGACGAGCTCCAAAGCAGAGTCACTATAGCCGTAATAACGGCAATGCTCATTCTTGTGCGGTCCGGGGTCAAGCTTTTGCCCATGCCCCATACGGCTTGAGCGATGATCACAACCGCAGCAAGCTGCAGGCCGTGAATCCAGCCTGAACCGCTCGTTCCATAACCTTGGTACAAGTATCCAAAGATGGCTAAAGCCAGCGCAGATGGCATTGTAAATCCTAGCCAAGCAATAATGGCGCCAGGTAAACCGCCTCGCATGAGCCCAATCCCGATACCGATCTGGCTGCTCGCCGGGCCAGGCAAAAATTGGCACAATGCCACCATATCCGCATAGCTTTTTTCATCCAGCCACTTTTTCCTATGCACATATTCTTCGCGGAAGTATCCAATATGAGCAATCGGACCGCCAAAAGAAGTTAATCCCAGCTTGAGAGATACCTTGAACAATTCCCATAATGACGAATGAACCATAGATCTCGGCACTCTCCTGTTTCACCATTCTCCGTCGCAAAATTCGAGATTATTGTATCATTATCATCTCAAGCTTGTCGATTGATGAAGATACTTACTTCCAAATTGATGTGATAGGCTTCACTTTCTGGCTTTCTCCTAGCACAGGGAGATGATATAGATCTTCAATCGTCCGCAGCAAGTGATAATGGTTTACATTTTCATCATACTTTCCGGGTTTGACCATAGGTCCGACAAAGATTAAGGGAATCTGGTTCGCTTTGCCGAAATCATCCTCATCCCAAGTGACGATCAGCAAGCTATTGTTTTTTTCCGCCCACGACGCATAGGCATCCATATTCTTTTTCAGCCAGTCATCAGCCTCTTTAATGGTTCCGTCGTGCATATCATTCTGGTGATTCGGAATGACAAATGAAACGGTTGGAAGCTTGGAAAAGTCCTTTGGGAAGTCGGTGAGCGGCCGATTCAATTCCTCAGGCACGTTCGAAAACTGCACCCACGGATTATGCTTGCGTGCATAGCCTTTGGAAGAGCATCCGCTATAGCCGACCTTCGGCAAATCCTCTGAATAACCAGTGAAGGTCAATTTGGCTTTTAATAATTCGCTCGCCAGATTGTCTGCAGAGAAGGGCTTCTGGCAGGAATCGTCTTTGATCCCTTGTGTGGATCCCGAAAAAAGCCCGATGTAATTCCCTTGGCTTGGGTGAGTAATGCCGTGCGCATCAGTAAATAAGGCTCCACGCTGAATAAGCGCATGCATATAAGGAGCATCCGGGCTCTCCATGATCTGTTCGTAGGAGTGATTTTCCTCAACAACAATAACAATATGGTCTATATTCATGTCTGCAATCCCCTTTGGGGCTGCAGGTGCGCTTTGTTTTGGAGTAGTGGTGCCGGCGGTATTCGGTGAAGCTGCAGGATTTGGGCTGAGGGTGTTTGTTGTTGGATTTACCGATTGTGCCGGGGATGTTTGGACTGAAGCCGATTGTAAAGGGGTTGTCTGATTGTTTGTGGAATTACAACCTGCTCCTATTAATATAGTTAGAGAAAGAACGATTCCAATAAGATATTGAGTTCTAGACATCATTGTTCGGCCTCCTGATTGTTAACTTTCATCCTATTATAGCCCCTTTTGGAAATCAAATTCCAAAAGGGGCTTCTCATTTTCGTATACTTGGCCATGGACATTCATGAGCTTGCATCTCTGTTTTCCTTCGATTCTTGAAGTCAATTGCTTTGGCACCAAGGGATATATGTCCTCATATGATGGAGTAGTTCACTTGCCTGCTGGAAGGAGTGTGCGCTTTGCACAGAACAAAAATCGGGATTTCCATTCAAGGCACCAGCATCTATTTGGACGAACGGACCCTCATGCTCAGCGAATCAGTGGTGAAAAAATGGAAAATCTCAACCAATCAAAGCCTCATGCTGCAGCATGGATCTTTCAAGCAGGAGGTCAAGATTGTGCCTTTCGCTCGTACCCATATCTTGCGGATGAATCCGGCATTGGCTGCAAGGCTCGGTCTTCATCAAGGAGCGACACTCTGCTTGCAGTATAGAGCATCCAGACAAACCTTGCGCCTCGGACCGCTTATTGGTGTGATGGTCAGCCGTGTGTATGCCAGTTCCGTGGATAAGCCTTTCGGGGCGATGACCGCCTTCTGCAATGAAATGACAGAAGCCTGCAGACAGTTTGGGGCACAGATATTTTTTGTCACTCCCGATGAATTGCAAGCAGATCCTCAAAGCATCAATGGGCACGTTTACAGTCATGATCAATGGAGCAAAAAATCGTTTCCTGTCCCGAACGTCATATACAATCGCCTGACTTCACGCAAATACGAGAGCCTTGCGAATGTGCAGAACTTTATGAAGGACGTTAAAGCGCGCGGCACTCAAATTTTTAATGAAAAATACCTAGATAAAACTGAGGTTTTCGATGCTCTCAGCAAGGATCCATCGATTCACATCTATTTGCCTGAATCTTATTTATTTAAAAATTATCAAATGCTAAAATCAATGTCCAGCCGCTATAGCACTCTGTTTCTCAAACCCATTACAGGCAGTCTCGGAAAAGGAATCATTCGCATCGAAAAGCATCCCGGCGGCTCTTATAATTGTCAATTTACGAATGCAGGCGGCGTACGAAGGAAAGAATTTGACTCGCTGCCCGCACTGTTTACTGCACTCTCAGGCAAGCTGAAATCACAAAGATACCAACTCCAGCAAGGTGTGGAATTAATTACAGCCGAAGGCAGGCCGGTAGATTTTCGAGCATTAGTTCAAAAAGGAGCCCAAGGTGTCTGGACCATTACCTCGGTGGTTGCCAGAATCGCCAGCACACAGCAATTCGTCTCGAATATTGCTCGCGGCGGGAGCCTCGGCAACGTAAAAGATACACTAGGTAAATCTTCCTTGAATGCGCTGCAGCGAGTTTCTGTTTATGGCAAATTACGCAAGGCCTCTCTCGATATCGCAGCAAGCATCGAAGCTCAGATTCCATTCCATTTTGGCGAGCTTGGCATCGATCTTGCTGTGGATTCACAAGGAAGAGTTTGGCTGCTGGAGGTTAACTCCAAGCCTTCCAAGGATGACAACACGCCTTTATCCGAGCAAAAAATTCGGCCCTCCGTCAAGCAAATTGTCCAATACGCCAGATTTTTAGCCAAATATTGAGGTGGAAGTCATGAGACGAGGTGCGAAACGTATGCCGCTGCTAGGAATTATGGTTGCAGAGCTTCCCGGGAAGGTTCCCTTTGCCAATGCGGCTTCATTGCGGGCATTATGCCTCTTGGGAATTAGCGCCGGAATCGAGGTCTTCGTATTTTCACCAAACCGAATCGATTGGAGTCGTGAGCAAGTAACAGGTTATACCTATCAGGCTGGGAAAGAAGCATGGATGAAGATTAACTATGCCTTGCCGAATTTGATCTATGATCGTTGTTTTTTTGCGTCAAAGGCCTCCTATCAGGACTATAGCCGGCATTTGCGGCAGCTTCGCGGCCGATCCTCGATACGTTTCCTCGGATACGGATTGCCCGGAAAATGGGAAGTCATGCAAATTCTTCAGAGAGATCCATATTTTCATCCATTTCTTCCTGAGACCCGGCTGCTCACCCAATTACAGGAAGTATTGAATTGGCTGGAGCTGAGGAGTGAGGTTTTCTTAAAACCAAAAGGGGGCAGTCAAGGTAGAGGTGTACTTTATATCAAGAAACACCAGGAGCTGTTAGATCATTTTATCCTCTCCGGACGTGACAGACGGAATCATCTCTTGCAAATGGAGTTTCAGAATGCACAAGATCTTAAGTTTTGGCTTAGGACGTTTATTGGACAGCGTATTTATTTGCTTCAGGAATATCTGAGCCTGCATACTGCAAACGGGAATGCTTATGATATACGCTCCTTGGTACAAAAGAATCGCCATGGATACTGGGAGCTTACAGGTATGGGAGTGCGCTGCGGACAGTCTGGGAGCATAACAGCCAACCTTCATGGCGGAGGAACTGCATGGGAGGCAGCTCCTTTTTTAAAGTCTGAGTTTAGCCAGGAACAGGTCGAGGAGCAAATGAATACCTTGATTGAGCTTTCAACAAAAATCCCTCTTGCACTGGAATCCGCACACGGCCGGCTAGCCGAACTGGGCATAGATCTGGGTATTGATCGAAATGGGCGAGTCTGGCTGCTCGAAGTTAACTCCAAGCCGGGTCGAAGCCTGTTCACAAAGTTGCCGAATAAAGCCGTTCAAAAAAGCTCGAAGGAGAATCCGATCTTATATGCAGCATTTTTACTTTACGCTCAAAAGACTAACCGGATGATTGCGGAGGCTTCTTCTTTCCGCGCCAGCGCAGAAATAAAGCAAGGGCAACAAGTTTAGGAGGGTAACCTAATGAGTTTGACTACCTGCACCATACATGCCATACCCCGAACGGATCGATCGGTCTATTTGAGCAATGAACTCGTCAAAGCTTTGAGGTTAACCGGCACCAAAACGATCCAGGTGAGAGCCGGCAGCATGTACGCCAATGTACCCATGCGCATAATAAAAAAACCAGGACAGCACCTTTACCTCTCCATGTCATTGATGAGAAGCCTTCGACTTCCGCGTATAGGCACATGTCTGGCAGCCAGCAACAGCTCCAAAGAACTTCGTTTAGGCCCATTGATTGGAGTGCTCACTCATGTATCGAGAAGTAGTACGACTCCATTTGGTTCCAGGACGGGATTTATTCGTCAAATCACTCAAACAGGAGCGGACAAATCGTTTCATTTCGCATTTAGTCCCAGAGATGTCAACTGGCAGCGGGAAACAGTTAATGCCCTTTTCCCGCGTCCGGAAGGCGGATGGGTGCGTCGTACGGTGCCGCTTCCCGATGTTATTTATAATCGATTATCCAGTCGTTCAGCCGAGAAGTCGTCGGGAATGGAAAGCTTTAAGGAGCTGTTTGTGCGAAGAGGCATCCCTCTGTTCAATTGGAGCTTTTTTGACAAATGGGATATTTACAATCTGCTCGATGGAGACGACGTCTTCAAGTTCGTGCCGGAGTCGCACATAAACCCGTCCTCTGAGCAAATTCGTGAAATGCTGGATAAGCATAAATTCATTTATTTAAAACCGACGGCCGGAAGTCTGGGAATCGGGATATATCGAATTACCTACAATTCCAAGCGTGGCTACTTCGCCCGATATCGCAAAGACAGTAAAAACGTTCTCGTTCGTTATGCCAAATTCGACGGACTGATGAAAATGCTTGGAACCGGACGGGGCAGGCTGCAAAATTATGTCGCCCAGCAAGGAATTCGGCTGATCGAAATCGACGGTTGTCCGATAGACTTCCGCTTCCATATGACCAAGAACGGCAGCAACCAGTGGGTAGTTGCGGCCATTGGCGCCAAAAAAGCAGGCAAAGGAAGCGTGACGACGCATATTCGTTCAGGCGGCCAACTGATGACACCTGAGCAGGTGCTAAGGCAAATTTACGGCTCTCGCGCCGAGAGTGTGCTGAATAATGCCAAGGAGACATCCGTTAAGCTGGCGGAAAGCATTGAAAAGCATTACCATCATTTGCTCGGTGAGCTCGGTTTTGATATCGGCATTGATCAAAATGAGAAGGTCTGGATGTTCGAAGCGAACGCTAAACCGGGGCGCTCCATCTTCAAGCACCCTTCGCTCAAGGATCAGGATAAAGCGTCCCTTGCCCACATCTATGATCATTGCCTATATCTATGCGGTTTTCGCGCGAGGAGGGAAGCATAGGTGAATATTCCGCTTCATGATAAAGATCAAAAGCCAACGATTGCCATACTTACTGTAAATGACGGTACCCGCATTTTTCGCGGGGATAAAAGTAATTTCGCGGATATTGTCAAAGCTGGGCACGAGTTTGGGGCCGAAGTTTATGTGATCACGGCTGACAATGTTAAACTGACGGAAAATCGAATGTTTGGTTTTCGCTACAATCCGGATCGACGCTCATGGGTCCGTGATTGGATGCCTGCTCCCCATGTCATTTATAATCGTGTTCCATTTCGTAAAATGGAAATGCATCCGGAGGTTCAACAGATCATTCAAGCCTGTATCCGCAGCAATCAAGTCAATCTCTATAATCCTTCCTTTTTCAATAAATGGTCGCTCTTTGAATGGCTGAATAAATCAGCTCACACTCGTATGTATATTCCTGCAACTGAGCAATTATCCACTTCATTTGGACTGGAACGCCTGCTGCGCAATTATCCAGTCGTCTATCTGAAACCCGTTAAAGGGAAAGCAGGAAGGGGAATCATGCGATTAGAACGAAAAATCGGCAAGTACAACCAGCCTGAGTACGAGCTCAGTGTGCAAAGCAATAAAGAAATAGTATATAAAGTTCATTACAGCATAGACAGTTTATGGAAAGATGTGGATGAACTCCGCGGAGCCAAAGAATATATCATGCAGCAAGGCATAACACTTACCAGCTACAAGGGCAGAGCTTACGATTTACGTGTTCTTGTCCAAAAAAATGCCTTGGGCGTCTGGAGTGTAACCGGAATCGGGGCAAGAGTTGCCGGCAAGCTTAGCATAACTACCCATGTTCCCCGAGGAGGCTCCATAGAGGACCCGCTAAAGCTGCTCACATATGCCTTTGGTCAGAAAGAGGCTGCCAGCATCCTGAAGCGGACGAAGCGTGCCGCTGTCGTGTTGGCAAAACAAATTGAAAAATCCTCGGGACAACAGCTCGGCGAAATGTCCATGGATTTGGGAGTGGATACTTCCGGACGAATCTGGTTTTTTGAGGCTAATTCCAAGCCGATGAAGTTTGACGAGCCCGACATTCGAAAAAAATCGCTGGAACGCATCATTCATTATGGCGTGTTTTTAACCAAAAAGGCCAGGAGAAGGTGAATTCGTTTGGGTTTAAAACGACTTGGCATTCTTGCTGTTTATATGAATAATGATCGATTGGAGGAGCTTTCTTTTTATAAGAAGTTGAGTATGGAAGGAAGAAAGCTCGGCCTTGCAGTTGAGGTATTCACTCCTTTGGATGTTCAGAATCTGGAGTCGCTGCGCATCCTTAAATATGATATCGATGCTGGAAAATGGGTTCGCAAACGCACCACATTCCCTCCTCTCATTTATGATCGCTGCCGCTACCATGGTACAGCTACCTTCCGGATCCTCAAGAAATTTCGTAATAAATACTCAAAGCTGCAATATTTAAGCAAACCTCTTGCCAACAAGTGGATCATGCATGAGCTGCTCTATGAGAATGAAAGCATCAAAAGCCATATCCCTGAAACTGTACGTTACAATGAAGTGCAGGAACTCATTGATTTCCTAAAGCTGCATAAGCTTATTTATCTTAAACCCAAAAATGGAACGGGTGGACGAGGGATTATTCGTATTGATCAAATCGATTCGGATCAATATCTCTTCCAAGGTCGCAATCAAGATCGTACCATTCTTAATCCGGTAAAGGTATCAGAAACAAAATTGGCCGATAAGCTGGCCGGCATGTCGCTGGGTTCGGACTATTTGGTGCAGCAAGGCATCCCTTTAACGCTGCCGAATGGGCGAGTCCATGATTACCGGCTTCTTATTCAAAAAAATGGTGACGGTGAATGGGTCATTACCGGATGCGCAGGCCGGATCGGGCCGCATAAAAGCATTACTTCCAATTTACACGGCGGAGGAACTGCCGTCAGCATGGAGAGGCTTCTCCTTTATCGATTCGCTTCCAAAGATAAAGTGAAGCAAATCAAGCAGGAAATCTACAGCTTTGCTTATAAGCTGGCTCCATTTCTTGAAACCAAATTCGGTCAGCTCTGTGAGCTTGGCATGGATATCGCCGTAGATCCAAAAGGAGATATCTGGCTTTTGGAGGTCAATCCCAAGCCTTCCCGTGAAGTTTTCCGCCGTATAGGAGCCAAGGAAATATATCGCAAAGCAATTACACGGCCCCTCGAATATGCGTTGTGGCTGATGAAAGAACAATTGAACCCAAAACAACCGAACAAGGATAGCAATGAAAAAAACGGAGATTAGGAGAGTTGCTCTCTTCCAGGTCCCGTTTTTTTTAAAATTGATAATGTATAAGTTTTTCTAAACTTATCTTGCTTTAAGTACCGGTTGCAACTTTATTACTTCCTGTATCTACAGCATCTGAATCAACAACAGCAGTAATACTGAAAAGATTACTGGATATGCTAAAGTCGCCTATGTTGCCGCTGCCAGAGCCCTCATAAATTTTGGCGCTGGTGGTAGGTGCAACTATCAAGTTATCTCCGTTAATAAAGCTTCCCACATTACTCACAATTTTAACAACTCCGGCAAAAGAGGGCAAAGCTAATTCAACTCCTTATCCTAGTGTGCTTATAGTGTATGCTCTAAGGAGGCAAGAGTGCTGTTTGCGTTTGTTTCAGGGTATCTGTCTTCGGGTAAGAGAGAAGGACAGACACAGCTGGGAGGTAATGGTCATGAGCAACGATATGAAAACTAATGACAGCCAGAAAGCATATAACAACGAGGACTTAAAAACAACTGTACCCGAGCATGAGGCCAAGGAAGGCTCCAAACCTTTGAATAAAGTGATGAATGGTTCCATGGCTCCTGATATGGATGAAATAAAGCAGCTCGGCAAAGACATGGAAGATATGAAAACAGGCCAAGAATTGAAGGACGAAGGCTTGGTTTCCGATCCGATCCAGGAAGATGACGACCCAAAATAAAACTAATCATTCAACTGAATCACATCGACGGAGCGTTCCCGCAATTGGTTGACAGCTTCCGCATCAGCTCTGCCATCCGTAATGAGGTGATGGATTTGATCCCAGCGGCTTACAAGGGCGAAGGACTGCTGGCCAAACTTGCTGTAATCCGCTAACAGGAACACTTCATCGGCAATAGTGATCATTTTTTGTTTGATCAGGGCCTGTGATTCGCTCGATTCGCTGACTCCCTTTTGCAAATGCAGACCTTTGCCGGAAATAAATGCTTTTTCAACATGATAGAAATCCAGGGAACGTTCGGCTAAAGGACCTACATAGGAAAGTGAACCCCGGGTTAGCAGACCGCCTGTGGATATCACTTGAATTTTGTCCTTGGAGCTTAGTTCCAAAGCCACTTTGATCGAGTTTGTGACTACGGTTAACGGAATATCCGGAAGAATCTGGGCCATATACCAAGCCGTGGAGCTTGCATCCAAAACAATTCGGTCCCCCGGTTCGATATGCCGGATCGCTTCTTCGGCAATTCGGCGTTTCTGCTCCGCATTCATCGTCTCTCGTTCCCGAAAAGGGGTCTCCGGCTGAGACTCCTTCACACGGATGGCCCCGCCATGGCTGCGAAGCAGTTTCCCTTCATCTTCCAGCTTGTCGAGGTCTCTTCTGATTGTTTCCTCCGTCACGGAGTTGACGCGAATGCCGAACTCTCCGCCTTCTGCTGCAATACAGCGGGCAAGATGGGTTTCCATCGCTTTGACGGAACTATAGGCGGACGCATTTTTACCGGCGTAAATGGAGTTCTTCGAGCCTACGAATACCATGCTGCCGCCAATGGTTTGCTGCTTCATTTGCTTGAAGGCTTCTCTGGCCACGAGGAAATATCCTGTGCCCAGCACGTTCATATTCAAATTCCACTCTTTCAGTGAAGTTTCATCAAAAGGACTTGAAGTGGCTAGGCCCGCATTGTTCACGATGATGTCCACGCCACCGTAGGCTAACGCGGATTCCTTAAAAGCAGCAATGACCGCTTCTTCGTTGGTTACATCCATTTTCACGCCAATCGCACGGAGTTCTCCGTATTTCTCATTTAATTCGTCAGCCAACTTCTGCGCACCTTCCAGGTTAAGGTCAGCCAGTATGACGTGTGCACCGTCCGCTACCAAACGACGAGCTGTCGCGCTTCCAATTCCACCTGCACCTCCCGTAATAAAAGCGACCTTGCGAGAAAACTCAGCTTCAGCAGGAGCAAGCGAAAGTTTGTAAGGCTCAAGCGGCCAATAATCAACGTTAAAGGATTCGTTTTCATTCAGGGAAACGAATTCACCCAAGGTTGTAGCTCCGCGGATCACAGCAATGGCTCTATGAAACAAAGCCCCGCTGATACGGGAATTCGGAACATTTTTGCCTGTATTGACCATGCCGATTCCTGGAATCAGGATCACGCGGGGTGCCGTTTCATCTATGATATCGCCCGCGTTTTTATTGCGCTCAAAATAAGCTTTATATGCTTCTTTATAAGAAGCAATGCCTGATTTCAAAGAATCGATAAGTGCTTGAACATCCTGGCTTGGATCCCAATCCACGAACAGCGGTGACATATTTGTATGGACAAGATGGTCCGGACAAGCCGCATATATGATTTATATTTGTTTTTGTTTGTTTATAAAAAATAAAAACCCGGCACTCGGCCAGGTTTATGTGGTGTAAGATCAGTATCTTGTGGATAAACGGAGATCCGGTGAGCGGAGCCAACTTGGAAGTTGCCAATGATCATGGCTTTGGCAAATAATCCAGCAGCTCCGGAAAAGATTGAATCCGCATATGGCTGCCTTCCAGTTCATCATCTTTTCCAAAACCCGCATAATCGCAGCCCACGACAGTGAGTCCGTTTTTCAAGCCGGCCTCGACATCCGACGAGCGATCGCCAACCATCCATGCGGATTTGATGTTGTATTTGTCCAATAAAAGCCTTACCAAATCAACCTTCGATTTGGTTTGAAATTCACCTGCACTGTACAGTCCTTCAAAAACCGAGCCTAACCCTCGCGCTTCAATCACCTTTTTCACATAGTCCTCGAGCCCGTTGCTGGCTACAAACAACCGGATTCCCCGAGCATGGAGTTCTTTTAATGTAGCTTCGACACCCTCATATAAAATTCCGCTCCCTTGCAGGAGTCCTTCCAATTGATTCTGGAGCAGCAAAACATCCATTCTTTGGTGTGCTTCCAGGCTTGTTTCCGGCATCACTCTTTCCCAAATATGCTCAAGCAGCATACCGAGCGCGCCAAGAATTCGCTCTTCCGGCGGAGTTTCTCCGCTGTACAGTCCTTCGCGCCGCAATTGATCAAAAGAAGCATGATAGGCAGGAAGCAGCAGCGTTTCCGTGCGAAAGAGAGTCCCATCCAAATCAAATAGCATAGCTTCAGGTTTAGTCATTATGCAAACTCCTTAAATACGTATGATTATTTTTAGCATGGCAAAGTTAATGAAGGTTGTCAATGTTTCGCTCGCATTGGGTATTGCTGTAAAACTGCAAATGAAGTAAGATGAATATGAAAATAATTTTCTCGAATAACCTGAAATATATGATAAAATTTTTCAAATCGGAGGATGCGATGTCCAGTATTTTGGGTGCGATCTTGGAGCATAAAGAGGGCTTAAACCGGCAGGAGCAAGCACTGGCGAATTTTGTGATCGACCATGCGCAGCAGGTCGTCGGGATGGGTATCACAGAGCTGGCCGAATGTTCGCAAACAAGTTCAGCCACCATTTCCCGTTTTTGCAAAACCTTTCATTTTCAAGGCTTTACGGATTTTAAAATGAAGCTTTCAGCTGAGCTGGCCCTGCAAACCAATGAGCAATCGTACCAGGATATCCTTGCAGGCAATCCTCTGGATAAAATCATTGTCGCGATAGAAGCTAATCACACCAGGTCCATCTCGGATACGACACGTCTGCTTGATCGCAAACAGCTGGGTCTTGCTCTGCAAGCATTGAATAATGCTAGGCAAATTGACCTTTATGGTGTGGCAACCTCGGGTGTTGTAGCTCAAGACTTCTACCAAAAGCTCATCCGTATCGGTAAACGGACAACTTCATTTTCCGATCCGCATATGCAGATTACATCCGCATCCAACCTGCAGCCCGGCGATGCGGCATTCGCCATTTCTTACTCCGGGGAGACGGATGAAACCATTCAATCCCTGATCTGCGCCAAAGAACACGGCGCGACAACGATCAGCCTAACCAAATACGGTTCCAATCGATTGTCCAATCTGTCCGATATCCAACTTTTCACCTCCACGCTCGAGGAGGGCATGCGCCGGGGTGATATGGCGTCAAGGATTGCTCAGCTGCATGTTATTGATATCCTTTTTACAAGCCTCGTTAGTGAGGATTTTAATAAACTCGTTCCCAGACTTGAGCAATCTTATCAAATGATTCACAAATACCGCAGCAAAGGAAAGTGAGCCCACCGTGAATATTCATACTTTTAAAAATGAAAAAGAATTGAACGAGGCTGGTGCCGGAATTATAACCGGATTGGTCCAAATGCAGCCGAGCGCCGTGTTGGGCCTAGCCACCGGCGGAACGCCCGTAGGCATATATGAAGAGCTTGTCAAAGCACATAAAAAAGGCCATGTCAGCTTTAAAAAAGTGACAACCTTCAATCTCGATGAGTATGTCGGCGTACCTGAAAATCATCCGGAGAGCTATCATACTTATATGAAGCAGCATCTTTTTGATCATATTGATTTGCCCGCTGATCATGCTAATATACCGGACGGAAACGCTGCGAGTCTGGAGGAAGAATGTCTGAGATACAACCGGGAGTTGGAAAAAGCGAAACAGATCGATCTCCAGCTTTTGGGCATTGGCCATAACGGCCATATCGGCTTCAATGAACCGGATCACTCTTTGGTCAGCGGCACGCATGTAGTGAAATTGAAGCCGGAAACGCGATCGGCGAATGCTCGATATTTTGCTTCCATTGATGAGGTTCCTACTCATGCGCTTACGATGGGCGTGGGTACAATTCTAAAAGCCAAAAGCATCTTACTTGTCGTCCGAGGCGCGGATAAAGCGGATATCATCCACCGCGCTCTTACTGGTCCCATTCAAACTGAGCTGCCAGCCACATTACTTCAGACCCATCCCAATCTGGTCGTGCTGCTTGATGCCGATGCAGGGAGGTTGTTTGTATGAGTGAACATTTAAATCAAGTTCGAGAAGCTTCTTCGCCGGAGGACTTTGTCCTTGTTAACGCCAAGATTGTAACCGAGCAGAATGTGATCGAGCAAGGTGTCATTCGTGTGAGCCAGGGAAGCATCGCTTCCGTCGAAGAGCAAAGCCATGTCGATCTTGCCCGGATTAGCTCGAATACTCGTCTTATTGATGCAGATGGCGGCTGGGTGCTGCCCGGATTCATTGACGTTCATGTTCACGGCGGCAACGGGGCCGACTTCATGGAAGCGAATCCAGAGACGCTGCGGACGATCACCCGCTTCCATGCAGCGGGGGGAACCACTTCGATGCTCGCCACCACCATGACGGCTCCCCGTCCAGACCTGGACCACGTCATCGCCGAGGTCAGCGACTTTATGAAGGGGCCCATGCCCTATACCCAACTGCTTGGCGTGCATCTGGAAGGCCCTTTTCTCTCGCCCAAGTGGCTGGGTGCGCAGAACCCCGCCAACATCGTGCCGCCGAATATCGGCTGGCTCGAGGATTGGCACGCCCGCTACCCCGGCATCGTGCGGCAGCTGACCTTGGCCCCCGAACGCGAGGGGGCCCTGGAGCTGATCGCGTGGCTGCGCGATCGAGGCATCGTGGCCGCATGCGGACACACGGACGCCACCTACGCCGAGATCGAGGCGGCGGTGGCGGCGGGGCTCACGCATGCGGTCCATAGCTACAACGCGATGAAACCGCTGCATCATCGCGAACCGGGCACCGTCGGTGCGGTGCTCACCGACGCGCGGATCGAAGCCGAAGTGATCGCCGATGGGCACCATGTGCATCCCGCGGCGATCCGGCTTCTCACCCAGGTGAAGCAGCAGAGGAACCTGCTGCTGATCACCGATGCCATGGCCGCCGCGGGGCTTGGCGACGGCGCGTACGAGCTTGGCGGGTTAGCCGTAACCGTCAAGGCGGGCGTGGCCCGCTTGACGGACGGCGGCAACCTCGCCGGGAGTACGCTGACGATGATCGACGCGCTGCGCTTCATGGTGCGCGAGGTCGGAGTCAGCGTGGCGGAAGCGAGCCGGTATGCCAGCGGCAACCCGGCGAAGTCGCTGGGCATCGCCGATCGGGTCGGCTCGATCGCCGCCGGCAAGCAGGCCGACTTGCTGCTGCTGAGCCGCGATCTGGAAATCCGGCGTCAATGGATACGCGGAAATGAAATTGTGTTTATTCGCCAATAAGAAAGCCTATTTCGTTGATCCGAAATTTGATACTTTCTTATTTACTTGAGAGTTGCGATTTTCTTCGTGATAACCGAAAATAGACACACCTGTAGCAGGGAAGGTAATTCGACAGATCAGGCGGATATTTTGAGATGCTTAAGGATGTCGAATAACGGCTTCTTCACCAAGGCTTGCTGATACACGTAAACGATGATCTGCCCGAAATACTCTTGCCGAATTCGGTACACCACATCTCCAAGCGTAAGATGTTTGTCGCTCTTCATCCAGTCCTGACGCTGAGATTCCAAGAAGTTCTGCGTCAGATACTGAATCGCCCAAAATCGCTGAATGCCTTCAAATGACAGCAATTGATATTGGTCAAAACCTAGCAGTTCCTTGAAATAGCGATAGCCCGTTTCAATGTTCCATCTCACGTGATAGTAGCGTTGGATTGTAACGAGATCCAAGCTTAAATCCGTGCACAGGAGACAAACTTGAGGTTTGCTCGAAGGGGCATATTCATCTTTCCAAGACAGCAAAGCCTTGACGTTTTCCATTTCGCTTAACGGACCTTCATATTCATAAATCCAGTACGTCCCCTGACTTTCCACCGTAACGGAGCGTAGGTCAGACTTGCGAAGGTACTGGACAGCGAAATCAGCCATGGAGATCGTTACGCCGCTGACGCAGATCAGTCGGTTGGTCTTGACGGCAGCGATGACATGGAATCCCTTGCGGTTACAGCTATTTATGATCTTCTCGCTGGTGTACCAGCTATCCATGAGCACGTAAACCTGCTCATCCTGCGTAGCCGGAAATGCCTCGATCATCTCGACGGCAAGATCGTTCTTGCTTTTGAAAGTCAAGCCATGGTTCGTGCAATATTCTTCACGGTAGTAAGGACGGAAATCCCAGGCATAGGAACTGCCCTCGCTTACTACGTGGGCCGTGACAACGCAGTGGCACCAGATCGATTTTCCATCCTCGTGAGAATATTGAAAACTGAGAGCTTCCATTTTCTTGGTTGATGGTTCTTTCTTGCAGTAAGAGTCATCCACGATGAAAAATACAAGACGCCTTGCATCACCATTCTTCATGCGCTTTGCCCGGATTTTCTCTATGACGAATTGCATACGCCTGCGCTGCATGCGATTGACGCACCAAGGCGCATGATTCAGAAAGTTGGTGATACTGCTCAGATGACAATCTTGTCTGGCAGCGTTTCGGATCTGCGTAATGTTCTTGCGTCCGGCACAAAGAATGATGCCATGAACGAGCGTAAACAAGTGATTCAATTGGGGTTTAGAAAACTCCAACTTCAGCGCTAAAATGAACTTGACGATCGGCAGGTAGAGGGATACCATGGAATTGGGACATCTCCTTTATCTGGAAAAATTGGCTCCGTGACCGTCAATTTCTCCACAAAGGGTCGATGTCCTTCTTCTATTTAGCCGTTCGACGAAGGATCTAAAAACTCGGCTTTAACTCGGCTTTATCGACAACAGGATTTTTGCAACACTCAAGTTAAACATTTATAAAGAGCGAGAATATGCTGAAAATCAATATTTTGGTAATTTGTTTATATTTGGCGGTGCTTTGGCTCCAAGCTTCGATCCGGGAATTACTGAATACCAAATATATGCGGATGAATTGAATAAATCGATCAATCTGCTGCCCTTTCAGGTTTCGAGCAAGGTCCAATTGAACATAGCGGGAGAAGGAGTTAAATCCACTTTCACTGACGGAGTTTTTCATATAGATATCAATGGGATTTCATCTTTTAAATTGGAAGTACGTTCTTTGGAAAACAAAACCCTGTTGAAAACCTATCAATTCAGCATCAGCAATTGGCTCTCTCTTGCAGCAGCTCATGCAGATGGAACCGAAGCCGTACTGATCCTGAAGAAAGAGTTGGATACCACGTATGTAATGGATCCTGCCCGATTTGCGTTTGATCAGGCTGGCGTCACAGTTATGGGGGCTCAGTATGATATGCAAGATACGACACATCATACGATCCGTCTAAAAATGAGCACGAACAAGGGATTAGCACCCAATGTCAACACGATAAAACTTAATGCCGAGGAAGCTGCCCGGACCTTGGATGGAAATCCAATCAGCTTTAAAAATGCACCCGTTATTAGTCCCGAAACCAATGCCGCACTTCGCCATCAACTGGATCCTCGGCAGAACGGAATCCATATCGATGATATTGTTACCTTCATTGAAACCAGGACGGATGTAAACGGTGATGGTATATTTGATCAATATGATGTACTCTGGCTGCTCAAGCAAATATAATTTTCGCGCAAAAAATACCCGTCATGCGTTCCTTCTGGAATCCATGACGGGCTTTTATTTTCCGATTCGATTCTCCATCACTATGTTTCAGTATAAAGTTCTCCACATATAGAAGGTAATGTACCCCGCCCAGTTCCCCCATTCCGCAAAAAGCAAACGGAGCTCTTCAAGCGTTGGCTTTCTATCCAGTCCAAGCAGATGACGAACCGCATTGTGCAGCCCCACATCAGCTATCAAAAACGCAGAAGGATCCCTCAAACAACGCATCATTGCATAATTGGCTGTCCATGGTCCGATTCCCCGTATGGAAGTTAATTCTTTTTCCGCCAGCTTAAAATTACCCCATTGCAGTAAATGTTCTTTGGACAATCGTCCATCAGCCATCCTTCCGGCAACTTCCAGGATATATTCGGATTTATTGCGTGTAAGCTGCAGCGGCATCAGCTGTTCAATGGTGAGCGCTGCGATATCCTTGGGATCGGGGAAGATCCATAATTGTCGCCCTTCCCATTCCATAAAACGGCCGTAGGCTTCTACAAATCTTTTTTTGAGCATATAGGCAAAAGGAAGATTAATCTGCTGCCCCATAATCCCCCAGCACAGGGATTCGAACAAATCCGGGATTCCCATAATCCGCAATCCATAGAACCGCTGGACCAAACTGTCCAGGAGCGGATACCCTTCAGCCATCTGATAAAAGGGCTTGATATCCGTATCCAAATCAAACCAATCCCTTACATACCGAACCGTCTGCTCACAAAGGTCCCTGGGTGGAAGCTGATCTCTTCCAAGGAATCGAACCTGGAGCTCCGAGCTATTTTCGCTGCTGATTTCCAAAAGGACATCTTGATTGCCGATCCTTGCAGCTTTTATGACTTTGTCGTCCTCCAAATGGAACATGCACTCCAGCGGCGATCTTGCCAAATAGGCCAGATTTATCGCATATTGAAACTCTTTTGGCGAAGGTATGGTTATAAATGGTGTTTCACTGCTGGTTGTTACTAGATCCATTCTATCTGCACCTCGCTTTCATCCATTTAAGTATATATCATATCTGCCCCAAATCACCCACCATCTACTGTTCAATTCTTGCTTTCTTATTCGTTAAGTACAAAAAAAGACCCAAAGCAATTAAGCTTCGAGTCTTAAATATGTGACGACCCTTTAAAATACCTTTTGCCGCTCCCGATCCTCCTTCAAAATTTCTACGGCTTCGCGGAAGCGGAGTGAATGTATCACTTCTCGTTCGCGGAGAAACTTGAGGCCGTCCTGAAGATCGACATCATCCGTCATATCTATCAGCCACTGGTAGGTGGCACGCGCCTTTTCTTCGGCTGCAATATCCTCATAGAGATCCGCAATGGGGTCTCCTTTAGCCTGTATGTACGCAGCTGTCCAAGGGACGCCGGCGGCATTTTCATAAAACAATGCCTTCCCATGCTGTACATAATGATCGTCCAACCCCGCAGCCTTTAATTGATCTACATTTAAGTCCTTGGTCAGTTTATAGACCATTGTGGCAATCATTTCCAAATGAGCAAATTCCTCTGTGCCGATATCCGTCAATAGTCCGATCACCCTATCCGGAATCGAATATCGCTGATTCAAATAGCGCAGTGCCGCGGCCAGTTCCCCATCCGCACCGCCATACTGCTCCAACAGCAGCTTCGCCATGCGCGGATCGCATTTGCTTACTTTTACAGGATACTGCAGCTTCTTTTCATAAATCCACATCTATCTGTCTCCTCTCTCTTAAACCTGCCAAGGCCACGGAGTTTCCACCCACTGCCAGGGCTGTTTCGTAAAGCTTTGGCCAAAATGCTTCATCGGTCCAAATTCAAGCTCGAATTGATAGCACAGCTGCATCCTTTTTTGCGCGAATTGGTTGTATTGCTGAAGAGAGGCCAGATCATCCGGGTGTGTATCCAAATATAAATTAAGCTCCACCAACACAAAATCCACCGCCTGCAAATCATACAGGCTTCTATAATAAGCTTCGGGCATGGGGTTGCTCATTCACTTGTTCTCCCTTCGAATATCTTGGATTCATATGGGCTGTATAAGGGTGGCCATAATGTGCCAAGCTTTAAAGCTTCGTAGGGACTGAACTGCGGGAGCCCCGGCGGTTGAAAGGGGACGTATAGCTCAATGGGTGTATTGTAGTCTTTTACCCGCTGCGGGGGACAGGGGTCGTAGGGACTGATATACGGGTGGTAGAATTTCGTTTCATTGCTCATGGCGAGTCCTCCTATTCTTCAAAATTAGATCTGTTATTTATCTATATGGCTGGGAAACTTGTCTAATAACGATAAGTCACAAAAAGATTTGGGTTCGTGTTTGCAGGTGCGGATTTGGAGGGGGCAAGAGGGTAGTTGGGTGGGTGGGGTTAGTTAGGTGGGGTCGGTGGGTTGGCAGGTACGGGTGTTTGGCGATGGATGTGGGGCGTTAAGATTGTATTATGTACACTGTTTTTTTAGAATTTGTTTAAAATGAGTTCGAACAATGCAATTTGTACACTATTTTCGAGAAATCTTGCTCTACAAGGCTTCGATCCCGAATTGATTGTACGTTTTACACTGTTCGCAAATCCTGGTGGTTATCTCTAGATTACATTGTACAAAATGCATTGTTAATCGCCGCCAACCGCAAAAAAGGACAGCCGGTAAGCCATCCTTAAGTTTAGTTCTAGATATCCTATTCCTTCTCCAGGGGCACGACCTTGCTCTTTTTAATGATATGGACCCGCATGATCCTTAATCTGTCAACCTCGCTGATTTCGAAGATATACTTACCGTAGTCGACCTTTTTGCCTTTGAGCGGCATGCCTTCCAGCTGTTTAAAGATCCAGCCTCCGAAGGAATCGACATCTTCATCCTCGAGATCCACATCCAGCATGTCATTGATATCTTCAAGCAGCACCCGGCCATCTACAGAGATATATTGATCCCTGACCTCGATATCGGAACGTTCATCCAGATCGAATTCATCATGCAGCTCACCCACGATTTCTTCGAGAATTTCATCCAATGTCAAAAGCCCGGCCGTTCCGCCATATTCATCAATAACGACCGCAAGCTGGGAATGCTTTTTCTGCATAAGCTTCAGCACGTGGCTGATTTCCATGGATTCCGGTACATTCAAAATAGGCCTGATAAAAGATTGAAGATCCTGATTTTTGTCCGGGTCCGCGGTCAACAGATCAGTGATATGAACAAATCCGACAATGTGATCCTTATCTTCGACACCGACCGGATAACGGGTATGCTTCGTTTCATACACCAACTGCATATTCTCTTCGTATGAAAGATCCAGGAAGAGACAATCCATATCCGTTCGCGGCTGCATTACTTCGCGGGCAATCCGGTCCGAGAATTCGAAGATATTATCAAAAAGCTCCATCTCATCCTTATTGATATGGCCGCCTCTAACACTCTCATCCATCAGCATCCGCAGCTCTTCCTCCGTATGTGCGGCTTCTAGCTCACTAGCAGGCTCAACACCAACCCATTTGAGAAAGGTGCCAGCCGACTTGTTTAGAAACCAGATGACCGGACGGAAAATTTTATAAAAGAAAAGCAGCGGAGCAGACAGCCACAAAGATGCAAATTCAGGCTTTTGAATCGCGAAGGATTTGGGAGCCAATTCACCAAGCACTATATGCAGAAACGTGATCACGGCAAAAGCAATGATGAAGGACAGGGAATGGGATAAAGCCGATGATGCCAAACCGAAAAGATGCAGAAGCGGCTCGACTACAAGCTTTGAAATTGCCGGTTCTCCCACCCAACCAAGTCCTAGAGAGGCAAGTGTGATTCCAAGCTGTGTAGCGGATAAATAGGTATCCAGCTTCTGTGTAACGGTCAAGGCATATTTGGCCATGCCGCTTCCTTCATTGACAAGCTGTTGTATCCGTGACTGTCGTACTTTAACCAGCGCAAATTCAGCTGCTACAAAGAAACCATTCAGCAGCACAAGAGACAGGACTAGAATTAAATTTAAAAGAATAGCACCAAAATCAAAAGTCGTTTGCATAAGCAATTGATGCTCCTTTGAAATTATATGATCGCTTTTCGCTTGCTTATGTATAGCGGGCAATTTCTCGTTTGCAGCATATTACAAAGATTCGTGAGGGTTAGCTCTACACTTGTTAATTCATGTTTACCCATCATTCGATAAGATCGAATCGGTTCCCAGGGATCATAAGTGATTCAGCTCCGATGCATCCTAATTGCCTATATTGTACCTGATGGACAAAAAAAAAGAAAACCGGCTCATGGAGGCTTTGATAGCCGCTATGCGCTGGTTTTCTCCCCTCTTCCTGTCAACGGCCGGAGGGACCCCGGTTCTCCTTGCGGATACGCAGCCATTTAGGCGCCCACCAATTCGCCTTTCCAAGCAATTTCATCAGCGCAGGGACCAACATGACCCGAATGATTGTGGCATCAATGAGGACAGACAGACCAAGCCCCAAGCCTAGAGCCTTCATAATCTCGATATCTGTAAAAATGAAGGAGCCAACGACCACCACAAGAATAAAGGCCGCGCTGGTGATCAAGCTGCCCGTCTTTTTCAATCCTTCTGCTGTGCTTAGCTCGTTATCGCCGGTAGATTCATATTCTTCCATAATCCTTGAGATCAAGAAGACCTCGTAATCCATTGAAATGCCAAACACGACGCAAAAGATAATGACCGGCAAGGTCGCGCTGACATAGCCAATCGAGGTTATGTGCAAAGCATCCGCCATATAACCGTATTGGAAAACCAGCACAACGATACCAAGGCTTGCTCCCAAGCTGAGGATATTCATCAGTACGGCCTTGAGAGGCAATAGGATCGATCTGAAAGCAGCGAGCAAGACAAGGTAAGTAATCCCCATAACAAAAGCCAGCACCTCGGGGATATGACCTTGTATGCGATCAATAATATCCAGCCGGTAAGCCGGACCGCCTGTGACCAGAACATCCAGACCTCCTGGATTGAGCTTGCGCAGGTCTCGGACAAGCACATCCGTTCCCGGATCATCGGGATCCCGCACAGGTACAACCGCGAGTAGAGCTGTATGATTTTTGGCCAGCTTTTGATCCTCCAGCTGCTTGCGGGCTTCCGGAGCTTTTAAAATTGCCGCCAGTTCGGCGTCCGAACCTGCTCCTAATGCGTTTACATAGCTCTGTACTTTATTTACACCAGAAGTATTCGCCGTCTTTCTCGCAAATTCGCGAACCTGTCGAATAGAGGCTTCATCCCAAACTTCCTTCTCGGTATGTATGCGAATTTGAATCGGGTTCATTTCCCGCGAATCATACGCCAGCTTCATAAGGTCCGAGCCATGTCTGGACTCATAGCTGGGTGGCAGAACTTCGGCATTCGGAACACCCAGCTTCATATGCCCCAAAGGAGTCATCATATAGATCAAACCGCAGCCAACAATGAGCGTAAGCAAAAGGGGGCGTTTCATTACACCATAAGCCACCTTCTCCCAAAAACGGGACGAGCCTCGATGCCGCAAGGATTGGGGCAGCACATTCAAGGAGTTGATGCGTGCACCGAGTATCCCCAGGAGAGCCAGAAGCAGCGTATTGGCTGCCAAAACCGAAACGGAGACGACAAGGAGCCCGCCCAAGCATAAGGAGCGGAAAAAGGTTAAATCGACAAAAAACATGCCGAGCAGCCCAATAAGCACAGCCACACCGGAGAAGAAAATGGATTTCCCTGCGGTTTGGCTCGTCATGGCTACTGCTTCGGCAACGTTCTGCTGTCTTTTTAGCTCTTCCCGGAAGCGGCTTACCAAAAATAACGCATAATCAATCCCGACGGCTAAGCCCAGCATCGTGACCATATTTGGAAGAAAATTCGAGAGCGAGTAGGATTGGGCTATGAAATAGGTAATCCCAAGTGTAGTCGTAACACTCATTAAGCCTACGATCATGGGCAAAACCGCTCCGACCAGGGTGCCGAAAACTACAAGCAGCACGAGTAAAGCAATAGGTAAGCCAATCACTTCCGATTTGGCGATATCGTTTTTGCTGGCTTGCTGCATATCATAAAGAATGGCGGGTCCGCCGCTCACGTATACTTTCATACCCGCTGGCGGCTTCACGGTTCCCTTGATTTCAGGATACTTTTCCAAGGCCGGATCTGTATGTAGGTTCAGGGCTACAGTTACCGTTTGCACATCGTTGCGGCCAGTATTACGAGGCGTCGCAGAGAACGAAATCTGCTGCACATAGAGCAGCTTTTTCAGGTCAAGGAGGGAATCCATAATTGCCTGTTTTTCTTCGGCCTTTGTAAGATCAGCGCCATCCCGGGTATAAACCAGATTCAAGAGGGAAGCCGGGAGGTCCAGCTCCTGCTGCAGCTCGATAAGCCCTCGGTCCGAGTCGCTGCCTTTGGGGGTAAAGCCGTTATCTTTCAGCATACCGGGAGTCTTTTGTGCGACCATGCCAAATCCGATAAACAGCACTGCCCAAAAGATGACAACAAGGCGGCGGTACCGATATATCGTATGCCCCCAGTGCCAAAAAAAGCCTTTGCTTGAAGTTTCTCTCAATGATTCGCCTCCTAATGCTTGAAAAAAAGAACCTGTTTCCCAGGTTCTGGTTTGTTTTGTCTCTATTGTATCTAATGAAAGTGCTGTATGCCACTATTCGATTGGCCGGATTGAATGCTGCGACCTCCCACAGCTGTAATCAGGATTGTATGCTTAAAAGACAAATCCACTTCATAAGGGGTCTTCAGTTCTTGTCCCGCTTCATCTTGGAAAATACGCACAATCGGACGATGCGGTACCGATCTGTTCAAGTCGGAAATAATACCGGTTTCCCCTGTATTCAATGTAACAGGCATCCCCAGCGGATAAATGGCTATTTTATCACGAAACATAGCGATCTTATCTTGATCGTACAACGTTCCCGAACCGGTAAACAGCTGTTCCATTGCTTCATGCGGCAGGAGCGGATCGCGGTATTGCCGACTTGTCGTCATGGCGTCATAAGAATCCACCACTCCAATCCATCTGGCATACTCGTGAATTTGGTTTCCGGCTATACCCCGCGGATATCCGCTGCCGTCCAAGCGTTCATGGTGTTGAAAGGCACAATGCGCCGAGATCAGGGGAACATTCGGTTCATCTTTTAAAATCCGAAAACCAATTGTCGTATGCGTCTTTATCTCTTCAAGCTCATCTTTGGTTAACTTCCCGGGTTTGTTTAAAAGGTCCTGATTAATTCTCGTCTTTCCAACATCGTGCAAAAGAGCGCCGAGTCCCAGAGTCATCAAATCCTCGCGGTTGTAGCCAAAGCTCATCCCCAGCATCGTCGTATAAATACACACGTTCAAGGAATGTTGGTATAAATACGAATCCATCACATTGATATTCGTCAGCATCACCATCGCATTAGGATGGGAGCTTAAATCCTCGATTATGGTCGTCATCAATTCCCGGAACTTGCGTCCAATATCATAATAATGCACGGCGCTTTTTTTACTCGAATCCTCCATCAGCACGCGAAAGGTGTTGCGAATTTCACGTACACCCCTAACTCGGGTCGTTTCATGAATAACATCCTCAATAATGATATCGTCGGACCGTGAATCCATAATATTCAAATAATCAATGCCATAATAATACAACCGATCCAAAAGCCGCTGGGTTAGCTCCACATTAACGGCCAGCAAGACGGTTCCTTCTTCATTGTAGATGGTTTTGCCTAATCTCATGCCAGGGCGGCACATGTTTATTGGCATTAGACGCATTATTTTACCCCCGAATAATGTGTAAAATCCACTAGTCTTCTCATTAAATGTAGCGGATTTGGTAAAAAAGAGCAATAAAAAAAACCGCATCTTTCGACGAGGCCACTGAAGAACTTGCGATTTTTTCAGGGTTGCCTCTAAGTCATGAAATAAGAGACGACCAAGCATCCAAATTTTGGTTGCTTGGTCGTCTTTTCATTGCTATAGCAGGTCATTCAGAAGGGGTTTTCACTTCATAAGCTTCAATATTCGCTTTAGGTTAACCGTGAAAATCGCCATTGCGCCTTGCAACTCCATGCCGACAAGACCCGAAGATGACGCTACGTCATACCCGTGTCTATGTTTTAGTTCGCTGTTCTTCGCTTCAATCTTGTAGCGTTCCTTAGCTTTTGTTTTGAAATATTCGCTACTCTGGAACGCCATTTGTTCGGTGTGTTCGTCGGATTTAATGCTCACCGAGTAAGTTTTACTTTTTGCACCTTCCTTGTAACAACCTTCCCTCATTGGACATCGCTTGCATACTTCTACATCGAAGTAATACGTATCGACTTGGTTTGCCCCAACGTCTTTCTTTCCCCCCCGTGCTTTCCGAAGCGCCATATGCCCTGCCTTGCACACATACATGCCTGCATCCTTATTGAACTGGAATTCATCCTCTTTCTTGCGATTTCCTTGCGTAATCGCTGGATTTAGTTTCGCCACCAATTCAAGTTCGCTTTCGTTGCTGTACTTAATGTTTTCCTTTTCCGAGTAGGCGGTATCTCCGATTACTGTTTTGACCTCCATACCGGCGGCTTTACTTTTTTCAATCAGCGTCTGCAGTTGCTTGCCGTCAATTCTTTTCGCCTGTGGTTACAACTGCTGCCGTAATAATCCGTTCCTCAGTCATAGCAATGTAGGTTTTGTATCCAAAAAACGAGGAATCCGCGCTCTTGTGACCTACCCGTGCATCTTGGTCTTCCGAGATCCGTAGCTGTTCCAGATCGTCTGCGACCGTTTCTTTCAACAGATTCAACGGTTCTTTGATCTTGGGAAGCTCGCAGATGCCGCCTTCTACCTCAAGCACGGCGATGAGTTTTTGACAGTAGGCGATTTCGTCCTCAAGCACATCGTTTGTGTTTTTTGCTGGGAGCTTGGCTTTCAGCGACTCATCCGCCGTGTAGACCGCTTTTCTCAGCTTTCGGGAGCGGTCCAGCAAAATTTCACGAGGGGATTTCTGATTGTAGCGTGCTTTCGTATGGGTCGCATCGACAATGATTGCTTTGCTTGTGATAATGCCCTTCTCCTGCGAAATTTCGACTGTTTTGCCAATGAGCATGTCGAGCAGATTCATGTCTTTCAGCCGCAGCTTCCGAAACTTAGTCAGAGAACTAGCGTCTATTACCACTTCTTCCGGCGCCATATCAAGAAAATACTTAAACGACATATCGTACCGAGAGCGCTCAACAATATCCATGTCGGACAGTTCAAAGATCGCCTTCAATAGCAGGTACTTGAACATGCGAATCGGGTCGATCGCATTTCGACCGTTATCTAGACAGTAGCGCGCTTTCAGTTCTTCGTACACGAATGAGAAGTCGACCAACTCATTGATTTGGCGCAACATATTATCCTTGGGAATAATCAAGTTATAAAGTTCTATATAGGGGCTTAGAGTTATGGATTGTTGTTGCTGAATCATCGGGCTCACCTACTCGGGTTGATGCTTTAATTATACAGAAAAGGTACTATCTTCTCAAAGATCTTGAGAGATTGTACCTTTTCTGTATAAAGGACTTTTTCAGTGGCCTCTCTTTCGACACGGTTTTTTTGCAGAAAGTGCAAGGGCTTAGCCTAACCAAAGATATAAGGCAAACACGGCTGCAAGGATAAAGCGATAGTAGGCAAAATAGGTCAGTTTCATGCTTGACACGAATTTAATAAAGGAGACTACGGCAAGCAGCGCCACGATAAAGGAAATGACAAAGCCAATGATGAAAAAACCCATATCGTTCGAAGACAAGGTCTTGTAGCTTTTCAGCAATGTATAGCCTGTTGCCGCAAACATAACCGGAATAGCCATAATAAATGTAAAATTTGCCGAAGCCGCCCGGTTCACGCCGGACAGCAAACCTCCTGCAATGGTTGATCCTGAGCGAGAAAAGCCCGGCCATAAGGAGAGAATCTGAAACAAGCCTATGTAAAAAGCTTGCCGATAAGTGATTTGATCTACAGTCTCAGCGGTAGGCCTGTCCTTTTGTTTTTCAGCGACAATCATCAGAATGCCCCCCAAAACAAGCCCAATGATAACCGTTGTCGGAGAAAAGAGATACTTTTGAATGGCATTGTTGAAAATGAACGCGAGCAGCATCACCGGAACAATCCCGATCAAAATATGCATCAGATTCAGCTTCGATCCATTTAGGCTTTGACCTTGTTCTCTGATCTTGGCAAGCCCAAAT
This sequence comes from Paenibacillus sp. GP183, assembly GCF_900104695.1. Taxonomy (NCBI): domain Bacteria; kingdom Bacillati; phylum Bacillota; class Bacilli; order Caryophanales; family Paenibacillaceae; genus Paenibacillus; species Paenibacillus sp. GP183. Next base: position 2,247,261 of record NZ_FNSW01000001.1, read on the forward strand.
AGAGATAATACCCTTCTCCAATAAATCAGGAGTACCGCCAAAATGGCTCCCAATTGGATAATAATTTCAAATGCTTTCATCGTTTGATTGTCTTCGGAAATATTCAACAGTTTTTGCGTCAGAATCATGTGTCCTGTTGAAGATACCGGCAAAAACTCCGTTAAACCTTCGATGATTCCGATAATAACAGCTTGCCAATAGTGTAGCATAAGCTCCTCCTTAGAGATTTATGGAGTATAACTGACCTCGTAAGCATCATCTTGAGTTTTACGAGTAATGATTAGAACCCCTGTCCAATTATTTATTGTACTCCCAAGGTGGTGCTGTTGACAATCCCTGCGAATAATCACCCCGGGATTGTCAATTTTCAACTTATTTCTCTATCCAATGGCGGGTTTCGGTGCTGGCTTGCACGGCTGCTTCATTCCGCAGTTCTGCGGCCAGGACATCCCGCAGAAATTCGGGCAGCAGATATTCAACCTGTCTGCCGTTCTTTAACGAAAGGTAGCCCGCCCCGAAGGTGAACATATCGATCGTGCCGACCAAGTACTCGCGATCCGCTTCAAGCGGCTGCCCGCCAACTGCAGCGGAAACGATTCGCCGCAGGGGAGGGCGCGAGGCGTCATATTCGACGGTCACGCCGTCGAGGCAGAGGACGCCCAGCACCTCCCCGCGAAAGCCGAGTCCGCGAATCGGCTTTGCCTTGAACTCCTCCAGCAGCGACTCTTCGAGCGCTTGCTGCAAATCAGACCCGCGCAGCAGGATGCGGCACGGATTGATCGGCCCCGGGCAGATCTCGAGCAGCCGCCCCCGCGACACACTGCCCTCCTTCAGCCCCTGAAGGAGCTGCCCGCTGTTGACCAGGCCGATATCGGCGCCGGTCCAACGGCGAAGCCCCGCGGCAAGCAGGTTGCCGAGCGGGGACTCGCCATACCAATCGAGGCTGAGCGGTTGCTGCAGCCTCGATGCCTCGAGGTCCAGCACTTCGCGGCTGGACCTGCGGTACTGCTCCAGCAGCGCGGCCACGCGGCTGTCCGGCTCTTCGGCCGAGACGTCGACAACGCGGCCTTGAAGCTCGCGGATCCGGCGCTCAGCCGGATCGTAGGCGAGCTCGACATGGCCGGCGTACTGGCCGAACTTGCCGGCCGCGCACAGATAGGTGCCGCTGAGATAGAACGGCTCCTCGAAGACATGATGCGTGTGCCCGCCCAGGATGAGATCGATGCCATCGATCTCTTGGGCCAGACGCTCATCCAGCTTTAACCCGAGGTGCGAGAGCACGATCAGCACCTCGACCTCGGGCCGCAGCAGCCCCGCGTAGTGGGCTGCGGCTTCGACCGGGTCGGTCACGTGCCAGCCGAGTAAATCGTAATACTCGGTAAACGCCGCCGTGACCCCGATCAGGCCGATGCGCAGGCCTGCCTTGCGCACGATCTGGTACGGGACGAGCCAGTCCGGGGTCAGCTGGGTCTTCTTGTCAAGCAGATTGCTGCCGATTACGGGAAATCCGGCATGTCTGCGAAAAATCGAGCCCAGCTCATCCGGAGTAAAGGTCAAGCCTTCATTATTGCCCAGCACCATCGCTTCATAGCCGGAAGCATTCATAATATCCAAATTGGCCATACCGCCGCTGCCTTCCGTCTCCGCAAACATGCGATCCATATGATCTCCGATATCCAGCGTCAACACCGAATCCGCCGGAGCCTGCTGCCTGACTTTATGAAAATAAGCGGCCAGCTTGGGCATTTGGTCAAAATGGCTGTGCAGATCATTGCTATGTAAAATCACTAATTTTAGTAAGTCATTGGCCAAGCCGGTCACCTCTTTAGTGGAAGTAAACACACTTTAACCATTATATCATTTAAGTCTAAAAATATGATATGCTGGTGAAAAAGACAAGGGGAACACACCGCCATGAAGCTAGAGATCCAACTATTTGCAGGCCTTATTGAACTGCTCGGAGCTCCTGTCCTTGAGGTCCCTTTGGATCAGGAGTCAATGACAGCCGGACAATTAAAGGAGCTATTGATAAGGCAGTTTCCTAACGCTGTTCAGACGCTCAGCTCTTGCTTTTTTGCTGTGAATCAGGCTTATGCAGATGATGAGGCCATACTTACGGCTGCGGATGAGATTGCTTTAATCCCACCTGTTTCCGGGGGGCAGGGAGAAGCGGAAGCTAAGTCGTTGATGGAGGAGGAGCTTTTTACTCTCACAGATGACTCTATCGACGTCTCTGCCGTTACCGCTAAAGTGATCACCCCGAACCATGGGGCTTCGCTTGCTTTTGTTGGTACAACGAGAGAATTTACTTATGGACAGCGAACGGTTCTTTTGGAATATGAAGCCTATCGCCCGATGGCATTGAAAACAATGGCCCAAATTGGCCGGGAAATCGACATTAAATGGCCAGGCGCATTGTGCGCGATCTCCCATAGACTTGGGCAAGTAGGCATTGGGGAAATCAGTATTGTCATTGCGGTATCTTCACCGCACCGGGCGATTTGTTATGAGGCGAGCCGCTATGCCATTGAACGCTTGAAACAAATTGTACCTATTTGGAAAAAAGAAATTTGGGAGGATGGGTCCGAGTGGAAAGGCAGTCAAACCGGTCCCTGGAATCCGACAGAAACGCCCTTTGATGGCAGCAAGGAGTAAACGTTTATGGAGCACGATAAACTTCTTCCGATAGATCCACGTTACTCGCGGCAAATTCTGTTCTCTCCGATTGGCGAGTCAGGTCAACGCAAGCTGAATTCGGCCAAGGCGGCAATTGTAGGAATGGGGGCATTAGGGACAGTACTTGCCAATCATATGGCACGAGCAGGTGTTGGATACATTCGCCTGATTGACCGGGATTTTGTGGAAACGAGCAATCTCCAGCGGCAAATGCTCTATGATGAGCAGGATGCGGAAAACTACGTACCCAAGGCAGAAGCAGCCGCCCAGAGACTTCGCTCGGTGAACTCGCAGGTCACTATTGAGTCGAATGTTATCGATTTAAACAGTACGAATGCCGAAGCCCTGCTTGGCGGAGTGGATGTGGTCCTGGATGGAACCGACAATTTTGCCGTACGGTTTCTTATAAATGATACTTGTGTAAAGCTTGGGATTCCATGGATTTATGGAGGGGCTGTTGCTTCAAGAGGGGTAGCACTGACGATTATTCCCGGGCAAACGCCCTGCCTTCGCTGCCTTTTTCCGCAAGCACCTGCACCAGGGACAACGGAAACCTGCGATACGGCCGGCGTCATTGGCGGGATTATTCATGTCGTTGCATCTTTTCAAGCTACAGAGGCATTGAAGCTGCTCGTCGGAGATTCGGAGCACTTGAATCCAGGGATGCAGCAGTGGGATCTTTGGTTTAATCAATTTTCCTCCATCAATGTTTCTTCGGCTCGCAAGAAGAATTGTCCGGCATGCGCGCGCCGCGAGTTTGATTATTTGAATTTGACCATTGAGGGGAGTACGATTCAAACCTTGTGCGGCCGAAATTCAGTGCAAATTAACCCTGTAGAAGCAGCTTTATTTCAGCTGGATGATTGGGAGGCGCGTTTGAAGCCTTTGGGTTTCGTTGAGAGAAACCGTTTCTTGCTTCGATTCCACGTAAACTCGGAGCTGACTATGGTGCTTTTTCCCGATGGTCGAGCCCTTATACAGGGAACGAATGACCCTGCATTGGCTAAAAGCCTGTACAGCCGCTTTATCGGTATGTAATAATATGTAATTATTAGTATTGTAAAGCCTGCCTCTTATTGTTACTATACAATTATTGATGTGCAAAAAAAGCTGCAGAAGTTTTGAAGGGGTTCAATATGAGAATTCATGTGGAAAAATTGGCGGTCGGGGACATATTAATCAGTGATACTTTCAACGTGCTTGGATTAAATGTGATCTCCAAAGGTACCCTTCTGAATGTGGAAGATATCCAGAAGCTCAACAACCACAATATTGAATATGTGGAAATTAGTCCTCGTTATATTGAACAGACTCAGCAAACTGAAAGTATTGCTACCACATTCCACGAGGAGCAAGCTCTGGCATTCACAAATGCTATTGAAGGAATAAAAAGTCTCTTTGATATTGCGGCTCTGGAAGGGCTCATTCAAGATGAAGAAGTCCAGGCAGCTTTTAATCCGCTGATCAACAGCTTTCAGCATGAAAATGACGTCGTATCCCTGCTTCTGTCCTTAAACAGCAAAGATGATTACACCTATCAGCATAGCGTTCAGGTGGGTATGCTTTCTTACTATATAGCAAAATGGCTCGGTAAATCCGATCAAGAATCCTTGAAGATCGGTAAAGCCGGATATCTTCATGATATAGGCAAATGCAAAATAGACAGCGTCATCCTAAAAAAACCAGGCCGGTTGGACGATGCCGAGTTCGCGGAAATCAAACGACATACGATTTACGGCTACGAAATTATCGATCAATCGTTTCATGATCATGCTCTTTCCATGGCCACATTGCAGCATCATGAACGACTGGATGGACGTGGTTATCCCATGGGTAAAAAGAATGAAGACATTCACGCCTATGCCAAAATTGTCGCCGTTGCCGACGTATACAGCGCGATGATCTGCAGGCGTGTTTATCAGGAAAAGCGAGATATGCTCATTGTCCTTAAAGAGCTGTACCGGATGAGCTTTGGTGAACTCGATCCGGAAGCCGCCCACGTCTTTATCAAGCATATGATCCCCAATTTTATTGGCAAGCAGGTGATCCTGTCGGATGGCCGTTCAGGAACGATAATCATGACGAATCCTAATGATTTCTTCAAACCGCTCGTTCAAATCGATAACCAATTCTTTGATTTGTCCTATCGATCCGGAGTCGAAATTATTTCAGTAGACATGCAGGCCTTCATTAAATGATCAAGCTTCCGATAGCCAGAGCAATCCCGACATAAACACATGCCAACAAGGTTCCTACAGCCACATTGCCTTCCTGCAGCTGTTTGGATAAGCTGAAGCCGGGCGTTAACCAATCGAAAACCCAGTAAGTTGCGAGAAGACAAGCATAACCGACTAAGAACCATAGGCCCATATGCCATATGGAAGAATTCGTGTAAGCGGCAATGGCCAGAATAATGGCAGTCGCCAGGAATTTACCACCCATGGTTAACCCTACCGCCAGGTTGCCTCTATTAATCTCTTCCATATCCTTGTACGGCGTCATCAGGCTAAATACATACATCCCCGCAAATTGAAGCAAAATAACCACCAATAAGCTGATGATGATATTCAAAGCGATCACTGCGCCCACCCCCTAAATTTGGCCATAGTCTGGTCATAATTATTAAAATCGTGTACTTCCTCCAGCACAACCGGTACCTGCTTCAAGCTTTTAAAGCTGATATAGCGATCCTCTGGAATGGGCTGTTTGACTTTTTGGCCTGTTGGCATCGTCACAACGGCAAAATATCGGAATTGACCCTCATTCTCCGTTTTGTATACACCGACCAAATCCACGTCGGTTTTGATTTCCTTTTTCAAATCCGTTATATCTTTATCGGCCTCAGCTTTCGTCTTGAAGGTTTTGATCGGCTGCCATGGCGATAGTTTAATATCATTTCGTCCGGAGCTGTCTGTGATCATTTCCGCACTCATAAAGCTCAATATCTCAATTGTATCACCAGTTGCAAAATTTTGGTCGTTTTTGAGCATTGTATTATCGGGCAGGATCACCATCTCATTGCCAACCAAATCTCCAACCTTGGCCTCCACCAATTTATAATCCCACGGCACTACGGATGTCGAGCCGGCTTGCTGTGCATTTTGGGTTTGGGCTTTACTGTTGGTAGGTTGCAGCACGGACGGCTTCTTATTTCCTGCCGAGCCAATGATCCAACAGATGCCGATAATCACCACTGCCGCCGCGGCCATCAGCCAAATTCGGTTTCCTCTCACTTTCGTCTCACTCCTATAGCCACGAAATGGCTCGAATTGCCGGTTATCAATCCGCCGGCACGTCCCAGTAACCCGCACGGCACTCCATCGATGACAAATAGTCCCGTTAACAAGTGCAGCTCCTGTCCGCCCAATTGAAGCTTTGGCAAATCTGCGCGCTGTTGATAGACTCTGCTAAAATAAAGGCTCGTGTCAAAGCCTGCAGCATCTTTTTCTTCCAGTTCCCCGCTCTGATTGAACATCTGAACGGAACCGCCCTCACGGCCAAACATGGATTTGGACACATAATCACCTTCAAGTACCGGCATATTATAGGTCGGAAGCATGTAGGCTTCTATCATTTTGTGCTCGAGCTCTGTGAAGAAGCCTGCTTCTAATTCATGAAGTCCCCATATGACCGCTTGCAGGCCTTTGGATTGAAGAATTATCGCATGCAATGAATTAAACAGCTTCAGGTTTCCCTCTTCCACCGCAAAAGCAAGTGCTTCACCGCCGTCATCTATACCCATCCATTCCTTCGGATAAAGGGCAAACATGCTGCGAATCACATTGTTATTCATATCTTTGACCATGCCTTCATCGATCCATATCTGGAGACAATCGATGCATGTGATGCTCCTCCCGCTGTGTCGAACCAAAGCATCGATAGTTCCAGTATCTTCAGCATGTTCCCCATAGGCGATACAGGCCGCATACTCAGGCGCCTCCTCGTTCCAGGCGCGACGAAGCAATTCAGGCATTAATACATTTGGCGAAAAGAGCCCTTCCTGCTCGCACATCCAGGGTGTTGCTATCGAAGCTTCCACATATCCGGTTGGCGTATCGGCATTCAGCTCAAGCAGTTTAATTTGTCCGGCTTCCGACAAAGCAAAATCAAACCTGGCATACCGACTTATCCGTCCTGGTGCATTAGGGGCCAGACGGTTCAAACCTTCCCATAACACCTCTGGAATCGACAATGCCTCATAAAGATCTGTCCGACCTATGACAAACCGAGCCGTTTTATCAAAAATGCTCCATAAATGATTGCCAGCGACCAAAAGCTGCTGATAAACAGATTCTTCAATACCCACTAATTGATCCAGCCAATAAGCTTCATCACCTAAATCAGCCCAGATAAAACCAAGATCAGCCAGCTGCTTCACTCTGGCTGCGCGATTTTCTGCAGGAAGGCCAAGTATTTCAAACACCATCAGATTTAACCTCCGGAAGAAGAACTAAACCCGCTCGACGTACCGCCAATGCTGCCAGAAGAAGATGAGGTCGATTTGGAGCTTGAGGATGACGATGACGACGATGATGATTGCGAGCTTGATACAGAGCCTGAAGAAGATTTATTCGTCGAAAAGCTTCCCGTTCTGCTGTTTGTGCGCGGCGTTGTCTTATCGGCAGCCGGTTGATTGGCAAACGATCGATTCGTACTGGAAGGCGGTGTATAAGGCTGATTCGTTCTATAATCATATGATGGCCTGCTGCCCACCCAACTGCTGGAGGAATAAGGGCTTCCCATATTAAAAATCATATGATATAAAAGTAAATCATCCCAGCCAAACCCGCCCCCGAAGCCAAAGCCGCCGCCATGACCGCCGTTATTGTTGTTAATGATCGTGGTAGACCCGCTGCCAGTCGTTCCCGGGCTTGGTGTCGGAGATGCTTGCCCTCCGTTTGAAGTGCTGTCCAGCTTCGGAAGAGGAATACTCCAATCCACTGCTGGGTTATAATAGGCTTTGACATCTTCCGAAGACCACTCTACCAGCTTTGGATTTGCTGCCGCAGCCGCAGTCGGGCTTGAACTGGGTGCCGCGGCTTCAGCTGCCGGTAACGCCGGAACCAGCAGCAGATGACCAGCCAGCATGAGACCAAGCGATGTCGATAATACTTTGAGAGGCCTGGCAGGTGCTGCCTTCTTCGATTTGTCCTCGGGCTGTTCTTGATGATCCGATTGGTTCTTCATATTGGAGCCTCACTCCTTTTCTTTGGATCCTTGTTCATCCACTGTTCTAAGCAGCAGCTCAAATTGTTCCAAATCCAGATTGAGCCTGCCTTCAATCATTTCATATTCCTGACCCCCGACAACGAGGTAATTCGCCGCATCTATGCAAGCGATGATTTTGTCGTCCCAAGGTCTTTCGCTAATGTTGTTCACACTGCCATCCTCAAGTTTAACAAACAAAACTATTTTCATCTACAATCCCTCCCAGTTCATTCTTCCATGAGTTTGATAATAAGTAAAACGTATCAGAGCTCATTTCGTTTCATGATTCGTTAAGCCAACAAAAGGAAAAAGCCTTCCACCTGGGAAAGGCTTTTCCTGGAACACAGCTGAGTCAAACAGCTACACGCCTCGCACGAAGAAATGTGCCTTTCCAGTAGGCGCTATCGATGTTTGATATCTGCACTCCATTCTCGGGTTTGGATGAAGCATGAATCATTTGCATGTTTCCCTTATAAATCCCAACATGACCTACAGTTTGGTTTGTTTTAAATCTGCCGGGAACAGAGAAGAACAACAAATCTCCTATGCGCAGGTTATTTCTGCTGATCAGTGTACCCGTTTCAGCTTGCTGACGAGAGAGCCTCGGCAGCTTGACCCCATTTTTGCCAAACACATATTGCGTAAATGCGGAACAATCAAAACTTCCTGTTTGCGGGAAAGGGCCAGCTCCGAATTGATATGGAACTCCCAAATACTTCTCTGCAGTCTGAATCACAGCATTAAGATCGATTTGTTTCAATACAGAAATCGAATAGTCCATTTTCCTTTGATTCATCCGCGAGCTTGTTTGGAGACTGGCTTTGTTTGGATCTGTCGGGTCATCGGCGAAATTTAATTCGGATTGACCGGAGGTATGGCTGGAGTCGACTTCTTGCATAGACATACTGGAGATACCCTTCAAAGAAGGATGAATAAGCAGCTGCCCATCTCGGATGTCATAGGACATATCCTCTTGAAATAAATCGCCGAGTGCCGAGACCGGTAAATAAGCTGAATCACCTTGCAAGAGAAAGGGTTGATTCACTTGAATGGCTTCCCCGCTCTTTAGAGCACGGGTTGTATTTATTTGTATTTCATAATTGGCGTCGGTATCTCCAAGCTGAAGATTTTTCCGGGGACTCGACCAATTCGTTTGATATTGCAGCACTTTAGCCAGATCGTTTACTGGTATATAAGTATGGGTTCCAATTGTTTTCACGGCAATTACAGCATCGTTAATACTTTGTGTTTGTATACCCTTTTGCTGATTATTTTCTGGCGGTTGGGCGCTTTTTTTTGCTTGATAAATATTCGCGCAAGCCGTTGTAATTGCCATGACTACTATAATTGATATCACAGCCGTCTGTTTAGAGAATAGCCGCATGGATGTTCTACTCCTTCTTCCTCTAGGGGTGATTGCTCCTCTATAGGTTGAGGCAAGGAAGGCGCAAATATGCAGATGTCCCAATTAATTGCTGTTGATTCTGGTCATCAGAGCTTGATACCCACCACCTGGCCATTCCCAAGCGCCGGCAAGAGTGTTATTGCCATCGATCCATTTTGCTCGAAAAACTGCCGGAGAGCCCTTTGGTCCCATCCACATGGTATTAGATGCAGGATAATTTATCCATACTTTTATATTAAAGCAATTACTTTATAAAGTCAATTATTTGTTAAAAATTACAATAAAAAAACGTGTCCGAAAAGCTCGGACACGCAAGTATGAAAGCCAAATTGTTATATCCTGAAACCCCTTAGTAAATAAAGGTTACCCTATGCTTCCTTCCATCTCAAACTTGATCAGACGGTTCATCTCCACAGCGTACTCCATGGGGAGTTCTTTCGTGAACGGCTCGATGAAGCCCATAACGATCATTTGAGTAGCTTCAGCATCGGTTAATCCACGGCTCATGAGGTAAAACAATTGATCCTCGGATACCTTGGATACGGTAGCTTCATGCTCCAAAGTTATGTTGTCGTTCATGATTTCGTTGTAAGGAATCGTATCGGAAGTCGACTCCTTATCCATAATAAGCGTATCGCACTTGATATTGGCTTTGGAGCCTTGGGAATTCCGCCCGAAGGAAGCTAGTCCCCGATAGGTTACTTTACCTCCGTGCTTGGAAATCGACTTGGAGACAATGGTCGATGTAGTATCAGGCGCAAGGTGTGTCATTTTGGCTCCAGCATCTTGATGCTGGCCTTTGCCTGCTACTGCAATGGAAAGCACCATACCTTTGGCACCGCGGCCTTTTAAGATAACAGCTGGATACTTCATGGTGAGCTTGGAACCGATGTTTCCATCTACCCACTCCATGGTTGCTCCTTCTTCGGCAACGGCACGTTTGGTAACAAGGTTATAAATGTTAGGCGCCCAGTTTTGAATAGTCGTGTAACGGGCACGGGAGTTCTTTTTGCAGATGATTTCTACGACTGCACTGTGCAAAGAGTTGGTGCTGTAGATTGGAGCTGTACAGCCCTCAACATAGTGCACAAAGCTCTCTTCATCGGTGATGATAAGCGTGCGCTCGAATTGGCCCATGTTCTCCGAGTTGATCCGGAAGTAGGCTTGCAGCGGCACTTCGCATTTAACGCCCTTCGGCACATAAATGAAGCTGCCTCCGGACCATACTGCACTGTTCAGTGCGGCAAACTTGTTGTCGCTCGGAGGTATGATTGTTCCGAAATGCTCTCTGAACAGCTCCGGATATTCACGAAGAGCGCTGTCCGTATCTGTAAAGATAACACCTTGGTCCTCCAGCTCTTTTTGCATGCTGTGGTAAACAACCTCAGACTCATACTGAGCGGACACACCAGCCAGGAACTTTTGCTCCGCTTCCGGAATACCCAGCTTGTCGAACGTTTCCTTGATCTCCGTAGGAACTTCCTCCCACGTCTTTCCTTGCTTCTCTGAAGGCTTTACATAGTACTGGATATCATTGAAATCCAGGTCATCCATGTTACCGCCCCAACGCGGCATCGGCATACTGAAGAATTGCTCGAGCGATTTCAGACGGAAGTTGAGCATCCATTCGGGTTCGCCTTTCATGCTGGAAATCTCGGCAACAATCTCGCGAGTCAAGCCTTTACCGGATTGGAATATGGATTTGTGCTCGTCACGGAAGCCATATTTATAATCCTCAAGATCGGGCATTTGTTTAGCCATGATTCTTACCTCCTATAATTTTTTTCAAGATTCTTGCAGCTTGCTTTGAATAATACCCTTACGCATGGCATTCCATGCCAGCGTTGCGCATTTGATTCTTGCTGGGACTTTGTTGACACCCGAGAATGCCTCAATATCCTCATATTCAAATTCCACGCTCTCGCCTTTCATCATGCCGGAAAAGTTATCTGCGAGCTCGAGCGCTTCCTCGATTGTTTTGCCTTTTACGGCATCCGTCATCATCGAAGCGGAAGATAAACTGATAGAACAACCTTCACCTGTAAACCTGGCATCCTTCACAATGCCGTCTTCTATTTGCATCTGCAGCGAAATTTTATCTCCGCAGGTCGGATTGTTCATATCGATCGTAAGCGCATCGGAGGATTCAAAGGTGCCGTGATTGCGTGGTGTTTTATAATGATCCATAATGACTCTACGGTATAAATCATCCAATTGCATAGCCAAAGTACTCCTTTGTTTTTTGTAATCCTTTCACGAGCTGGTCTACGTCATCTTCCGTGTTATATAAATAGAAGCTGGCGCGAGCCGTAGAGGATTCCTCCATCCATCTCATTAGCGGCTGGCAGCAATGATGGCCTGCACGTATGGCGATTCCTTGTGAATCTAGTACAGTGGCCACATCATGAGGGTGAACATCGCCTAAATTAAAGGTCACCAATCCTGCACGATTCACTTGCGGCCCATAAACGGTAAGACCTTCAATCTTGGTCATACGTTCGAGAGCATACTCTGCCAGCTTCATATCATGCTGCAAAATTTCATCCATGCCCACTTGCTGCAAGTAATCAATCGCCGCACCCAGCCCTACAGCTCCGGCAATAATCGGCGTACCGCCTTCAAATTTCCAAGGCAGCTCCTTCCAGGTGGAGTTTTGCAAGTCTACATGGTCGATCATTTCCCCTCCGAATTCGATCGGTTCCATGTTCTCCAAAATAGACTTCTTGCCATATAATACCCCGATTCCGGTAGGTCCACACATTTTGTGCCCGGAGAAGGCGTAGAAGTCGCAGTCCAAATCCTGGACGTCCACCTTCATATGAGGTGTGCTTTGTGCTCCATCGACCATAATTTTCGCGCCATGCTTGTGAGCAATCCGAGCAATTTCTTTAATCGGATTGATCACACCGAGGACATTGGATATATAAACGATGGAGACGATTTTGGTGCGATCTGTAATCACATTCTCCACATCCGCCAAGGAAATCGTGCCATCCTTTTGCAGTGGGATATATTTTAATGTGGCTCCTGTAGCTTTGGCTGCCTGCTGCCAAGGAATCAGATTGCTGTGATGCTCCATGGGAGTTATCACAATCTCATCGCCTTCACGGAGGACGGACCGGGCGTAGCTGGTGGCCACAATATTGATAGCTGTTGTCGTACCGCGGGTAAAGACAATTTCTTGTTCACTGCCGGCATGGATGAATTTGGCTACTTTCTCGCGAGCTCCTTCATAAGCATCAGTGGCTCGCGATCCAAGGGTGTGAACACCTCTATGAACATTGGAATTATCCCATTCATAGTAATGCTTCAGTGCTTCAATCACCGAAACAGGCTTCTGCGAAGTGGCTGCATTATCCAGATAAACGAGGGGATGCCCGTTAACTTCCTGGTGCAATATGGGAAAAAATTCCCTCAGCTCCGAAGCCTTCATTGTCCCAACTTCCTCTCTACCAGACGCTGCAGCTGCTCTTCGATGTTGCTGATAGGAATTTGGGACACAACCGGAGCCAAAAACCCGTAAATGATCAAGCGCTGAGCTTCATCCTTAGTAATACCGCGAGACATCAAATAATGAACTTGTTCAGGATTGACCTGACCTACACTCGCTGCATGTCCTGCTTTCACATCATCTTCATCGATAAGCAGGATTGGATTCGCATCTCCACGGGCTTTGGGACTCAGCATTAACACTTTCTCCGTTTGCTGTCCATTCGCGCCGGTTGCACCTTTTTCAATCTTGCTGATCCCATTGATGATCGCTGTTGAGCTGTCTCTCATGACCGCCCGGGTAATCATGTCGCTGTTCGAGCTTTTGCCAAAATGCACAGCGCGGGTCGTCAGATTGAGCTTTTGCTCTTCGGTTCCAACACAGATGACTTTGGCATCCGATTCGGAGCCATTGCCTCTCAGGATCGAGGTCGTGTCCGACATGCAGTTGCCGTAGTTCATCTCACCGATGATCCATTCTATGCTGGCGTCATTCTCAACTATCGCACGTCGATAGGTAAGATCTGTGATCGTTTCTCCCATATTATGAATGGATGCAAACCGCACCTTGGCGCCTGGCTTCACATAGATTTCAACGACTCCATTTTGCACAAGCGGTGCGCCGGCTCCGGAAGAAATAAAGTTTTCCACATAGGTCACGGAGCTGAAAGATTCAGCCACAATGATCACATGCGGAACAAAGCTGGCTTCGGCATCGTCGGTTATAAACAAAGCTTGTAAAGGAATTTCCACGACTACATCTTTGGGAATGTAAATGAATATGCCACCGCTCCAAAGTGCCGTATGCAAAGCAGTAATCCGATTCTCATTGGCGGCAACAGCCTTCATGAAATAAGACTGAACGAGCTCGGGATGCTGGAGAACAGCTGTTTCCAAATCGGTGAAAATGACACCTTTCTGCTTCAACTGGCCGGCTACACGGTTAAAGACAATGCTGCTGTTGCGCTGAATGATAAGATTATCCGGATTGGATAAATTTTTTGCCGCTTCCGGCAATTCATCGATCGACGATATTTCGGCTTGTTTCTTATAAGCTCCGTAGGCGTTGATGTCCCAACGGTCAATTCTCGTTTTTTCCAATTTGGGCAATTCCAATTGTCCCGCGAGCGTGAGCCCTTCCGTACGAAGAGCTGTCATCCATTCCGGCTCCTGCTTGCTGCGGGACAGCTCGGTGACGGCGCTCTGGTCTATTGGAAGAATGGTTTCTATACTCATTGATTTTCCTCCCGATTGCTTTCCTTTTGTTGTAACCAGTAAGATGCAAAGCGCTGCCTGGTTATCAACTTGTTTGCTATGAAAGCTTGCATCATAAGCTTGCGTCTTGTGTTAGTTGTATTTGGGAACAGTCGTTTTCATCGGAACCTTGAATTCTTCCTCTTCTTGACCGACCGTTTCATCAACGATGCCAAGCTCTTCCTTGACCCAATCATAGCCTTCCGCTTCCAGACGCTGAGCCAACTCAGGACCGCCGGATTTCACGATGCGGCCTTGCATCATAACATGTACAAAATCAGGCGTTACATAATTCAGCAGGCGTTGGTAATGCGTGATAATAAGGAAGCCGCGCTCCTCGCTGCGAAGTGCATTCACGCCTTCTGCAACAATTCTTAGAGCATCGATATCAAGCCCTGAATCAATCTCGTCCAATATAGCGATCTTTGGCTCAAGAAGCAGCATTTGCAAAATCTCGTTACGTTTCTTCTCGCCTCCGGAGAAGCCCTCATTCAAATAACGGTGCATGAATTCAGGATTCATTTCCAAGTCCTTCATCTTTGCTTCCATTTGGCGAATGAAGCGAATTAATGATATTTCATTGCCTTCACCGCGGCGCGCGTTGATCGCACTGCGAAGAAAGTCGGAATTAGTCACTCCTGTAATTTCACTTGGATACTGCATAGCCAGGAAGAGACCTGCACGCGCTCTTTCGTCGACAGCCATGTCGAGAACGTCTTCTCCATCCAAGGTAACTGAGCCTTCCGTAACTTCATACTTGGGATGTCCCATCAATGCGGCTGCGAGCGTACTTTTACCGGTACCGTTCGGTCCCATGATCGCGTGAATTTCTCCGCCTTTGATTTCAAGGCTGACCCCCTTCAAGATTTCTTTCCCCTCAACGTTAGCACGGAGCCCGTCTATAGTGAATGATGTTGAATTTGACATTATTCTTCTGCCTCCATATGGTTGATATTTATATACAGATTATAATCATTCTTAAATGATTATCACTGATTATCATTAGAATAATTCTATTATACCTTACCCTGGAAAATCAATAAAGGTCATATTTCAATGCTTTTTGAATTTTTGAGACGGATTGCTCAAAAACTTCGTCGTTCATTACGGGTTGGCCTGGGGGCATTGCATGGTTTGCAGGCAGCTCGATCCAGGATTTGCAACCGTTATATTCAGGCAGTGAGTCCACCTTGAACGGTTGATCCAGCTTATATATGCGAAGCAGCAGCAGATGCAGCGGATTTTTCCGCTTCCAATGAAGCCTGTCCTCTGTAAAACGATTCGTCCATATATGAAAGGAATAAAGACGGTCGATTTGTTCCTGATCCGTAATTTCGATGTCCTCAGCCAGCTTTGCATAGGCAGTTATCGTTGTGACTGAGTCATCCGGCTTCCATTCACGTAGTGTTTCGTCGATTTGATCCTGATATTCCTCTTTCAGCAGCTCTTTTTTCTGATGCTCATAGGCAGGATATAAATAGAACGAATCCGCTTTTACCTGAAAATCACGCGTTTCCTCAGCTAATCCTCCTTTGCGCATGATCATGATTTGATCACCGCTCTTGAGCGCCTGGATGGCAACCGCCCATTCCTTTAACGCAGGCATTCCTCTGATGGTATCCGTAGCTTTGACCTCCCCTGCTTGAGTTAAAAGGGCTCTCTTTATTCTTGCTTCTATAAAAATGATATCTGTTCTTAACCCGAAGGTCAAATGGGTGCACTAGTGCTTTCCAAATAAGGCAAATGGGTGTTGAGATCCATGTCAATAAAAAAAGAGCAGTCCCAAAGCCATGGTAATGGCTGAAGGATTGCCCCATTTATAATATTTGAAAAGTCGTTTATTGTCCCAGATAGGCTTTAAACATCCAACGCTGTTTCTCCAAAGCTGCATGGATTTCCAGGAACAGATCAACGGTTGTCTCATCCTCTGCTTCTTCAGCAACTTTCATGCTTTCATTAAGCTCTGTAAGAAGCATCTCACAGTCAGCCACAATACCTTGAATCATTTGCTGAGTCGACTCGGAGCCTTTAGCTTCTTTTAAAGAAGATTCCGCTAGGTATTCTTTCATCGTCGCATAGGGTTTACCGTCAATCGCCAATAAGCGTTCAGCCAGTACATCCAAATATTGATGCGCCTCGTTATAAAGCTCTTCGAATTTAATATGAAGGGAGAAGAATTCGGTTCCTTTTACATACCAATGGAAGTTGTGGAATTTGACATAAAGCAAACCCCAGTTTGCAACTTGTTTGTTTAATACCTTTTGAACGGAAGCGACATTTTTTGCGGTTGCTGCTGTAGCCATTTGAAATTCCTCCTTATTTAGTAATGAAGCTGTTATGATTTAGTATGTGTTAAATCTTGGCCGCCTATGTGGAAATGGCTCCTGAAAAGGGCTATAATACATAGAAAACAGGTTGGAATTCAACCTTGAATTGCAGGAGGTTATCCTATTGACCAATTATCATCCCTTATCCGAAGCTGAAGCAATTGAATATTCCAGAAAAATTCCCGAGCTGTTCCAGACTGGAGCCGAGCTTGTCAGCCGCGAAATTGGCGATGGCAACCTCAATCTCGTCTTTCACATATCGGAGCCTGCCACGGGCAGAAGCATTATTTTGAAACAGGCGCTGCCCTATGCCAAAGTTGTTGGCGAATCGTGGCCTCTCACCCTGGACCGTGCAAGAATTGAAAGTGAAGTGCTGCAAATCCAGGAATCTCTATGTCCGGATTTGGTACCGCACGTTTACGTATATGATCGTAATCTGGCCTTAACCGCGATGCAAGATCTAAGCGATCATGTGATTATGCGGAAAGGCTTGATGGATAGAAATCAGTACCCTTTATTCGCCGGCGATATAGGTCGTTTTCTAGCGCATACTCTTTATTACACTTCCGATTTGGGAATGAATCAGCAGGAAAAGAAACTCCAGCAGGGCCGATTTATAAACCCGGAGCTGTGCAAAATTACTGAGGATTTGATTTTTGATGATCCTTATCGGGATGCGGAAACGAATAATTTTGAGGAGCACCTTCGTGACGCCATAGAAGCTATTTGGCAGAATAATGAGCTGCTTCTTGAAGTAGCCCAGCTGCGCGAGAAATTTTTGACGCGTTCTGAAGCCTTGCTGCATGGGGATTTGCATACGGGGAGTATCTTTATCCGAACGGATTCGACCAAGGTCATTGATCCGGAATTCGCTTATTACGGGCCTATGGGCTTTGATATTGGAGCTGTTCTGGCTAACCTGCTGCTTAATTTTGCAGCACAAGAAGGCTGGAGCCCTGTTCCGGAAGAACGTGCCGAGTATCGCAGTTATCTGCTGAATACGGTGAAGGACGTATGGAATCATTTTGAAAAGGAATTCCGTTCTCTTTGGTCTCAGCACAGCTCGGATCGTTTGTTCCGGACACCCGGCTATCAGGATTTGTATATGCGCAGATTACTCCAGGATACGTTTGGTTTTGCCGGTGCTAAAATGGTTCGCCGTGTAATTGGCTTGGCGCATGTGGCGGATATTGATAAAATAGAAGATGCCGCTGCCCGTGAACGCGCTCAGCGCCTCGCACTTGCCATCGGTACCGAGCTCATCCGCATGGGCCGACAAGCAAGCTCCATCGAGGAGATGGTCCAAAGGGCTGATGCCACCGTGCAAATTATGAGCTTTCCGTGTTGAATAGAGCAAAATTCACATTGCTACAGTGAGGTTTGGATCAGAAAAGAGGTTATTTCCCAATGACTAACATACAGGAACAATCGAAAGGCGAAGACGCTCTGCAGTCCCTTCGTTGGACGGGGCAAGCGCTGGATTTGCTCGATCAACGACTATTGCCGGAGGAAATTGTTTATTTGTCTTTGGAAACACCCGCCGAAGTGTGGGAAGCGATCCGCCGCCTTAAGGTGCGGGGCGCACCGGCGATTGGCATCGCCGCGGCTTACGGCGTTTACCTCGGCATCCGCGGCATCGCGGTCGAGGGCCGCAGTGAAGCCGAAGGCCGGGAGCTGCTGCTCGCCGGAGTTCGTGAGCAGGCGGCGTATTTGGCGACCTCCCGTCCGACGGCGGTCAACTTGTTTTGGGCGCTCGACCGGATGAAAGCGCGGGCGCAAGCTTTGGCCGAAGCCGGGCTGAGCGCAGCGGCGATGAAGCCGGCTTTGCTCGAGGAAGCGCAGCTCATCCAGGCCGAGGATGAGGCTACGAATCGTCGCATCGGCGAGCACGCGCTGACTCTGTTTCAGGACGGCTTCGGCGTCCTGACTCACTGCAACGCAGGCGGTTTGGCGACAACGAGGTACGGCACAGCCCTGGCGCCCTTTTATTTGGCGAAGGAGCAGGGCCTGAGCCTGAAGGTGTTTGCCGACGAGACCCGGCCGGTTCTGCAGGGGGCGAGGCTTACGGCATTCGAGCTGCATCAGGCCGGCGTGGATGTGACCTTGATCTGCGACAACATGGCGGGAGCCGTGATGTCCAAGGGGTGGATCCAGGCGGTCATCGTGGGAACGGACCGGGTTGCGGCCAACGGCGATGTGGCCAACAAGATCGGCACGTACAGCGTGGCGGTTCTGGCGAAGGCGCATGGCATCCCTTTTTATGTGGCGTGCCCGATGTCCACGATCGATTTGAATACGCCGACCGGAGCGGATATCCCGATCGAGGAACGGCACGAGGACGAAATCACCCAGGGCTTTGGCAAGCGTACAGCGCCAGTCGGGGTGAAGGTGTACAATCCTGCCTTCGATGTAACGCCGCACGAATATGTGACGGCAATCATTACGGAAAAAGGCATTATCCGTGCTCCTTTTGCGGAAAATTTACGCAATCTATTTTCATGATTGGGTTTCGGAGACTCCGAAAATTATTTTACTTTTGTGGAAAAGATGCGGCTGTTCCGGGAGTCATTGTGAGATGACGGGGGGACAGCCGCATTTTATTTTTTCTCTTACCGGGGCTCTATATCGATAATGCTTTCTACCCAGCGGCACCATTCCAGATTAGCCTGATGGACCATAATCGCTTTGTGCACAATCAAATATGAACCGAAATACGAGGATTGCAAATTCAGTTCTGCTGCTTCCATCCCGGACTCTGCTTTAATTTTATTCAGGGACTGATTCAGACTTTCGAGTTTTTCTTGATGGAAGCATGCGCGTTCACGAATTAATTTTATGGCCGCACTCCGATCAGATAAAGAAATGCTGTAAACCTTTAGCAGCAGCTCATCACGGGTCACAGGATCAGCCGCGGGCATTGAAATCCACTCCCTGAGCGCATCCTTTCCGCTTTGGGTAATGGAGTATACCTTCTTGTCCGGTTTGTCCGATTGCTCGACTATTACAAATTCAACAAGGCCTGCTTTCTCCAGCTTAGCCAGCAACGGGTAAATCTGGCTGTGCTGAACTTGCCAAAAAAGATGAATTTGCCGCATGAGTTCATAACCCGTACGTGAACTTTTATTCAGTAAGCTGAGCAGTCCAAATGAGAGCGTGTTCAACTGGAACCTCCATTATGTTATTATTGATCCTTAATCATAATCACGACATGAGTATCATCTTGTTGGTTCATATTGTTGGTTCATATTATATGTAAAAGATATTACATAATCAACATCCCTGCCCCCTTAAATCATCTTTCCCTTACGAATGGTATATTTGTCGCTGCCCTATACCTTTTGTCATTTGGAAAAAAGATATCGGAGGTGCAAAACTAATATGAATGCAGGTAACACCTTTGGAAGAAATGAGCAACACTTGGATTTGGACAATGATTGGATTCATTTGATAGCAACGGCACAAACGATGGGTATTCCATTGGAAGAGATTAAGCTTTTCCTAAAAGACGGTACTTACGCCGATTCCACTGAAAAAAAAGAATGAACTACATAAACTTCCTCCTCCTCTTTCCCCGTAATTTTCCTCTTTCTCCCTTTTTTCGCCGACATTGGAAAACGCTTTCACAAAATTAAAAAAAATTCATTTTATCTCCTTGCAATTTGTATTTTTTTATCCACAAAGTTATTAATTTTTGGTAAAATGAATGTAAATATCCAATGAGCCTTTGTCACCTAGGAGGAGTTTGCATGATCGGCAACCGTGTGAAACAGCTTCGCTTCGAAAAGGGATTATCCATTAATGAACTTGCGGAGCGGGCGGGAGTAGCCAAATCTTATTTAAGCAGCATTGAACGGGATATTCAATCGAATCCTTCGATTCAATTTCTCGAAAAAATTTCCACCGTACTGGGGGTTCCCATAGAAACCTTCTTTCCAGGAAAAAAAATTGAACCGGCCCTCGATCCCGAATGGTCCCAGTTGGTTCGCGATGCAATGGCATCCGGCGTTTCCAAAGAACAGTTTTCCGAATTTCTGGAATATAACAAATGGCGCTCTAAAAACTCCGTTAAATGACAAAAGGGCAATCCCTTTCGCTTGATCAGCGAAGCGGGAATGCCTTTTTTAAATATTAGGCTGTTATTTCTGCAGCCACTCCTCTATCCACCACTGGCGATCCTGCGCATAGTCATGTCCATCCCAAGGATTTACACCTTCATAAATAAAGGAACTCCACCAAAATATCCCCGCTCCATGAACTCCATTTGGATTCAGCGTTGGCTTAGTCAGCCGATCCGCAGCCAGCTGAGCTCTTGCCTTTTGAAGCCCTATCGAGGCGTTATATATATTTTCGATATTGGGATCATGATATACAAAGCCTGTGTCCGTCACCTTTTTACCGTAGGCAGGCATAGTCGGATTTAGCCTAGCTTCAGGATGACTGCTATCCGCTATCGCATTTGCATAACGGATGATCGTCTTTTCCCAGAATAACTGATAGGTTTCTGGAGAATTGACCCAATAATCCGGCTCTAATTGGTCATACATCATCGGGCACAGCTGATTGAAAATGCTCGCCATTTCTTTCAAGTAAGCATCCGACCAGACGCTTGGATGGGCTGGAGCTGCAATAGAAAAGATGGCATCCTGTGGTAAAATATTACGTACATACTGAGAGGTTGCTTTTAACACTTGATCATCCTTCAAAAAGCTCTCGAAGTCAAACTGAATGCCATCCGCTTTATAAGCGACTCCATTGTACACAATCCCTTTGTTGATCAAGCTGTCCGCAACGTCTCTCAGGTTTGTGTTATAAGTGGCATTGCCAAAGGATGGATTCCCTATTTTCTGGCCAGCCTCCCAAACCACTCGATTGCCATCATTGACGAGAACAATGATTTTCTGATTAGGATCGGCTTCCCTCGAATTTTTGATCCAGCGAGCGAGCTGCGTGTATCCCTCCGCCGGCAAAGTTCCATTAAGCGAATCCATACTGGAAACGAGCACTCCAATATCCGCCAATTGGTACTTGATCTGATAAGTCTGAAGCTGCAAAACACGATCCTTCATTTGTGTGTCCGTCAAAGCTTCAACGCTGCTAAACCAATATGAGTTCAAGTAGGCTGTATTGTCAGCTTGCTTTATCCCGCTTACTCCGATAGTCCCACCACTCCCTGCGCTTCCTTGCACAGATTGACCGGGTAAGGTAATGGCTACTACAAAGAACAGGATTGCTGCCATTATACTTACCGTACTTCTTTTCCTCATGCTTCTTCTTCCTCCTGGATGATTGATCTGGATGCCATATCCTAAACTGGCTCAGGAAGAATATCGGTAATTAAGGAGCAAAATATAATATGTATTCAACCTCTATGAAAAAATGAGCGCGTGGACCTATCCAGAACATGCCGGACAAAGGACTTCAGACTCCTTCTCTTCAAAGCTTTCACAAAAACACAATAAACATCCTTCCATAGAATAGTTCTTCTATTGGATCGGATGTTTATTGTGATAGATCATGTCAGGTTAGATCAAGACGTTTTACTTGATCTCGCTGAAAGCCTTCTGCATGATCGGATAGCTTTGCTTTAACCGCTCTTGGAAATGAACCTCGTTCCAAGGCCTCCATTTGTATTTCGGCATTTGCGAGATGTCCACCTCGGTGCTGCCATCGCCAAGACCCTGGACCTCCTTCGTGCTGTTGTCCATGATCCATGGTACCAGCCGAATGCCGTCGATCTTCGAGGTGAGCAGCTTGCCATCCGCTTCTTCATAATTCACTACCCGCAGTGAGCTCGGATCCGAAAAGCCAAGCAGCATCCAGGGAATCCGGATTTCTACCGTTTTTCCTTTCGCTTCCCACATGGCAAGCGAGTTGTAGTTAGGATCTGCAGCATTCGTCGTACCTCGCGGCAGCTGCCCGACCAGAACATCCTGATAAGGATTGCTTTTCTTTGCGGCAGGCGGTGCCATTTTCAAATCGATCGGCAATTTCCACGGTGCAAAGACTCCGGAATCATTCTTCATTTCAGCCGGATTGACGGGAAACATGCCTTTTATTTTACCCCAAAGCCTGGCGGTGAAATCGTAATTGGAAGCAATGCTGATTGCACTGTCTTGCTCGTTTCCAATGGAAATCAGAGTCTCCAGACCTTGATTCAGGATTCGGTTGCCCATTTCTTTGGAATGCCTGTTTCCGCCCTCAAGGGTATCGGTTCCGATATGCAGGGTCATCTTGCTTGGATCAAAATTCTGTTCCAGCTCTATAGCTACGTACAGGTAGGCCTCGTCATGAGTCACCATCATTTTCTTCCAGCCGGGTACACTGGAAACGAACTCTTTCTTGTCCTTGATCGAGCTCCAATCATCCAGATTGCCGTCTATTTTCAGCGGGCCATCCTTGCTCGAATAAAATCCGTCAAGTCCGAACAGCTTCTCGTTGGTCAGCACGTTCAGCCAATACTTTCGGCGCTCGACCGGCTGTTCATAATCCTGTGTGTTCCAGGTTCGTTTAAACCATTCATCCTGCCACATGAACAATATCGCTCCGGCATACTGCTCTTGGTTAATTTGGTGCAGCAAATCAGCATCGATAATTCCCTGCTCCTGCTCCGTATGGCCCCCCTGGTTTCTCCCCAAATCCGTCAGATGGGCAACCCCTTTTGATGAGGGCACGCCAAATTCTGTGATCATAATCGGAATCCCTTTATGATGCTCTTTTAAGAGCCGCAGGTAGGATTTATAAGAATCAAGTTCACCCTTATCGTTGCGAACAGTCTTGAGCGTTTCGTCCAAACGGAAAAAGTCAGGATAGTACGGATAAGCATGAAAAGAAGCAAAATATCCTGCTTTCCAGTTCACCGGCTCGATATGCATAGCGTCAACACTGACCAAATCCTCATCAACCAGTATTTCACCTGGATGCGACAGTGGATCTGTGGTTACCCAGTTGGTAAAGGTGTACGGATGCTGCCAGCCATACCTGGATTCAAATGAAGCAAGCGTATTGAGCATTTCCGCCAGCATGCTCTCAAATGGAGATGCGCTGCTCTTGGCTTGAAAATAATCGCCCTTAAATGGAGCCAGCCCCGGATGCGCCTTATTCGTTCTATCAACCAGAGTCGGATCCCACTCTGTTCCGATGCTCCAGCCTAGCAAGTAGGGGGCAGCATTTGTTTTATAGGACCCGCTGGCCTTTCCCTGCTCGGCCGGGATCGAGATATCTCCATAAACCGCGCCGACGGCGTGAGAGATTTCAGTTTTGAATGCTTTTATAGATATGGCGCTTAATGCATCATACGTCTTATAAAATTGTTCCTCCGGCGACCATACTCCTTGAATAAAATAGAGAGGGTCCTCCGGATGCTGATGATTATACTCTACCAATGAATCATAAAAGACCGGATTATGAATGGTATATACCCGAATAACATTAGAGCCCAGCTTTTTGATCTCGGCAAACCAACGCAAGAAAGTCGGCTTATCGATCGCCAGCTCTCCAGGATCATATCCGGGTGTTGTAGCTCCAAGATTCACCCCTTTTGCAAAGAAGGGCTGCCACTTTTGATTGCTGTAAACTTCTATCTTTTCGCCTTGGGTACGGAATTTCACATTTGTTCCGTCCGACAGCTGGGTACTCTCCACAGGTGTATACTCAGCCCTTATCGGTTGAAAATGCTGCCAGCCAAAATAGCAGGCTACCAGAGCCGCAGCTGTGAAAATGCTTAAGCGCAGCTTGATATTTCTCTTTATCACGGCTATGGCCTCCTATCTAAGAACCTATTCCAAAAGCCGGCGAACCCTGGCTTCCAGCTCCACTGGTGAATATGGTTTTTTTATATAATCGGATACGCCCATCTCAAAGCAGATGCTGATATCCTTCTCCATTTGATTATCGGACAGCACCATAATGTGGCACTCTGTATTCATTTTTTTGCGAATGCTGCGAATGACTTCAAAGCCGTCAAAGACCGGCAGCGAAAGCTCTGTAATGACCAAATCCGGGAGCAGGATGTCAAACAGACGCAGTCCCTCTTCCCCGCTGCTTGCCTTGTACACCTGGAACCCCTTCATCCGCAGCTGTGAATCAAGCAGCTCTCCGACGGCTTCATCTTCATCGATAATCAAAATCGTCGATTTATTGTTCTTCACTTCCTGAGGATTGTAGATCAAAATCGTATTTTCACGGTCCACTTCTTCCCGCAGCATGCCAATCATCGCCTCGATATCGGAATCTGCGGGCATCGCGAATCCAGAAAAATTGGCAATGAGGATATTGCCTCCAAGCAGCTGCTCCTCCTGCAAAAATTGTTTGACCTGCAGGGAGACATAGTGAGTTGCATGGAGCTTTTGATCAGGAAGCAATATCGACAGAAGGCCTCTTTCCAATTCAAACACAATGGACTTTTGCAGATTTAAATCCATTTGCTCCAATACAGCATCCAGCTCTTTCAACTGCTCCTCCGTCAGCGAGCATTCTACAAGAAGCAAGCCGAAGGCTGGCTGGTTCGATTCCATCATGGCCTTATTGATAAGAATAGAAAGACGGAGGCTGTCTGCAGCTCCTTTGGAAATATGCGGTAACATCAATGATCACTCCTGTCTGGTTGGTTATTGGCCGGTCGTTTCGCTTCTCCAGCTGGTTCGGACCATGACTCCCCATGAATCGTCATTGCGAATGTAATCGATATGGCCGAGAATTTTCCAATATACATTCAGCTGGTTGTAACCGAGTGTCATCAGGACGGAATAAAACATCATTTTGAAGAGATCCCTGAATTTCGGGTACCGTCTGAACGCAACCTCTTCAATCAGCAAAGCCCCGCAGCTGAATAAAATTTCGACCAGCATACTGAATCCGATAATGTACAGCATAATATTGTAATTCGCCATATCCTGCAGGATGTAGACAATTAGAGCGAAGTAACCTGTCACTTTCAGATAAGGCCCCAATGTTTCAAAGATCATGGTATACGGCATGGACAGCATGCCTATCGCCTTATACTTGGGCACAAACATCATGCTGCTGTATTTTAAAATATTTTTGATGTTTCCCCGCGACCAGCGTTTGCGTTGGCTCTTCAAAACGCGAAGCGATTCCGGAGCCTGCGTCCAGCAAACCGCATCCGGGCAATAGGCAATCCGATAAGGAAGATCGTTATCTATCATGTGTTTATGAAGCTTGATAATAATATTCATATCCTCGCCAGGGAAGCCGTCCCGATAGCCGTCTACCTTGATCAGGTAGTCTTTGCGGAACAGCCCGAAAGCGCCGGAAACAATAATAAGTCCGTTAATCGCGCTCCAGCCGATCCTTCCGGCTAGGAAGGTTTTCAGGTATTCAAGATTTTGGAATAATGGCAGCAATCTCTTGGGAAGTCTCGCTTCTGTTACAATCCCATTCTCAATGATGCAACCATTGGCCACACGCACGTTGCCCCCAATGGCTACAGTTTCCTCCGGACTTTCCATATACATCGCAGCGAGCCTGATTAATGCATCTTTTTCCAAAAGGGAATCCGCATCGATCGTCGCTACCAGGGGATAGTGAGAAACATTAATCCCCACGTTCAGAGCATCCGCCTTCCCCCCATTTTCCTTATCTACCACATACAGCTTAGGATAGCGAGGGTTGTGGTAAACGCCTCTGATCGGCATAGCTTCGAGGGCTTGCCCGACGGAATACGTGCTTTTGTCCATCAAATTGAACTCGTCTATCAATACTTGCAGGGTATTGTCCTTGGATCCGTCGTTGATAACAATGACTTCATAGGTGGGATAGTTGAGGTTTAACAGATTATTGACATTCTCTATGATCGTCAGTTCTTCATTATACGAGGGCACCATAATGGATACAGGGGGCACTTGTTCGGAGCCGGAAAGCTCGCGGTACCATGTATACTGCGACCCTTTCATCACGCGGATGATCCGCTTATGCGATAGCAGCATGATGATCAAATAAAACACATACACAAAGAAAACGGAATACAGGGAAAACAAAGCATAACCTAAGAGCAGCTCCTTCATGCGGTATCTCCTTTCAAAACCTTCAGCCTGCCAAAATTTTCTTGTTGTTTAGCCGCTTCACGACCGCTAGAATACTGACGGTAAATATCCAGCCTCATGTTATAGCGAATGGCTTGCTCCAGGTCCTCGGAATAAATAGGCCCTCTTGATAATTCCTCTTGAATGACATTGCTCGCAAACGCCGCTTCTCGGGAATTGCCTCCATGGAACGCTACCTCGCACAATGCTTCAAAGCCTGCGGAATCGAGGTCAATCAGGCTCCGTGCACTGTTGTAACGCACACGCCGATCTGAATCTTCCAAGCCTTCTTTGAGAGACTCAACAGAAGCTACCATACCAACCTGTCCAAATGCATCCGCAGCCTCCGCCCTGACGTCCGCATCTTCATGACTCATCAGCTCGTTCATTTGCTCAGGCGTCATCCGTGTTCCCTGGTGAACCAAGGCCTGTACAGCCAATAATCGGAGCTCTGAGTCCTCTGCATCCAACAGCGAAGACAAGACTTCCTCCGTACCTGGGATGGATCGAGTTTGCAAGCATGTCAAAGCAATTTTCACCAGCTCATCGTCGGTTTCGTTCAAGTAAACAACCAGCAGAGGGGTCCAATCCAGTCGAGACAATACAAGTATGCTGGTCACAAGCCGATGAGACTGCTTGCCATGCTTCGCCAGTATACGTGTCATCCGGTCAAGCTCATTTAAATCTTGCGCGCATTTAGCAATGGAGCGTGCAATAACAAAAGCGGAGGTTCCGTAACGCTCTTCTTCCAATAATTGAAGCAGGGCCGGGGTTGCCTCTTTGGCCTGCATAATGCCAAGATTAAAAATCGCATCCAATCTTGTCCAGTGTATTTCGCTTTGCAATCTTCTCATATTCAAGTCAACCAAGCCCAGATCACGGCAAAGCTCCGTCAATCTGTCACACTCGGCTCCGACAATCTTCTCCATCCAATTCAGCAGCTTCCCTTGAATCACAAGGAGTTCGGCTCTATGTATCGAACCAACCGGCTTTAGCAGCGGAGTACTCTCAAACATGTGCGACTTTACATAATCAAAATAATCCTGATGCTTCCGTAAAACATGCTGCATCCTGTTCTCCAGCCACATCGCTCTAAACCTGAAACCAATAAGAACAAAAGTGAGGAGAATGATCAAAACAGTAATTGCATAGGAAAGATCAATAATTCCCGTGATTTTATCAGCCATGAATGCTCTTCTCTCCTTCTCTCTATCTCTGCATACAAAACCTTGAAGTTCTTATTAAAGAACCATTTGTAATTATAACTCATAATTGCCCGAAACAAAAACTGCAAAATGTTTACATAATCAGCTATAAAAGGGGGTTATGCCGTCGAATCCTCCCATTTCCACATTATTTCTATCATGTTTCGCGCTTTATTAAGAACACCCTATTCTATATAATTAAAAACTGGTGAAGACTGCAGCAACTTGCAAACATGAGGAGGAACATGAATGAACATGCCCAATTCGAATATTGAAGCCAGAGAAAAGAAAGCCGGTACTTTGCCTTACCTTGCTTATATGTACTTCCTTCAGTTACGTCCCCGGCAGTGGACCAAAAACTTACTGGTCTTCGCTGCGCTTATATTTTCGATCAAAAAATCCAATATGGATATGCTGCTTCATTCGGTCGCAGGTTTTTTTCTGTTTTGCTTTGTATCGAGCAGTGTATACATACTTAACGATTTCGTCGACCGGGAAGCTGATCGTCAGCATCCGGAGAAACGAAACAGGCCGATGGCTTCAGGTGCAATCAATCCGTATGCGGCTTTGTGCATCGGAGCGCTCTTGCTGCTGTTTTCTCTCGTTTCTGCGTATACATTTAATCCGTTATTCAGTTTCTTGCTGCTGTTTTATTTCTTATTGAATGTAGCCTATTCGTTCAAGCTTAAGCACGTGGTCATTCTTGATATTTTGATCATTGCATCCGGGTTCGTGCTACGCGCCATCGGCGGCGGTTTGATGATTGCCGTTCCGTTTACTCCCTGGTTTTTGATCTGTACGATGCTGCTTTCGCTCTTCCTGGCGATCAGCAAGCGCAGGCATGAGCTTTACTTGCTTGAATCCAATAAGGGCTCTCATCGCAAGGTGCTTGATTTCTATTCCATGGAGCTGCTGAACCAGTTTAACAGCATTGTGATTACCATGACGCTCATCAGCTACGCGCTGTTTACCTTTACATCCAATCATACGGTTCATCTGATGTGGACCCTTGTGTTCGTGTTTTATGGAGTGTTCCGTTATTTGTATTTGATTCATATCGAAGGTAAAGGTGGTAAGCCGGAAAAAGTATTATTAGAGGACCGACACATCCTGGTTACGGTTATGCTTTATGCATTCTCGGTCGTGCTCATTCTGATTTATCTGGAATAACCTTGCATAGAAAGAAGGGGGGGAAATCGATGAAATTTGTGTGGCTGCTGTTGTCTGTCCTGCTTGGCGTGATCGGGCAGCTGCTCATGAAATGGGGAATTGAACATCCGAAACCATTATGGAATTCAGGATCGGCTTTGCTCAAAATGATAAGCTCCTGGACGGTTCTGGGCGGATTGTTCTCCTACGCGCTAAGCTCTTTGTTTTGGTTACTCACTTTAAAAAGAATGAACATCAGCGTCGCCTATCCGATGGTCAGCATCGGTTATGTGATCGTCGCTTTAGCGAGCTACTATTTGTTTAATGAAACCATCTCGGGTTCGAAATGGACCGGGCTTGCTCTAATTTTAGCAGGTGTGTTTTTCGTTTCAAGATCATGAGAGAGGTGTACAAACAATTGGGGGAACAACGCATATGAATGAGGTTCATAGTTATTTATTTGCTATAATCCCTTTGGTCGCATGGGTGGCTTCAGGCTGCTTAAAATTCGTATTTAATGTATATAAGCATGGTAAAGAAGCAAGAAGACATGTTGGCAACGGCGGATTCCCAAGCACTCACACCTCGGTTATCTCCTCGATCGCCATGTTGATTGGATTTACCGCTGGTTGGGATACCCCGCTTTTTGGGTTGAGTGTTGCTGTTACGATGATTGTGATCATTGACGCAACAGGCGTGCGGCGTGCAGTTGGGGAAAACTCCAGATGGATTAACTCACTCACCCGAAGCCATCAGAGTCATGAACCGTCAAGCCTTAGGGAAAAGCAAGGTCATACCAAGATTGAAATCATCGGGGGTTTGATAGTAGGTACGATAACGGCTTGGATAGCAAGCTTTTTCATTTGATAAGATGTATAGAGAGATAGGAGTGAGAGTAAAATGAACGATCGAATCAAGAATATAAGCTTGCTTATGGGTCTTACCCTATTGGTATTTACAGCAGCAGCCTTTGTGGTCCCATCGCTTTCTTTTCTCGTGGGTCTCTCCATTAACGGCGCCCATATATTTATTGCTCTTGCTGTTACTGCAGTCTTCCTTTGGTTTACCGCAAAGTTTTATTTCCCGGACAACTATCGCCGCTATTTCGCTGTTTGTCTTGCGCTGTCCGCTGCGCTGTTTTTTATTTTTCTCGCCATCAGTGGCAATTATTATGATTTAAGCTATGACGGACAAGCCTATCACCAGGAAGCCATTATTCGACTTGCCCAAGGCTGGAATCCGTTTTATGATAAAACGCTTGGTGAGCAGGGGGCTCCCTATGCGATCTGGATCGATCACTACGCCAAGGCGAGTGAAATATGCGGAGCGGTGTTGTATGCATTGACCGGCAAAATCGAGCTGAGCAAAGTGTTTAATTTCCTGCTCATCCTGGCGTCCTTCTTTCTAAGCTTCTCTGCACTGTACGCAATCCAAAAGAAAAAATGGGTTCGGGCCGCTTTGCTGGCCCTGCTTCTTGCTTGTAACCCGGTAAGCATTTACCAGTGCCTCAGTTTTTATGTGGATGGCCAGCTCGGTTCCATTCTGATTTGTTTAATTGCCCTTGGAGTTTTGATTTATTTGCAATCCAATGCTTATTTGATCGCAGGCTTCTCATTTTGCATTTTGCTGGTATTCAATAATAAATTTACGGCGATCGCCTACTCCGGCATTTTGTGCTTCGGCCTTGTCGCTGCGTTGTATATCACACAGAAGCATGCGCTTCTGAAGAAAATGCTGATTGTTTTATCGGCGACTGCATTTATCGGCATCGTAATCCTGGGCTTTAACCCGTATGTAACCAATACGATAAAATACCACAATCCGTTCTTTCCACTGGCGGGTAATGAAGCACGAGACGTTGTCGCCGCATT
This sequence comes from Paenibacillus sp. GP183, assembly GCF_900104695.1. Lineage (NCBI taxonomy): Bacteria > Bacillati > Bacillota > Bacilli > Caryophanales > Paenibacillaceae > Paenibacillus > Paenibacillus sp. GP183. Next base: position 2,277,885 of record NZ_FNSW01000001.1, read on the forward strand.
TACCCCGATCAGCTTCTCAACCCTGAATCGGTTCGAGCAGGCCACAGCCTCTTACTTCTCGGCATCCGAGGAAAACAGCACGGAACGGGATACAACGCAAATGAAAACACCATTTACATTTAAAGCGAATGAGCTGAAAAGCTACGGTTCTCCGGATACCGCCATTTCCGGTTTCGGTCCGCTGTTCAGCGGTGTTCTTGTTCTATGCTTGGCCATTCTCGCTATGGCTTTTTTATTCAACATTCCGCGAACGATGGTCGTGCTCGGACTGGTGGTCATCCTGCTCGCCTCGGTATTTATCAATTACGCAGCTTGGTGGGCGAGGTATGTTCCGCATATTTGGATCATCCCCTTCGTCATCGCACTTCTGGGTTTCAGCTTTGAAGAACGAAAAGTGATTCGCGGCCTGAGCTGGGTCATGATTGCCGTATTATTCATCAACGTTACACTCGTGTCGTATTCCTACTTCAATCTGCAGACGCAGTGGAATCAGAACTTGAAAAGCCAGCTTCAAACATTGAAACAATCCTCCCAGCCTGTGACTGTTTATTTCTCCTATGCATTCACCAATAAAAATCGGCTGACGGAAAACGGGATAAGCTTCAAAGAAACAAAACAGGAACCGCAATGCGGTTCCAAGGTAAATCTAAGCCACTCCGGCACTGTTGCTTGCACCCAGTAGCCAGTTAGCTGCAATGGAGATTTCTTAAACCATTCTCAAAATCGCGTCCCGTCCCAGCATACCGGGCTCAATCCCCATGGCTCTCGCAGTATCGGTAACACTCTCCAAAGGAGCATCCAGCAGCTCAGCAATCGTGCGTACACCGGTTGCTCTGGCTGCCAGGATGTTTCTTTCTTTCAATCGTTCATTCAATAAACCTACATCCAAAGCTCCGCACTAGGTATAGGATGTTTTTATTGGTATTAAAAAAGTGCTGAAATACGGGGAAAACCTAAGCTGGACAAGCCTTTCAACGATTTTCTTATTTACTGAGTTTTACTGATTTCTCTTTCAAAATAACTCAAAACAACCAGTTTTTGTGACCAGAACTGTGACCGCTGTGACCAAATATGTGACTCTATTGTGAGATGAATAAGGACGAGCGTTAAGAGCTGAGAAGGAAATTGTCTTCTCAGCTCTTTTGTTGATCTCACTCGAAAATACATAATGGGGAGGTAAGAAACCATCCTCCTGATTTTAGAATTAAATACATGGCCCTACTATCCATTTACTCTTTCTTGGACGAGGTTTTCTTCAACGAAAAGGTAAAATGGAGAATCGGGGCCTTTCTGCGTATTAATTCGAACATGTTCACAAAAATAAGTGTTTTTGTACATATGTCCAATTTTAATGTTATGCTAAATCTTAATAATCCTTCTAAAGTAAGAGATGGCACACTGAATAGGGGTGATATTTATGGAGAGTTGTTGTCAAACATCTAGCAAAACTAAAACCATCTACATTTGCCCTTCTTGTGGGCAGAATGGAAAAAGCGTCACACCAGTTACTCTTAAAGCATTGCTTAAACCTTCTGCATTGGAGATTTTCCAACCCGCATTATCATATGCTTTTTGCTCCACTCCTTCATGTGATGTTGTCTATTTTAGTGATACGCAAACCTTTAGCAAAGATACCATCAAAGTCTTGGTTTTCCAAAAGGAGGATTCGCTGGATGTACCCGTTTGTTATTGTTTTGGCTGGACGAGAGAGCGTCTAAGGGCAGTTCAAGATAAAAAACAACCAATTGAACATATTCGAGAACAAGTTCAAGCTGATCGTTGTGGTTGTGAAGTCAACAATCCGCAAGGGTCTTGCTGTTTAGGCAATGTCACTACATTTGTTCGTAACCTCGGAACGTAACAAGTAAATAAAAACTTTCGGTTCGTTTGGTAATTTCGAGGAGATGCCGCGGCTACATGACTTTTATCTTAGGCAAGAATGGCTGCCGTCTTTTCAATCATAATCCCAGTGCATGAACCTATTCATTGAATTACTTGATGCATCGAACCTTAGCAATTTGCCGCCGTTCTGAAGCTTCAAGTATTTTTGCCCAAACCTCGTAATGATCCCGGAGCCTTCACAAGAACACTTTTGTTTCAATCTCAAAATGCTCTTTCTGGTCTATAGGGAACTAATCAAACATTTTACCGTTGTTTTTTGGGATCAACGCGGTACAGGAACAACACCCTGTTGAGATTCAGCATTGGATAACGCCGAGCATTCTCGGAAGGCGAAATGTTTGCAACCCAAGCATTTGTTATAGTCCAGTTGGAGCAAAGCATAGTCAATCGCTTCTCCCGTGTGTGCAAAGAAATGTTCAGCTCCAATAAGTTCATAAAGTCCTGTCTTCTTCAATACATCCAGTGGCTGTGGTTGAATGCCGGAAATCAGCACGATACCACCTAACTTTTTGAAGTGTTTCACCACACTAGATAAATTGGATTCACCAGTTGTGTCCATGATTGGCACTTTACCCAACCGAAGAAGTAAGGTTTTAGGTCGAAGGTGAATGGTGTCCATTATGGACTTCTCAAACATGTTGGCGGCACCGAAGAAAAGAGGACCTTCGATTGTGTAAATATTAAGCTGTGGGCAATCATGTCCTTCTGTAACCATATGGGCTTTAACCTTTTCCGAGGCGGGATCGGGTAAAACTTTTGCAATGGTTAACATATCGCTCATTTGCTTAACAAACAGTAACACTGCCAAGATTAAGCCAACTTCAACTGCCGTTGTTAAGTTTGTAAAAACCGTTAATAAAAATGTGATTGCCAGCACAATGGAGTCACTTGTTTTGGTTTTTAGAACATGGGCAAATTCCTTTCGCTCACTCATATTCCAAGCGACAAGCATGAGGATTGGAGCCATACTGGCCAGTGGGATGTCTGAAGCGTATGGAGCAAACAAAATGAGAATTATGAATACCACTACACCGTGAATGACGCCAGATAAAGGGGAAACGGCTCCATTCTTGATGTTCGTTGCAGTTCTTGCAATGGCACCTGTTCCTGGAATACCACCGAAGAGTGGGGTAACAATGTTGGCAATACCTTGTCCAATCAATTCACGGTTACTGCTATGACGTTTTCCCGTCATTCCATCTGCTACAACGGCTGACAAAAGAGATTCAATACCACCTAACATTGCTATTATGAATGCTGGTCGAATCAAAGCTCCGATTCGTTCCCATGTTATTTCGGGAATTTGAAAGTGTGGCAGAGTACTCGGTATGGCTCCAAATGAGGACCCAATGGTTGCAACATGCCCATGAAAGAACAGAGCAGCAACAATCGCCGATACGATCAGCCCAACCAAAGAACCAGGTACTTTTGGTAAAAGCATTGGTGTAAGTAAGATAACTGCTAAACAAATCACTCCGGTGATCACACTGTAGATACTAGTTGTTTCCAAGTGAGTAATGATTTCTTTCATGTTGGATAAGAAGTCTTCATGCTTCTCAATATTTGTTAGACCCAAGAAGTTAGCTATTTGACCGCTGAAAATAATGACTGCGATTCCTGCTGTAAATCCGATTGTCACAGGACGCGGGATAAACTTAATTAAAACACCTAGTTTAAACACCCCCATGAGAACCAAAATAATACCCGCCAAAAATCCAGCAATCAATAAATTTTCATACCCGTACTGCATGACAATCGCAAAAAGGATTGGAATGAACGCACCGGTTGGACCACCGATTTGAAATCTTGAACCACCAAGCAAGGAGATTAAAATCCCGGCAACGATGGTCGTGTAAATTCCGTATTCCGGTTTAACACCAGAAGCAATAGAAAACGCCATTCCTAACGGAATGGCTATAATACCGACAATCAGACCTGAAACAAGGTCTTTACGTAAAGAAGCAGCGTGATAGCCTTCAAACCGTCCTGTCCATTTCATTTGAAAACCTTCTTTTTTGTATATTTGATTATTTGAATATATAGCAAATACTTCTCCCACAATTAAACATCTAAATTATAATTCAATCACGAAAAAAAGGTTTTCCGGTATGATACTTCGGATAGTTGTTGACTGACTTATTGTTCTTTTCTAATTCCTTCGAGCAGTGAAATGGCATCAACAAGGTGATTATCAAATATCTGCTTCGCCACAGCTAATAAATCTTTAATCAGCGGATCACGTAATGAATACACCACCGTTGTTCCTTCCTTTAAGCCATACACAACATTTTTATTGCGTAACACCGCCAATTGTTGAGAAACGGCAGAGCCTTCCGAACCCAAAATGCTTTGCAGCTCATTTACATTTTTATTGCCTTCACTCAACACTTCCAGAATACGAATTCGCATGGGATGTGCCAATGCCTTGAAAAAATCAGACTTGAACATCTGAATATTTTGATATTGGTTCATTGCGGTTGCTCCCCTTAATATTCAAACTTTTGAATATATGAATATAATATCACATTAAACAAAAGAATAAAGTGAAAATTTCTATCAGGTTGACCTCATTACTTTTAAGTAATAACCGGAAGAACAGAATATAAAAAGCCTGCTCCTGACATATTGTCAAGAACAGGCTACGATGACAGAGTACTATAGTTTTACAACATTCTCCGCTTGAGGTCCACGTTGGCCTTTAACAACATTGAATTCAACGCGTTGCCCTTCGTCCAAAGATTTGTATCCTTCGCCTTGAATGGCAGAAAAATGAACGAATACATCATCGCCGTTTTCCCTTTGAATGAAGCCAAACCCTTTTTCCGCATTAAACCATTTGACAGTGCCTGTTTCCATTAATAGATAACCTCCAAAGTTTAAACATAATGCCCGCCACAAAAACGGGGGTATGTACAATATATCTCATCAAAGACGCAAAACTTGTAGAATCTTGTCTTCAATTATATAAGAGATTTAGATCATGAAGTGTTAAACCTCGCAATGCTACATTGGAACACTTAAGAAAAAATTATTGAGCTACACTGCCCGTTAGTCATCCATGCAGTGCAAGATCAGCACTGCACCACAGAGGATGAAAATGGATAAAATCTGTCAATACTGCTACTATGGCTGGGAGAAGAAGGTCTATAAACTATGGTGCCATTAGAGCCCAACCGTTAGTCTGACTCCAACCATCACGGTGCATCACAGACTGTCGCACCCAATATGGGTAGCACTTATGGGAGATTAATCCTTTTTGACTGGTTGCACCAGCCTTACCTTTATTTTTAGAAGAATGTTGCTAAACTACCACCCAACTCCATAATGATCAATCGGAGGCTCAGCCTTTTTTAAAAAAATGTTTTTCCTGGGTCTATTTTTATTTGCCCTTTTTTAAGATTTCAAGCTTTTTTATTTTCATGGGAGTTGAATCAACTTTTTTAATTGGCTATGTTATCGTTTATTATTGTTTATGGCCAAAAGAAAACCGCTACGATAAGTTCCCAAATTTTTAAGTATTACAACAGTCTCCACCATGCAAACAGCCAAAATGATAAACCAATTACAGAACAAATAATTCCACCAATCCTTTGGAACACAAAATAAATTTTTGGAGGCTCTTTGAATGATTTCCAACTTTGAGTTATTTTCCAAAATGTATAAGGGGCGATTGCCATGAATAATGCAATCCCAGTCCAAATGGCAAAAAACAAGGAAATAAACACAATAATTACGATTGGAAAGCCAGAATGCATTCGAATGACCACCTTTCGGAAAGCTGATTCCACCGTTTTTTATTTATACCTATTATTCCTATTTTGCTCTACAGTGCTTAATAAGAAAATCAAAGCCTTTTAATTAAGCGGGGTATAATCGTAGCCCTACGGCTTCTCACGAGGGCTTCCTTTAAATAATAAACATTTATTGAGTATTACTGCCCGTTACTTCAATAAATGAAAGAGGAGTTGCAACAAAGCAGGCTCCTCAACTCGTTCTTCAATATTTGATCAATCATTTATATATGTTCATTTATCAATAGACGAAAACCATTTTTTTAATTCGGGACTGGAGAATTCATATTCGGGGTAGAACGCTTTTTCAGCAATCCCAAATTGACCATTTAACATGTCATATATTTTGATCTCATGACTATCCGCATAATGCAAAATGAGTTCTCCACTGGAAGCGAAGCTTGTTTGCTTGTTGGAGTCGATGGCAGGTTTGTCCCAAGTGGAATTCCGAATCCAGCTTATGACTTCGTCTGAGTTGAACCGAGAAACGGGTTTCATCTGAAACGTTACGGGCTCAATTGGACTAGAGATAAGATCTGCTCGTATGGTTTGTTCGCTATCTGAAGAGAACCAGTATGCCCTATCCCGGTAAAAAGAAGTACGACGGCAACGATACAGGCGATCCCCCCTCCAATGCGATGCATAACCAAGTATGCGTCTGATGGTTCAGCATTGCTTATCTTCCAACCAATACTAACAAACCATGCTGCCCGAGGAGCAAACAAATTGAACAATCCAACAAGCACTAAAAATATTGCAAAAACCCCAATAACACTCACCTGCTTTTTTATGGATTAAGCGAAATAGTGATCTTTATTATTTCCTAATTGCCCACAATGACGGCTGTCCCGTGGCAGCCGTTTCGGAGTTGATTCGTAATCCGTTAGCTCAACGACGTGAAATGTTATTCTTTATAAAAACCAAAACGTCAATACACCGCCTAAACCGGCAAGTGTAACTATAATCCCGCCAAAGCGTGTTGACTTTACATACAAGTCCGATGGCTCTGTCGCATCATTAGACTTCCAACTCTCTGTAATGGTCCAGATTATCGACGGCTTGAATAGCATCATCGATCCCAGAACAACAAGAAGAACGCTTATAAATCCCAAATTATGACCCCCTCGAAACAATTCTTACTTTGTTACGCACACAAATGGAAAAAGTTACAGAACAAACTCAATAAGTTTGCTTTTGTTATCCTGCCCGTTAGCACAGCAGGCCACCGATTTTATCACCGGCAGCCTGCTTGATCTTTCTTATGGAGCTATCGTACCCGTTAGCTTAGGCGAAAAACTATTTATAATTTACTTTTTTCTCTAAATAATAATGCCCTTATTGCAAAACGGGGTAAGATCAGCTGTCGTTTCCATCTTGATGGTTGCTGAATCAATCTATAGAGCCATTCGACATTAAGCCTCTTCCAACTTTCAGGAGTCTCCTTTACTTTTCCAGCAATTACATCGAGGCTTCCTCCAACACCAATAGCAATTTTCGCATTAAGCTTTAATCTATATTTATGAATCCATCTCTCGGCATTGGGGGCTCCAAGTGCAACTATCAAGATATCAGGTTTTAAGGAACCAATCTCTTCAACTATCTTATCTTCTTCATTTTGCTTAAAGAAACCGTGATGCCTCCCTAGTATTAAAAGGTCCGGATACTTATCACGAATAACCTCAACTACTTTTAGATTCGTGTTTGGATCTGCACCCAGAAAATAAAATGACCATTTCTTTTGATTCCCGGAATCGAGTAGCCTTAATAGCATATCGTAACCAGTAACACGTTCAGGAAGATTTCCACCTCTTAAACGAGATACCATTACAATCCCAATACCATCGGCTGTAATGAGACCAGCGTCATCTAATATTGAACGTAGCAATTTGTCCTTTTGGCATGCCATTGTGATTTCTGGATTAACCGTAATAACATGAAAAAGTTGAGATCTTTTCTGTTCAATTACACTACTAAGAATTTCTACCGTACGGTCTAATGTGATTTTGGGAAATTTAACTCCCATTACTTTCGCATAATTTTCCATAATGACATGTCCACCTTTAATTAATATCACCCATATTTTAACATAAAGTTTCCTAAGCTATGCTGCCCGTTAACGCAATGACGGCTGCCGTTTTGGTGCTGAACTATCGTACCCGTTAGTTTAATACAGCAACTTATTTCTTTATATAATTTAGCATTTCCATAAAGGCTTTTTTAGCTGATTGTTCATTATATTTCGAGGAGAATGGGTCACTAAATCCATGTTGTCCGCTAAACTGATGAACTTCAACGTTTTGCTTCCCATCTAAAACTGCGACCAACTCATTAACCTTAAATGACTTTTCTTCATCAGGAAAAATTAACAACGTTGGGCATTGTGGTGAAAGTTCCATATAATTTCGGATACGAGAACCGTAATACCCAATGATTCCATCAACAAGTTTTTCTTCGCTACATAGCCAAGCAACGGTTGCTCCCACACTAAATCCGATCAAATAGACATTTTTATATTTCTCCCTAATACCCAATAACAAGTTTTTTATTTTGACCAAAGTATCTTCAAAACCCAAATCTTCCATAAAATTGCGATAAGCTTTTTCTTCTTCAGAATAATCAAAAGCCATTTCCTGTTCTAGTAAATTAGGACAGAAGACATCAAAGTCGTATTCAGATAATAATTTGCAAATATATTGCATGTGCTGATTAACGCCGTAAATTTCGTGAAGAACAATAATTGCAGTGTCAGAACATTTTTGTATACTAATCATGTTTGCTCTTCTCCTCCAAGAATCCTTTGTTCCTAATTATAAATATTCAACTAACCAGTTGCCACTTTGCATCACTAAACTGCCCGTCTCTCAGTTGAGTAAAGGCTGTCATGTTGACAGCCTTTGTGCGAGTACGCTATCGTACCCGTTAGTTGAATCAGTTGCTCCATGTTGTAAATCTACTCCATCACAAGCCAAGATTTTGCATCCTCCGGATCATTAAAAAACTTTATTGACATTGAGATATTTCCATTTCGCTTGATTTTATTACGAATTCTCCATTTCACAATAGATGAGCAACCAACAATTGAAAGCTTACGAATGGACTTGTTTAACCGGCTAATACTTTCTACAAACTCATTCATTACCTCTTGTGTTAAGCTTGTTTTATAGAAATCAACCCAAATATCCAGACGTCTATGAGTTTCCAATATAAACTCTTCTTCCGCTTTTATTAAGGAAAACAAGGCATCTTTATTAAAATAAAAACTTCCATATTTAAGACAATGGATCTCGCCATTTTTATAAAAATAGGGAAATAACGAGCCTCCGGGTGATTTTATACTGTTCACAATAAAACCTCCTCCTAATAACTAGTCGATGAATACGTGATATTTAACCCAATAATACCATAATTGGTAATGCATGATCTTTATACTTACTGTGTTAATCTGCCCGATAGCTTAATGAAGGCTGCCGATCGCGGCAGCCTCCATAATAATTCATTACTCTTCCTCTACCCGTTACGTTTTTGGAAATCAATCATAAATTCAGCAAGTGCCTTACATGCCTCAACCGGAACCGCATTATATGCAGAAGCACGCAAGCCTCCGACATTACGATGTCCAGCTAGACCATCGAATCCGTTACGCTCAGACTCCTGAACAAACCGCTTCTCTAATTCCTCATCCTTCATTCGCCAGGTGATATTCATCATGGAACGGGATGGTTTTTCTACGATACCTTTATAGAAATCGCCGCTGGCATCAATGACATCATAAATTAAGCCTGCTTTCCAAACATTCAGCTTCTCCATCGCCGCAATACCACCTTGTCGCATCACCCACTGCAAAACAAGCTTTATCATATAGATGGAATGAACTGGAGGAGTATTATAAAGTGACTTATGCTGGACATAGGTACTGTACTTGAAAACAGTGGGTATACATTCGTTGCATTCTTTCAGCAGATCATCTCGGATCACTACTGCCGTGACCCCAGCGGGACCCAAATTCTTTTGTGCAGCTGCATAGAACATGGAAAATTTCGTCCAATCCAACCTTCTGCTTAGAATATCACTTGTCATATCGCCAACTAGCGGAATCTGTCCGGTATTAGGTATCTCCTGAAACTGTGAACCTTCAATTGTGTTATTGGTCGTCATATGAACATAGGCCGTATTTCCCTCCAACATTAAAGTTTTCACATGAGGAAGTCTACTCCAATTGTGTTCCTTGCTGCTTGCCAGTACATTCGCATCGCCGATCGTTTGAGCTTCAACATAAGCTTTTTCCGAAAAACTACCGGATAGAACATAGCGTCCAACCTTTCCATCCTTCAAAAAATTCATTGCAGTCAATGCAAACTGAGTACTCGCTCCGCCCCCCATGAAAAGCACCCGATATTCGTTGGGCAGGTCCAAAACATTAACTAAGAGCTCCTGTGTCTCTTCGTTAAGCAGTTCGACCGCCTTACTACGGTGGGACATTTCCATCAAAGACATTCCATACTTCCCATACTCAACAAATTCCTGCTGCCCTTGTTGCAGTACTTCCAGCGGCAGAGCTGCCGGTCCCGGGTTAAAGTTGTAGATTCGATTCATTTACTCCATCCCTCTCCCAATTTTTTTGAAAACAAAAAAACGCCATTCGTCCAATTGGGACGAGGAGCGTTTGCCCGCGGTGCCACCCAACTTGATCGAACTGTATAACATGCACAATCCGATCCTCTTGGTTCCGCGGTAACGGGCGGGGCCGGTGAACTTACGAAATATCCCTCATGGAATACTCTTGACGAAAACGCCTCCGAGTTGGATTCTCATCATAGGCATGGTCTGATTTATGGTTGTTAAGTAAATTATATCCATTATCTATATGTTGTCAATGGATCTCTAATCCTTTTCACTTTTAACCTTAAATTGGGCGGTGAATATACCTGAATGAAAATGGACTTTGTACTTCATGATTGAACTATCGTATCCGTTAGTTTAATGTTTATCACTAATTTATCCGACGGGTAATGATTATTTTATTGATCGTAAATTCCCGGAAAGTAAACTTCTATCATGTTTTCATCTATATCGTAGAAGACAAAGTGCGATTTGTTTTTAGGGTTTTCTTCTACTTTAACGCCCTTGTTCTTCAGTTCATCATAAAGTTTATCTTTGTATTCCAATGCTAATTGGAATACAGGATGACAGGACTCCAATTTAATGGGCTGCATGCCATCTTTATAAATTAAGCATAGAACAGGGGTTGTTGCGTTCTTTCCCATGTCATAATTGTCATTACCTTGCCCAAAATCTAAAACAACAGTATGGGCACCGCATCTCTGGAGCAATCTCATTCCGAGAACATCTTGATACCATTTAATTGATTTCTCGATATCCCTAACGTAAAAATTAATCTGAGCTAAACCTTCAAAATATTTCGTCATGAAAATTCCTCCCGAAACACTTGGTTTTAATTGAAAAGAGAGTATCATCTCAATTCATACTACCATAATTCGGAAAATGGTGTCCTGATTATTGAAATTCCCTCGCCATTCTTATACGCATAACTGCCCGTTATAGCACAGAAGGCTACCTATCCATTTCAATCGGCAGCCTTCTCCTGATGTTTATTGAGCTATAGTTATCATCCGTTAGTTAACATTTCTTATGTCGGATCAAAGAAGAAGAATCACCAACTGATTTAGTTGATGTTCCAAATTTCATTGTTATTTATATTGAATGAGTCCTAAATGCAATCCTGTTGGATCAACAATATATGCAAGGTAGAAATCCCCCAGATCCATTTTCGCTTGTACAACCTTTGCCCCGTTTTCAATTGCTTTTTCAACTGATTCATCAATTGAATTTACTTGGATTTGTATGCGAGTACCTTGCTGAAATTCAGCTGGACCTTGAGCTATCCCACCGTTTATTCCTGGTTTTTCATCGGTACCTGTTTTAGCAGAACTGTAACCCCACTGCGGTTCTGATACTTCCCATCCAAATACGGTTGAGAAAAACTTTGCTTGCAATTCCGGATTTTGACTACTTAGTTCAAACATTACTACTCGATTCATTGTTAACAACTCCATTCTTAGTAATTTAGTTTTTTTAATTCATTTCTACAAATTGTGTTTGTATCTTTGGAAAATTTTAGTTTAATCATAGAACACATGTTCCATTTTGTAAATGTATTTTTTTATCTTTCTACGCTAAACTGCCCGTTAGCACAGCAGGCTACCGAGTTTATCATCCAGCAGCCTACTTGATCTTTGTCATGGAGCTATCGTTTCCGTTAGCGTAATCGTCAGATGTCCAATGAAACAAATTCCTCCCCCATAATTTTTTACACGTAAGCGTCTATACATATTTTTTTCATAATGATAACGTACCCTTCGTAGACGGAATAACATCGCCTGTTATCCTAATTGCTTTCTTCAACGCATCGCCGAATGCCACGAAAATTGCCTCATTTATATGGTGTGTATTTCTGCCGTATTCCAAATTGATGTGCATGGTTATCCCGCTATTATTCGCTACAGCGAGAAAAAACTCTTCGGTTAATTCGGTTTCAAACTCGCCTACTCGTGTTGACGGCATTTCCACGTTAAACACTAAAAAAGAGCGATTAGATATACTCAAATCCACTAATGCTAAGCTCTCATCCATAGGTATACGCGAACTACCATAACGGTTTATGCCTTTTTTATCCCCTATAGCCTTTTTGATTGCTTGCCCCAAGCATATTCCAATGTCCTCAACCGTGTGATGCCCATCTATCTCTAAATCACCTTTGCAATCCACATTTAGTTTTATTCCTGCCCTAAAAGCAAAAAGCGTGAGCATATGGTTAAAGAATCCAATTCCCGTGTTGATGTTGCCTTCACTGTATTCATCGAGATTAAGCTCCAGTTTAATTTCTGTTTCTTTTGTTTTTCTGTTAATTAATGCCTCTCGCACCATAACAAACTCCCTTCTTAACTGAGGTATTGCCTTTTGGTATTGCTAGCCGAATGAATTCGATTAAGACCACATCCTTTATCACTTTACTTCTCTAATATATTACCGTAATAAAGTGATAATGTAAAGTTATGTAAGTCGGTCAGCCACGCTAAACTGCCCGTTAGCTCAACGAAAAGGCTTTCCTTTTTGACAGGAAAGCCTCTTCGTTGAATCACAAACTTTGACGCGGCAAGCTGTTGAGCAAGTTATTTCCCAACATAAAAAAGCAAATAATTATCCACCATCGATTTCCAATAGTCCCCATCATGCTTTCCTTTATTTAAGTGATATTCAACGGAGACTCCTTTAGCTTTTAAAATACCATATAATTTTTCCGAACCCTCGTAAAACTTGTAGCCATCTTGATCTCCACAATCCAAGTATACCTTCATATTTGATAAATTTAGATTTTGCGAAAAAATAAGCGGATCACGGGTTTGTCGGACTGTATCGGTTGGATAAAGAAAGGATTTCAAACCATTCTCACCGCCAGTTGTAGACCAATCGTTCAAGAATAAAGCAGGACTGTGCCCTCCCACCTTACTAAACAGATCGGTATGCAAGAAAGCAGTATGCAGGCTAATAAATCCACCCATTGACATCCCACCGATGAAACGACTCTCGCGTTTAGCTAATGTACTATAATGACTATCGACATATCCAATAACATCGTTGTTCAGATAGTCCTCATACATGCCGTTATAAGTCGTGTTTGGATCTCCTGGATTGGTAACAGAGTAGGTTTGAGAAGAGTTAATGCCGTAGCTGTTATCCAGCTCTGGAGAAACCATGATCAGCGGTACGATTTTCCCCGCCTCGATTAATTTGTCCGCAGCTTGATCGATCCCCATTCCGGGTACCCAATTCGTCTCATTCCCTGTGTACCCATGGATAAGGTATAAAACAGGATAATGTACTGCAGAACTATAACCCTTTGGGAGGTAAATGTTCATTTTTTTATTTTGATTAAGAGATTTACTATAAAAGGTTATTTTTTGAATTTCCGAAGCTATTAATGGATTATTCTTGTCCATTGCAGGTGATTCTTGGGAGAGTGTCTGAATGGATTTCGGTTCATTGTTCATCGCACAACCTCCGATAAACATACAAAGAACTATCAAAATTGTCATGTATGATGAATATCTGAAACGATTCATACTGTTCTCCTTCACTTGTTCTTATTCAATTCCAACACGATCAATCGAACTGGAACGCCCGTGGGACTTTTTCATGGTATACAATAATTAAAGGTTAATGCATTTGGGTGAGTTTTATCATAAATGCTTGTAAACCAACCGATAATTAATGATGCAGCACAGCTCATAAAATAAATGGCAGACTCAAACTGGAATCTAACCTCATGGTAAATAATACCACATAAATCTAGACATTTGTACAAAAACCATTATTTTGTACGGATGTCCTTTGAGCTATCGTATCCGTTAGTTCAGTAAAATGCTGTTTTCAAAGGTTAATTCACATCACCAAAATAATGAATTTCTATCTCATTCTGTTTAATGCTTTTGCCTAATGCTCTTGGATATAATCTAATCTCATCAAGTTTCTTAATTTCAATCCATTCAACGCCTACCTGGTCCTTATCTGGGTTGGTTCCTTCCCCGAATGATGGAGCAATTGAAGCAAACGAGCAAGTAAAATAAAACTCAACTTGATGAACTTCAGAATCCCATTCTGAAAATTCATGATTTTTGCCAATATACTCACGTACATAGACAAGATCGCCAACAATCACCTTTTGCCCAATTTCCTCTAGGCATTCTCTCTCGACAGCATCTTTTAGTTCCTCCCCGTGTTCTTGTCCACCCCCAGGAAATAAGTAAAAATACCCAAAATCATCTTTATTCTTCGTTAATAATATTTTGTCGTTTTGAATTAATAATGCTTTAGCAGAATTTCTTATTGGCCTCATATTTCCTCCAGTATGATAAAATATTTATGTATATTTTTTTTACCAATGCTCGTAGTTATGAGCTATGAGATTCTTTCAAAAGCTGTTCCGTTCTCATTTCTATTGGCGAAAATATCTTTTTCACCAATGATTAATTGTGTGTATTCTCCATGATACTCAATGAATCTAATTTCAACACTCATGTCATCTAGGTAGAACACATCCTTCCTGCGGATCTTTAACTTTCGCTTTCCAAAAATGTAAAGACAGCCATCATCCAATTCAACATTAACATTAAAGTTTAAGTCGATATTACGGAATACTCCGACGTATCTATGCAATTCATCTTGAGTAATGATAGGATCTTGGATGTATTTCAGGTTATATTCTCCCAGCAATTGTTTCTCATAAGACTGCCATTCCTTCCTTGAGTTCTCAATAGTTATTGCATTTATCCTCACTTTACGAATTACATCTTTAGAAATATCAGCGTATTCCTTCAGAAAGCTCAAATGCAATTCAGGACCTTGATTATTTCGATTAATATAATACTTTTCGTCTTTAAACTCTTCATACTTCTGTATCAAGAATTGTGCTCCGCCTCTGCTTTTAATCATGTTGTCAATAGCATAAACGGAGTCCTCCTGATAAAAATAAACAAGGCTTATTTCATGTTTTTGTAGGTTGAAACTCAATTCCTCAATAAATGCTTTTATTCTGTCTCTCTCAATATCTTTGTTTAAGAGGTTTAATATTGGGTTTTGAAATAATACAGACTCCATTACAATTACTGAATCCTCGGAATATTCACCTGTCAAAAACTGATTCCAATTCCTTTCATATGTTGCCATCCATTCATTTGCTTCATCAAGTTTATTCTTTATAAAAATGGGATGATCAGCTGTTGTCTCATGATAAAGAATAGGCTTATATCCGTTCCTCTCTAATTGAATGGATATAAAGCGAGCAAAAGTTGATTTTCCTGATCCAGGTATGCCTTCAAAAAGAATAAGCTTCATAACTTATACCCCCATAGAAAGTAAAAATTAAGTTGGATTTACGAATTTTCACTCAATTCATATTACCATAAATTAGGAATGCGGGTCCTGAATTTGCTGTGTAACTTTTACTACGCATAATTGCCAGTCAGCAATACATTTGGGCAACATAAACAATTACGTATATAAATACCGGCTGCCATGATTTTCGGCAGCCGGCTCTATTTTTACAAACGTTCCGTGATATGGTATTAATTTAACGATTCAAGCCATTCAACAACTGACTTTGCCGCATCCCCACCGGCCTTTGCGTGCTCAACAAGGGAAATTGTATGTGGACCTTTGGCATTCTTCAATTCTGGATAATCATTCAACATAGACTTTACAATATCAATTTTTCCAAGCATGGCTGCTGCAAACACATCGAGTCTTGCACCTTTAGCAAGTAAATATTCAGCTATATCTTTTCTTCCCATATGGGCGGCGGCACCTAATGAAGTTTCCCAGTCACCACCTCCCCAATCCCATGCAGCATTCAATAAACTGGGCTCCTGTTCTAATAGTTGCTTAACCCTTTCAAAATCACCGTGAGCATTTCCAACGAAATCTTTTACTAGTTCTGGGCTCAATGTTTCTGCCATGTATTATTTCTCCTTTAATTGTTTTAAATTTCTTGCTATATCAGTTCAACTTACACCTATTTTTTTCCTTTAAAATTTTAAATTCCATCAAAATATTTCCCCAACCCCTCAAAAGTGTTATTCCATTAAACTCCTATTAGT